>NZ_HE578964.1:0-2667 GCF_000307285.2 Kurthia sp. Dielmo
TAAGTCGCTTATTCAGCAACTCTTATATCTTATCATTTCAAGTTGTTTGTGTCAACAACTTTTTTTGAAAGATTTAAATTTTACTTTCGCCATCGTTTTGACGACTTAATTATTATATCAACAAAATTTATTAAATGCAAGCATTTTTTATTTTGTTTCAAATAAGTTGTTTTAACAACAAAACTAACTATACGCTTCTTTTTAAAAGCGGTCAACCTTTTTATTAAAATAATTTTTAGCAAAACCCCTTATACTAATAAAATCTTTTTAGTGCTATTTCAAACATCATTTTCCAATCTTTTATTCAAATAAAAATCCGAAACCATATACGGTTTCGGATTTCTTCATACTATTATAAACGATTTATTTTTCTTCTTTTGCTAATTGATCAATAACATTTTGAGCCATTTCTAAATAAAGTTGACCTGTCGAATGATTTCTAGCATAAACAGATGGTGCAAAATCTGCTTCAATAATATCTGGTTGACCTAGTGGAATTTGACCAAGTAATTGTGTACGTAATTCAGAAGCTAGCTTAGTACCGCCACCTTTACCAAATACGTATTCTTTTTCACCCGATACTTCTGATTGGAACCATGACATATTTTCAACTACACCTAAAATATGATGTTGTGTTTTAATTGCCATTGCACCCGCACGTGCTGCAACGAATGCTGCTGTTGGATGTGGTGTTGTTACAACAATTTCATATGATTCAGGTAGCATTTGGTGAATATCAAGTGCCACATCACCTGTACCTGGAGGTAAGTCTAATAGTAAGTAATCTAAATCGCCCCACTCTACATCACGGAAGAACTGATCTAATACTTTACCTAACATTGGCCCGCGCCATACGACTGGTGCATTGTTTTCAACAAAGAATCCCATTGAAATCATTTTTACGCCAAAACGCTCTACCGGGAAAATGCGGTCATTTTCTACGCGAGGCATATCTTGCACGCCCATCATATCAGGAACACTAAATCCATAAATATCCGCATCAATTAGACCAACTTTTTTACCTAATCGCGCTAATGCTACAGCAAGGTTAACAGATACAGTTGATTTACCCACTCCACCTTTACCAGAAGCAATTGAGATAAATTGCGTTTTATTTATTGGAGATAATAAGTCTTGCGCCTCTGAACGCGTTGCTGTTCCACGGAATTGTTCTAATACAGACGCATCTAATTCTGCAAAACGGATACCTACTGTTTTGAAACCCGCTTCTTTTAATTCATTTACAATATCCATTTGGAAAGTTAATTGTTCAGGTGTACCTAATTTCGCAATCGCAACCTTCACACTAACATGTTCTTTTTCTTCTTTAATGCTTACTTCAAGTACCCCATTTGTTTCAGCTAATGTTTTATGTAAAATGGGATCTGTAAAACCACCAAGTAATTCACGGACTTGTTGTTCATTAATCACAATCTAACACTCCTCATAATCTTGTTTATATCGAATCAAGTATAACATAATTGCCGAAAAAACCCTTCATACTTTGTCACGAGGTTGTTACGTACCAGCCATTCGAATTTTACATAAATGTAATTTCACAGAGACTCTTTTAGCGCTATATTATGTAGTGTACATATCTCATATAAAGAAAGGGTTTTTATGAATACTTCTAAACAACGCATTTTTGTTTTCGACAATGTAAAGGCGCTTCTCATTATACTTGTCGTATTAGGTCACGCAGCAGATTATTATACAGACTACTTTGAATCAATGCGTATTTTCTTTTTCTACATTTATTTATTCCACATGCCACTATTTATTTTCTTAGCAGGGCTATTCAGTAAATCGATTATTTTAAAAGATCCCTTCCGTATTGAAAAAATAGCAAATTTCCTTATTCTCTATTTTATAATGGAAATTATTTTTTACTTATTAATTCATTATTGGTTAGGTCGAGAAAATTATGTATTTAATCCATTTGTAGAAAATAGCGTACCATGGTTCATGTTCGCAATGGCCGTTTGGTTATGCTTAGGACGCCTTTTACGGAATTTAAAGGCTTCCATTGTCATTCCCTCAAGCATCGTTTTAGCATTGGCAATTGGCTATACAAATATTGGCGATGTACTAGTAGGTTCAAGAATCATTTCATTCTTTCCGTTTTTCATTATCGGTTATTATATAAAACCAAATGATTTAGCGGACTTTCTACAATCTCCAAAATTAAAAATCGTATCAGCTCTTTCTCTTGTATTAATCGCTATCACAATTTATTTAAATATCGATACATTATATGATATGCGTAATTTATTAAGTGGTCGAAATGCATATACCCAGATTCGTATGGGTCTCGATATTGCTGGATCAGGTGCAATTATGCGTTTGTTAACGATGGTCGTAACGACTTGTATGTCTATCGCTATTCTCTCATTGATGACTCAAAAGCATACTTGGTTTACTGTAATCGGCGAACGCTCACTTTCTATTTACTTTTTCCACAGGCCGCTACTATTTCTTTATCATCACTATCATGTAAATGATTTTTTAAAAGGCATTTTCCCGCATGCATGGCTATGGATTTATTTAGGAGTTTTTGCGCTCGTTGCGATCTTATTAGCAGGAAAACCATTTACCTTACTATTACAAAAAATAGAATTGCGTGTAGAAAAAGTTTTAAAACGCCATAAAAAAACGGAATCGCACTAA
>NZ_HE578964.1:3031-150717 GCF_000307285.2 Kurthia sp. Dielmo
ACGGAATCGCACTAAGCGATTCCGTTTTTTTATTCTTCAATTGGAACTTTCACAACAGCATCGCCTTCAACAACTGTTTTACCATGCTGATTTGTTACTGTTGTTAGTAGTTTTACAATATCTTTTTTAATGAATTCCGCAACTTCAACCTTAGCTGTTACGGTGTCGCCAATATAAACCGGGCGTGTAAATTTTAAATTTTGACCTAGATAAATTGTACCTTCACCAGGAAGCTTCATACCGATTGTTGTTGAAATTAACGAAGATACAAGCATCCCATGTGCAACGCGGTCTTTAAAGATTGATGCTTCACCTGCAATTTTATTAATATGTATCGGATTTAAATCACCTGAAATACCTGCGAATTGATAAACATCAAATTCACTAATTGTCTTTGAAAATGTTGCTGTCGAACCAATATCAAATTTTACAACCATAAGTAATCCTCCAATAATCAAATTTAAAATATGTTTATCAAATCATAACTAATTTTGAGATAAAAGTAAATAATTAACATTAAAAGAAATAAGAAAAACCACTCCCATAAGAGAGTGGTTTTTGTATTCTGTAAACGAAAGATTAACGTTTTGAGAACTGAGGTGCACGACGAGCGCCGCGTAGACCTGGTTTTTTACGTTCTTTCATACGAGGGTCACGAGTAAGTAAACCTGCAGATTTAAGTGCTGGACGGAAATCAGGGTCAACTGTTAGTAACGCACGAGCGATACCGTGGCGGATAGCGCCAGCTTGACCTGTGAAACCACCACCGTTAACATTTACAAAAATGTCATAGCTTCCAAGAGTTTCAGTTGCTACTAATGGTTGTTTGATAATTTCGCGTAAAGTTTCGAATGGTACGTAGTTTTCAACTGCGCGATTGTTGATTACGATTTTGCCTTCGCCTGGTACTAAACGTACGCGGGCAGTAGAGCTTTTACGACGGCCTGTGCCGATATATTGAACTTGTGCCAAGATATTGTCCTCCTCTAATAATTATCCGCGAAGCGTATAAGCTTCTGGTTGTTGTGCAGCGTGTGGGTGTTCAGCGCCAGCATATACGTGTAATTTTGTGAAAGTTTGACGACCTAAAGAGTTTTTAGGAAGCATGCCTTTTACAGCTAATTCAAGCATTTGTACAGGGTATTTTTCTTTCATTTCGCCTGCAGTACGTTGTTTTAAACCGCCTGAGTATTGAGTGTGACGGTAATAAATTTTACCTTGTAATTTGTTACCTGTTAATTGGATTTTTTCAGCGTTGATGATGATTACATGATCACCTGTGTCAACGTTAGGTGTGAATGTTGGTTTATTTTTACCACGTAAAATAGCTGCTACTTCTGAAGCTAAGCGACCAAGAGTTTGGCCTTCAGCGTCAACAACATACCATTTACGTTCTACTTCGTGGCCTTTTGCCATGAATGTTGTACGCATCATTGTTAGTATCCTCCTACAATTTCAATATTAATTCTAATTCTATAAAATCTGTTCCAATTGTTTTCTTTATCCTCATAAGAAAAGATTCGGGGCTTATCTTGTGGGGTAATGAAAATACCATACATCATCTTATAACACTGAGCAACTTAAGTCAAGCATTTTCAAAAAAACACTAGGCGATGTTGTTCTAATTTGGATAATGTACTTTTTCTAGGTATAAACCTTGTGGCGCCGCGGTTTTACCAGCGGTCTTCCGATTCATCGATGCCACAATTTGTTCAATTTCTGCTGGTTCTCGCTTAGAAATTCCTACTTCCCACAAAGTTCCGGCAATAATTCTCACCATATTATACAAGAATCCATTTCCTCGAATAATCATGTGTAACTCTTCACCGTGCCATTCAAAGTCTAATGCCTCTACTGTACGAACTTTATCCTTCACTCCCGTGTTGGCAGCGCAGAAGCAAGAAAAATCATGTGTGCCAATAATATACTGAGTAGCTTCTTTCATCCTTGCGATATCTGGTTTATGACCATTTGTTGCTGTCGTGTAATATCGACGGAATGGATTTAAAATTTTTTCACATGACCAAATATATCGATATTGCTTTCCGTGTACGCTGTAACGTGCGTGGAAGTCTTCAGCAACCTCTTCTATTTTTAGAAAACGAATATCATGTGGTAGTTGGACATTTAGTGCTGTTACGTAACGATCTACAGGAATCGTTAATGTCGTATCAAAATGTAGCACCTGACCTAACGCATGTACGCGTGCATCTGTACGCCCACTTGCCGTCACATGAATCGTTTCTTTACTTTTATGCATTCTTGTTAATACTTTTTCGATTTCTTCTTGCACAGTACGCTGATTTGGTTGTACTTGATACCCAGCAAAATTTGTACCATCATATGAAATCGTTGCTTTCAAACGTCGCATATTGCCCTCCTAATTGCGTAAAAATACGAGTAATCCTATTACTAGCACTAATACGACAAGTGCTAATGTATCTCGAAGATTCCATTTCAACTGACGATAACGCGTACGACCGTCGCCCCCGCGATATCCTCGTACTTCCATAGCTGTTGCTAAATCTTCTGCACGCTTAAAGGCACTAACAAAGAGTGGAACAAGTAAAGGCACCACCGCTTTAATACGGTCTTTAATCGGTCCAGAAGTCATATCCGATCCACGTGCCATCTGAGCCTTCATGATTTTATCGGTTTCATCCATTAGTGTTGGAATAAAGCGTAGCGCAATCGACATCATCAACGCCAGCTCATGCACAGGTAATTTTATTTTTTTAAACGGATTTAATAACATTTCCATACCATCTGTAATGGCAATCGGTGATGTTGTTAACGTTAAAATAGATGTCATAAACACTAATACAAGGAAACGAATTGAAATAAATATCCCTTGTCGTAGCCCCTCTTCATGAATCTCAATAAATTTCCAATCCACTAAAACGGCGCCACCTTTTGTGAAGAAGACATGAATAAACAATGTAAATACAAGTAGTATCATGACAGGCTTTAAGCCGTTGATTAAGTAACGTAATTTAATTTTCGATATAGTCATCACAAGAAATGTAAATGCTAATAGTACCGCATATGACCACACATTATTTGCTAAGAATACGGCAACAATAAAAATAAAAACAAATAATAACTTCGCACGTGGATCCATTTTGTGCACAATTGAATCTCCTGGTAAGAAGCGTCCAAAAATCATTTTACCCATTATTGCTCACGCTCCTTAACAGCCTTTGCAAGCGTTTCTGCGAGTTCTTCCTCTGTTAGACAAAGCTTTGGAAGAGAAAAGCCTAAACGAGCCTCTAAACGCTTCTGAAAACGAATGATATGCGGTACTTCCAAACGAAACTCAGCAAGTTTTTTCGCATCACTAAAAATTTCGAGTGGCTTTCCTGTTAATACACAGCGCCCATTATACATAATGGCAATGTGGTCTGCATAACGTGCTGCATCTTCCATGCTATGTGTTACGAGAATCATTGTTAAGTTTTGTTCTTTATACAATTTATAAAACAATTCCATGATTTCTTTTCGACCACGTGGATCAAGACCAGCAGTTGGCTCATCCAGTACAATGACATCTGGTTTCATTGCAAGTACACCTGCAATCGCCACACGACGCATTTGACCACCTGATAGATCGAATGGTGATTTTTCAAGCACTTCTTCTGGTAATCCAACAAGATTGGACATTTTACGTGCTCGTTCCTCAGCTTCTTTTTCATCAACACCAAAATTCATTGGGCCAAACATAATATCCTTTAGCACCGTTTCTTCAAACAATTGATGCTCAGGAAATTGAAACACAATCCCAACTTTTTGACGAACGGGACGTAAATCTTTGGGTTTCTTTTTAGATTCAATAATTGCACTACCAATTCGTACTGTACCTTCAGTAGGCTTCAACAATGCATTTAAATGCTGTAGAATGGTTGATTTTCCCGAACCTGTATGACCAATAATCGCTTGATAACTTCCACTAGGGATTAATAAATCAACATCAAATAACGCACGCTTTTCAAAAGGAGTGCCCACACCATAGCTATAACTTACTTTTTGAAGTTCGATATCCATATATCATTCACCAACTCTTCTTCTGTCATATAGCCACCTTCAAGTGTGACTCCCTGTTGCTGTAATAGCTTAACCATTTTAATTGGAAATGGTAAATCTAATCCTAATTTAACAAGTTCATCTCCTAAATCAAAAATTTGCTGTGGTGTTCCCTCTGCAAACTTTCGACCACCATTCATGAACAGTAAACGATCTGCAAGCATTGCTTCTTCCAAGTCGTGTGTAATTGATAATACTGTTAATCCAGTTTCTTCACGTAGCTTATGAACAGTATTTAAAACTTCTGCGCGCCCTTGCGGATCCAACATCGATGTTGCTTCATCTAAAATTAAAATACGTGGACGTAATGCCAAGGCACCTGCAATTGCGACACGTTGCTTTTGACCACCGGATAAATGTTGTGGCTCATTATCTAAAAAATCCTCCATTTTCACTTGAGCTAATGCTTCGTGCACACGTTGCACCATTTCTTTATGCGGTACGCCATTATTTTCTAAAGCAAATGCAACATCATCTTGTACTGTTGCACCAACAAATTGATTATCGGGATTTTGGAATACCATCCCCATTTTTGAACGAATATCCCAAAGATTCTCTTCATTCATTGGTTGGTCTAGTACACTAACGCTTCCTTGTTGTGGAAATAATAACCCATTAATAATACGTGCTAACGTGGACTTTCCAGAACCATTATGCCCAACAATAGCAATCCATTCCCCTTCATAAACTGTAAAGGAAACATCTTCTACTGCATTTTTCACTTCTGGCTGATCAGGTGTGTATGTAAATGCAATATTTTTTAGTGATAGTATTTCATCCATGTTGAAACTCCTCTCTTGCTCGACAATTCTCTACTCTACATTCTAACTGAGCTCACTATTTATAGCTATTCTATACAAAAAGAAACGACTTTGCCACAAGAGACAAAGTCGTTTAGGTGTCATATTTTAAAATAAATAAAAAAAGCGCGCACCCCATCCAGAGAAACGCGCAAAAATCGAAAGTCTCCTTATAGGTTGCTCAGACCTATAAGTGGATGGGGTGCGTAGAGCTAAACGAGACAGCCTCAACTGCTCATCATAACACTCAGCTTTTTATATTGTCGTATAAATCATTTTGGTTTTTAAAAAAAGAGGGTGCAAAGTTCATTTGATGCGAACAGTACACCCTCCACCGCATTAGTTAAGATTAAACTAATTCAATCACAACTACTGGTGCACCGTCACCACGACGTGGACCAACTTTCATAATGCGAGTATAACCGCCTTGACGGTCAGCGTAGCGTGGAGCTACATCATCAAATAACTTTTGAAGTGCGAAAACAGTTTGTTCGTTACCTTCAGCGTCAGTTGTAGTAGCTAACTCACGACGGATAAATGCTGCAGCTTGACGACGAGCGTGTAAGTCACCGCGTTTACCTAGAGTAATCATTTTTTCAACTACTGAACGTAATTCTTTTGCACGAGTTTCTGTTGTTTGGATGCGTTCGTTAACGATTAAGTCTGTTGCTAAATCGCGAAGCATCGCTTTACGTTGAGAACTTGTACGGCCAAGTTTTCTGTAACCCATGGATATTTCCCTCCTTTGTTCAATTACTGATCGTAAAATTTATATTATTTAAAAGTTATGCTTAGTCTTCTTCACGTAACCCTAAACCAAGCTCTTCTAACTTCGCTTTTACTTCTTCTAATGATTTACGTCCTAAGTTACGTACTTTCATCATATCGTCTTCAGACTTGTTAGCAAGTTCAAGAACAGTATTAATGCCAGCGCGTTTCAGACAGTTGTAAGAACGAACAGAAAGATCTAATTCCTCGATAGTCATCTCAAGAACTTTTTCTTTTTGGTCTTCTTCTTTTTCAACCATGATTTCAGCAGTTTGCGCTTCATCAGTTAAACCAACGAAGATGTTTAAGTGCTCGGTTAAAATTTTTGCTCCGAGCGAAATCGCCTCTTTAGGACCGATGCTGCCATCTGTCCATACATCAAGTGAAAGTTTGTCGAAGTCAGTCGATTGACCAACACGAGTATTTTCCACTGTGAAGTTGACGCGTGATACTGGAGTGTAAATAGAGTCGATCGGGATAACGCCGATAGGAAGATCCTCGCGTTTGTTTTGATCAGCTGGAGTGTATCCACGTCCACGTTGTGCATACATACGCATGCGAAGATGACCATTATTAGCAACAGTTGCAATGTATAGATCTGGGTTTAAAATTTCTACGTCACTGTCGTGAGTAATATCAGCGGCAGTAATCACTCCTGAGCCTTTGAAATCAATTTCAATGACTTTTTCTTCATCAGAGTAAATTTTTAAAGCTAGCTTTTTAAGATTCAAAATAATTGAAGCAACATCTTCTACGACACCCTCAATAGTAGAGAATTCGTGTAGTACGCCGTCAATTTGAATTGATGTAACAGCAGCTCCTGGTAAAGAAGACAGAAGGATACGACGTAGTGAATTTCCCAAAGTAGTTCCATAACCACGTTCAAGTGGCTCCACAACAAACTTGCCGTATTTTAAATCATCACTGATCTCAACGGTTTCAATCTTTGGTTTTTCAATTTCGATCATTCAATTTACCCTCCTTAATAAAACATCGAATGTATGGTATCAATCCATCATTTGTTTGTTAAAATCGAATGTCAATCAAATAAGATTGTCCTAATACAAAGTTAGTGCATATGATAGTTTAACTTAATTCTAGATTAAGTTGCAACTATTAATTATACACGACGACGTTTTGGTGGGCGGCAACCGTTATGAGGTACTGGAGTTACGTCTCTGATAGCTGTAACTTCTAAACCAGCTGATTGAAGTGCACGGATTGCAGCTTCACGGCCAGCACCAGGACCTTTAACAGTTACTTCAAGAGTTTTTAAACCATGTTCCATTGCAGTTTTAGCAGCAGCTTCTGAAGCCATTTGAGAAGCGAATGGAGTAGATTTACGTGAACCACGGAAACCTAGAGCACCAGCTGATGACCATGAAATTGCGTTACCTTGTACATCTGTAATAGTAACAATTGTGTTGTTGAAAGTAGAACGGATGTGAGCAATACCAGCTTCGATATTCTTTTTCACACGACGTTTACGAGATTGTTGTTTACGTGCCATTGTTATGCGTGACCTCCTTTACTTAATTATTTTTTCTTGTTCGCTACAGTTTTACGAGGACCTTTACGAGTACGAGCATTGTTCTTCGTATGTTGACCACGAACAGGTAAACCGCGACGGTGGCGGATACCACGTAATGAACCGATTTCCATTAGACGTTTGATATTAAGAGAGATTTCGCGACGTAAGTCACCCTCTACTTTATATGTGTCTAATTGTTCACGGATTTTGTTTAATTGATCTTCAGTTAGATCTTTAACACGGATGTTTTCGTCAACGCCAGCACCAGCTAATACTTGTTTAGCTGTAGCGTTACCGATACCGTAGATGTAAGTTAATGAAATTACAACGCGTTTTTCGCGTGGAATATCAACACCAGCAATACGTGCCATGTACGATGTGCACCTCCTTTATTATTATCCTTGTTTTTGTTTGTGTTTAGGATTTTCACAGATTACCATTACTTTACCACGTCGGCGAATAACTTTACATTTTTCGCAGATTGGTTTCACAGATGGTCTTACTTTCATCTTACCTAACCTCCTTAGTGGTCCGGAGTGCAAAAGATTATTTAAAACGGTATGTGATACGACCGCGAGTTAAGTCATATGGAGATAATTCAATTGTTACTTTATCTCCAGGAAGAATGCGGATAAAGTGCATACGGATTTTGCCACTCACGTGAGCAAGAACTGTATGTCCATTTTCTAATTCTACCTTAAACATCGCGTTTGGCAAAGTTTCAAGAACTGTGCCTTCGATTTCAATTACATCGTCTTTCGCCATCGAGCCTGTCTCCCTTCTATATGCAATGCAGGTTCTCATCGTTAAATTCAAACGAATTCAGCCAAGTGTTCTTGTGAAATACTCGTCTAACATATGTTTGGATTATATGAGAGATGTTCGAAAGACGTCTGGGTTCGATCTCACATCCCTGGAAAAAATCCCAGAATCAGTATCCATAATGTCAACGCGATCACTTGGAATGTATATCCTTGGATGAGATCTGTGCATACCTGTAATCTACAGATACTTTACACGAAACCCATTATACCCCTTCAGAATTAATATTGCATCAAGGACAAAGGGAATCCTTCGAACGATACAATAATTCATCAGTGCATAGACCGGGCACAATATGCTTTTGCAGCTCTCGAAATTTAAATTCCGTTTTGCTACCGCAGCACGTTTCCTTGCCGAGGCAGAGTTTCCTGCGCCCGAGACTCGGGTATTAGTTGCGGCTGCTCTTTAAAAGAGCGTCAACATCAGCAAAGACATCATTGATATCTTTCTGACCGTCAATATCTGTTAAAATTTGTTTTTTGTTATAAAAATCAAGCAATGGTTGAGATTGTTTGATGTTTACTTCTAGACGATTAGAAACCGTTTCTAGATTATCGTCTGCGCGTTGATAAAGTTCTCCTCCATCTTTGTCACATACGCCTTCAACTTTTGGTGGGTTGAAAACTAAGTGATAAGACGAGCCACATACTTTACAAATACGACGACCTGTTAAGCGTTTAACCAATTCATCTTGGTCTACCTTAATGTTAATCACGTCTTCAACTTTGCGTCCAAGATCTGCTAAGATTTGATCTAAAGCTTCAGCTTGTTCAATTGTACGTGGGAAACCATCTAGTAGGAATCCTTGATTGCAGTCAGGTTCAGCTAAGCGTTCACGAACGATACCAATCGTCACTTCATCAGGTACAAGAGCACCTTTATCGATGTAAGATTTCGCTTCTAAGCCAAGTTCTGTGCCATTTTTCATAGCGGCACGGAACATATCGCCTGTAGAGATATGAGGAATGTCGTACTTTTCAATAATTTTGTCTGCTTGAGTACCTTTACCGGCACCAGGAAGACCCATTAAAACGATATTCATACGGTAAATCCTCCAATATATAATTTATGGTTGTATCAGGAACATCCGAAAATGCCCCCAAGCCAACCAAAGTTATTTCATAAAACCTTTATAGTGTCGTTTAGTTAATTGTGATTCAAGTTGAGTCATTGTTTGAAGAGCTACGCCCACAACGATGATTAAACTTGTACCGCCAATTTGTGCTGATTGTGGAAGACCCCCAATGTTAACGAATAAAATCGGTAACACAGCAACAATTGATAAGTAAATTGACCCTACAAACGTTAAGCGATATAACACACTTGTAAGATACGACTCTGTATTCTTCCCTGGACGAATCCCTGGAATATAAGCGCCTTGATTCTTCAAGTTATCTGCTACCTTCTCAGGATTCACTTGAACGAATGCATAGAAATATGCGAATGCAATAATCAATGCAACGTAGATTATCATACCAACAGGTTTTGAATAATCAAAAGTGTTCTGAATGAAAGTAGCAACCTCACCATCACCAAAGAAAGATGCAATTGTTCTAGGTGTTACGATAAATGCAACAGCGAAGATTACTGGGATAACCCCAGCTGCATTAACTTTAAGTGGTAGGTGGGATTTTTGCGCTCCACGAATATTGCCACCAGAACCTTTAGAGTATTGAATTGGAATTTTACGACTTGCACGTTCGAAGTAGATAACTCCAACAACAATAGCTAAAACAACTAAAGCAATAAGCGCAAATTTGACAATGTTAAGGAACAATTGATCCCCAGCATTTTCAAATTCTTGAGCATAGATTTGATTAACTGTATTTGGTAATGCTGCAACGATCCCCGCGAAGATGATAATGGAAATACCATTTCCCACACCTTTTTCAGTAATCTGTTCGCCTAACCACAATAGAAATGCTGTTCCAGCAGTTAACACAATGGCAATTGTAAGATAAGTTAAAAAACCTTCTTCACTAATCAACATACCGCTATACATACGGTTGAAACCATATGACATAGCGATAGATTGAATGAATGCTAGGACAATTGCAAAGTATCGTGTAAATCGAGCACTTTTCTTACGCCCAACTTCACCTTGTTTTGACCACTCAGTGAACTTTTTCACAACATCCATTTGTAACAGTTGAACGATGATTGATGCCGTAATATAAGGCATAATTCCCATCGCGAAAATAGAGAAGTTCTGGAGAGCTCCCCCACCAAACATATTAAGGAAACCGACTAAACTTTGTTCATCGGTTTGCTTTAATACATCTGCATCCACATTTGGTACCGGGATAAATGTTCCTATACGGAAAATCACCAACATCAAAAGTGTGAAAATGATCTTATTTCGGATATCTCTAACGCGGAATAGGTTAGCGATAGTCTGAAACATTAGATCACCTCAATGTTTCCGCCAGCAGCTTCAATAGCTTCTTTAGCAGAAGCAGAGAATTTGTGAGCTTTCACAGTAAGTTTAGTTGTAACAGAACCGTTACCTAAAACTTTAATACCTGATTTTTCATTGCTCACAACGCCAGTTTCAACAAGTAAAGCTGGTGTTACTTCTGTGCCATCTTCAAAACGATTTAAAGCGTCAAGATTCACGATAGCGAATTCTTTACGGTTAATGTTTGTGAAACCGCGTTTTGGTAAACGACGGAATAATGGATTTTGACCACCTTCGAAGCCAGGGCGTACGCCACCGCCTGAACGGGCTTTTTGACCTTTGTGACCGCGACCAGAAGTTTTACCGTTACCTGTTGCGATACCACGACCTACGCGGTTACGTACTTTACGTGAACCAGCAGCTGGTTGTAATTCATGAAGTTTCATTAGAGGCACCTCCTTATTGTAAGATAAAAGATTAATTTTCAGTAACAGTTACTAAGTGTGCTACTTTTGCAATTTGACCGCGAACAGCGACGTTGTCAGCATGTTCAACAGTTTGTTGCATTTTACGTAAACCTAGAGCTTCAAGAGTTTTCTTTTGGCCTGGTTTAGAACCGATTGGGCTTTTAGTAAGGGTAATCGCTAATTTGTTTGCCATTGTCAATTTCCCTCCCTTAACCTAAAAGTTCTTCTACTGATTTACCACGAAGTTTTGCAACTTCTTCAGCTTGTTTTAGTTCAGATAAACCTTGGATTGTAGCACGAACCATATTGATTGGTGTGTTAGATCCTAAAGATTTAGATAAGATATCTGTAATACCAGCAAGTTCTAGTACGGCACGTACTGGACCACCAGCGATAACTCCTGTACCAGGAGAAGCAGGTTTAATCATGATGTTACCTGCACCGAATTTACCCATCACTAAGTGAGGAGTTGTACCACCTACACGTGGAACTTCGATTAAGTTTTTCTTCGCATCTTCTACAGCTTTGCGAATAGCATCAGGTACTTCTTGTGCTTTACCTGTACCAAAACCTACATGGCCATTGCGATCTCCGACAACAACTAATGCAGTAAAGCGGAAACGACGTCCACCTTTAACAACTTTAGCAACGCGGTTAATAGTAACTACGCGTTCTTCAAGTTCAAGACTGTTTGCGTCAATAATGTGACCCATTGAATGTGAACCTCCTTCTTATTAAAATTCTAAACCATTTTCACGTGCAGCTTCAGCTAAAGCTTGTACGCGTCCGTGATATAAGTAACCGCCACGGTCGAATACAACCGCTTTGATGTTTTTGTCAGCAGCTTTTTTAGCGATAGCTTCGCCAACTTTTGTAGCAGCTTCAGTGTTGCTTGTAGTACCTTCAAAACCAGTTTCCATAGTTGAAGCAGATACTAGTGTAACACCTTGAATATCGTCAATAAGTTGAGCGTAAATGTGTTTGTTTGAACGGTAAACGTTTAAACGTGGACGTTGAGTTGTACCAGAAACTTTAGCACGTACGCGAGCATGACGTTTTTTACGAACTTGATTTTTATCTTGTTTCGTAATCACTAAAGGTCACTCCTTTCTAATGCTTATACAGCATTATTTACCTGTTTTACCTTCTTTACGACGAACGTATTCGCCTTCATAACGAATCCCTTTACCTTTGTAAGGTTCTGGAGGACGTACGTCACGGATGTTAGATGCTAGAGCACCAACTTGTTCTTTAGAAATACCTTTAACGATAACTTTTGTGTTAGCAGGTACTTCGATTTCGATACCTTCACCAGGAGTAAATTCTACTGGGTGAGAGTAACCAACGTTAAGAACTAATTTTTTACCTTGCAATTGAGCACGGTAACCTACACCGACAAGTTCTAAAGCTTTCTCGAAACCAGCAGATACGCCAGTTACCATGTTAGCTAAAAGAGCACGAGTTGTACCATGATTTGTACGGTGTTCTTTTGAGTCAGAAGGACGTACTACAGTAATTACGTTACCTTCTTGCTCGATTTTCATATCTTTGTGGAAAGCACGAACTAATTCGCCTTTCGGACCTTTAACAGTTGCTACGTTTTCAGCATCCACTGTAACTGTAACTCCTGCAGGCACCTCGATGATTTTTTTACCAATACGAGACATTTCTTATTGCACCTCCATTCTTTTGTTGCTAATTACCAAACGTAAGCTAGAACTTCGCCGCCAACTTTTTTAGCGCGAGCTTCTTTATCTGTAACTAAGCCTTGTGATGTTGAAACTAGAGCAATACCTAAGCCGTTAAGAACTTTTGGCACTTCTTCAGTTTTAGCATAAACACGTAGACCTGGTTTAGAGATACGTTTTAAACCTGTGATAACACGTTCGTTATTTTGACCATATTTTAAGAAAATACGGATAATACCTTGTTTATCATCTTCGATATACTCAACGTCACGTACGAAACCTTCACGTTTAAGAATCTCAGCGATTTCTTTTTTGATGTTAGAAGCTGGAAGCTCTAATTTTTCGTGACGTACCATGTTCGCATTACGGATGCGAGTAAGCATATCTGCAATTGGATCTGTCATAGTCATTACATTTTACCTCCTTCCCAATTTAGGGGATTACCAGCTGGCTTTTTTCACGCCAGGAATTTGTCCCTTGTAAGCAAGTTCACGGAAACAAATACGGCAAAGTTTAAATTTACGGTATACAGAGTGCGGACGACCACAGCGTTCGCAACGTGTGTATTCTTGAACATTAAATTTTTTAGCACGTTGTTGTTTAACAACCATTGATTTTTTAGCCACGTTCTAGCCCTCCTATCTTATTTTTGGAATGGCATACCGAATTGAGTTAACAACTCGCGAGCTTCTTCGTCAGAGTTCGCAGTAGTTACGATAACGATATCCATACCGCGTACTTTAGAAACTTTATCGAAATCGATTTCTGGGAAAATTAATTGTTCTTTAACACCTAGAGTGTAGTTACCGCGACCGTCGAATGCTTTTTTAGAAACACCGCGGAAGTCACGTACACGTGGAAGCGAAATAGAGATTAATTTGTCTAGGAAATCGTACATACGGTCACCACGAAGTGTAACTTTAGTACCGATTGGCATACCTTCACGAAGACGGAAACCAGCGATAGATTTCTTAGCTTTAGTAATAACTGGTTTTTGACCAGCGATTAATGTTAATTCTTCAACTGCTGCATCTAGTACTTTAGAGTTTTGAACAGCGTCACCAACACCCATGTTGATTACGATTTTTTCTACTTTAGGTACTTGCATAGTAGAAGTGTATTCAAACTTGCTCATTAGAGCAGATGATACTTCATTTGTATATTTTTCTTTTAGGCGGCTCATGTGTGTACCTCCCTTCTATTATTAAAAATTAGTCGATCACATTACCTGATTTTTTTGCTACACGAACTTTTTTGCCATCTTCAACTTTGAAACCTACGCGAGTCGGCTCGCCAGATTTAGGGTCGATTAGCATTACGTTCGATACGTGGATCGCTGCTTCTTGAGAAACGATACCACCTTGTGGATTAAGTTGGTTTGGTTTCACGTGTTTTTTAACGATGTTAACACCTTCAACTAACACGCGATCTTTTTTAGGGAACGCAGATAAGATAACACCTGTTTTGCCTTTATCTTTACCTGAGATAACCATTACTTTATCGCCTTTTTTAACGTGCATTATGTCGCACCTCCTTGTTGGCACTTCCTTGAAATTAAAGAACTTCCGGAGCTAATGAAACGATTTTCATGAAGTTGTCATCACGTAATTCACGTGCAACAGGTCCGAAAATACGAGTTCCGCGTGGTGATTTATCATCACGGATGATTACACATGCGTTTTCGTCAAATTTGATGTAAGTACCGTCTTTACGACGTACGCCTGATTTAGTACGTACGATAACAGCTTTTACTACTTCGCCTTTCTTGACAACGCCACCTGGTGTTGCTTTCTTAACTGTACAAACAATAACATCACCGATGTTAGCAGTTTTACGGCCAGAACCACCTAGTACTTTGATAGTTAATACTTCTTTAGCACCTGAGTTGTCGGCAACTTTTAAACGACTTTCTTGTTGAATCACTTAGGTTACCTCCCTTCGGATCTTTACTGAATAAATACCGAAATTTATTAGATAATAACCGCTTCTTCTACAACTTCAACTAAACGGAAACGTTTAGTAGCTGATAGCGGACGAGTTTCCATAATACGTACGATGTCTCCAACTTTTGCTGTGTTGTTTTCATCATGCGCTTTGAACTTTTTAGAGTATTTTACACGTTTACCGTAAAGTGAGTGTTTCTTGTATGTTTCAACAACTACTGTAATAGTTTTGTCCATTTTGTCAGAAACTACGCGGCCTGTGTAAACTTTGCGTTGATTACGCTCAGTCATGCTTGCAAACCTCCTTTATCAGTTTAATCTGCACTGATTTCTCTTTCACGAATAACAGTTTTCATACGCGCGATAGCTTTACGAACTTCACGAATACGAGCTGTGTTTTCTAATTGACCAGTCGCTAATTGGAAGCGAAGGTTGAAAAGCTCTTCTTTCAGTGATTTTACTTTGTCTTCAATTTCAACAGTTGCAAGTTCACGGATTTCATTAGCCTTCATTAGATTCACCACCAATTTCTTCACGTTTAACAATCTTACATTTTACTGGTAATTTGTGAGCTGCTAAACGTAGTGCTTCGCGGGCTACTTCTTCAGTAACTCCACCGATTTCGAACATTACACGACCTGGTTTTACAACTGCTACCCAACCTTCAGGAGCACCTTTACCAGAACCCATACGTACTTCTAGAGGCTTTTTAGTGTAAGGTTTGTGTGGGAAAATGTTAATCCATACTTTACCGCCACGTTTTGTATAACGAGTCATAGCAATACGTGCAGCCTCAATTTGACGGTTAGTAATCCAGCTTGCTGTTTGAGCTTGTAAACCGAATTCACCGAATGTTACTGTTGTGCCGCCTTTTGATTGACCACGCATTTTGCCACGGTGTACACGACGGTATTTAACGCGTTTTGGCAATAACATAATTATTTGCCTCCTTCCACAGAGTTCTTTTTAGTAGGAAGGACTTCACCACGGTAGATCCATACTTTAACACCTAATTTACCATAAGTAGTGTCAGCTTCAGCGTGAGCATAATCAATGTCAGCGCGAAGAGTATGAAGTGGAACAGTACCTTCACTATAATGTTCCGCACGAGCGATATCAGCGCCACCTAAACGACCAGATACTTGAGTTTTGATACCTTTAGCACCTGCACGCATAGTGCGTTGAATAGTTTGTTTTTGTGCACGACGGAATGATACACGGTTTTCTAATTGACGAGCGATATTTTCTGCTACTAAGCGAGCATCAAGATCTGCACGTTTGATTTCAACAATGTTGATGTGTACGCGTTTGCCAGTCATGTTGTTAAGAGCTTTACGAAGTGCTTCCACTTCTTGTCCGCCTTTACCAATTACCATACCTGGTTTAGCTGTACTAATCGTAATGTTAATACGATTTGCAGCGCGTTCAATTTCTACTTTAGAAACTGAAGCTTCTTTTAAAGTTTCTTCGATGAATTTACGTACTTTGATATCTTCGTGAAGTAATGTTGCGTAATCTTTTTCAGCGTACCAACGAGATTCCCAATCACGAATGACACCTACACGTAAACCAATTGGATGTACTTTTTGACCCACGTATTATCCCTCCTTCTTCTCAGATACCACGATTGTAATGTGGCTTGTACGTTTGTTAATTGCGCTAGCACGTCCTTGTGCGCGTGGACGGAAGCGTTTTAATGTTGCACCTTCGTCAACAAATACTTTAGAAACAACTAGGTTGTTTACATCTAAATCATAGTTGTGCTCTGCGTTAGCGATTGCTGAGTTTAAAACTTTCTCTACTACTGGAGATGCAGCTTTAGGTGTGTGTTTTAAAATAGCGATGGCTTCACCGACTTCTTTACCTCGGATTAAGTCTACTACTAGACGTACTTTACGAGGAGCAATGCGAACTGTGCGAGCGATAGCTTTAGCTTCTTGTTGCATTAGTGTTTACCTCCTCTCTTAATTAGCGTACTTTAGTTGATTTATCGTCTCCGCCGTGACCTTTGAATGTACGTGTTGGAGCGAACTCACCTAACTTGTGTCCTACCATATCTTCAGTTACGTATACAGGAACGTGTTTACGTCCGTCATACACAGCGATTGTTTCGCCGATGAAGTTCGGGAAGATTGTAGAGCGACGAGACCAAGTTTTAATAACTTGTTTCTTTTCAGAATTGTTTGATGCTTCAACCTTTTTCATAAGGTGGTCATCAATGAATGGTCCTTTTTTCAAGCTACGAGCCATTTCGGAACCTCCCTCCATGATTCAACTACGATTCGAATGAATCGTAGCTTAATCACATTATTTTTTACGAGAACGAATAATAAATTTACTAGATTTTGCTTTTTTGTTACGAGTTTTGTAACCAAGAGCTGGTTTACCCCATGGAGTCATTGGTGATTTACGACCAACTGGAGCTTTACCTTCACCACCACCGTGTGGGTGATCGTTAGGGTTCATTACAGAACCACGAACTGTTGGACGTTTACCCATCCAGCGTTTACGACCTGCTTTACCAATTTTGATAAGTTCGTGTTGTTCGTTACCAACTTCACCAATTGTTGCACGGCAAGTTGCTAAGATCATACGTACTTCACCAGATTGTAAGCGTACGATTACGTATTTGTCTTCTTTACCAAGTACTTGCGCAGAAGTACCTGCAGAACGTACAAGTTGACCGCCTTTACCAGGTTTTAACTCGATATTATGGATTGTAGTACCCATTGGAATGTTAGCAAGTGGTAATGTGTTACCAACTTTAATATCCGCATCTTCACCAGATACGATAGTCATGCCAACTACTAGACCTTTCGGAGCTAGGATGTAGCGTTTTTCACCATCAGCATAGTTAATTAATGCGATGTTTGCAGATCGGTTAGGATCGTATTCGATAGTAGCTACTTTACCTACGATACCATCTTTATTACGTTTGAAATCGATGATACGGTATTGTTTCTTGTGGCCACCACCATTATGACGAACAGTGATTTTACCCTGGTTGTTACGACCAGCTTTGCGTTTTTTAGCAGCTAATAAAGATTTTTCTGGTTTATTAGTTGTGATTTCAGCAAAGTCAGATGACGTCATGTTACGACGGCCATTTGTGGTTGGTTTGTACTTTTTAATCGCCATGTGTATTCCCTCCTTTATTAATTAAGAATGCAATCTATATTACATTTCGAATAATTCAATTTCGCCTTCAGCTAAAGTTACGATAGCTTTGCGACGTTTGTTAGTTAAGCCAGTATAACGGCCAACGCGTTTCTTTTTACCTTTGTAGTTCATGATGTTGACTTTCTCAACTTTAACACCAAAGATAGATTCAACAGCGTCTTTAACTTCTGTTTTGTTGGCACGAGTGTCAACTTCAAATGTGTATTTTTGTTCTGCCATTTGTTCTGAAGAGCGCTCAGTGATGACAGGACGTTTTAGTACTTCACGTGCTTCCATTAACCAAGCACCTCCTCAATTTTAGCTACAGCATCTTTAGTGATAACAACTTTGTTTGCAGATACTAGATCTAAAACGTTGATACCTTCAGCTGTTAGAACAGTTACGCCTGGGATGTTACGAGCAGATAATGCTACGTTTTCATTCACGTCAGCAGTAACGATAAGTGATTTAGTTGCTACTGATAAATCAGCAAGAACTTTCACGAAATCTTTAGTTTTTGGTGCATCTAGAGTTAGAGCATCAACAACTACGAAGTTTGTTTCAGCAACTTTGTTAGAAAGAGCTGATTTAAGTGCTAAGCGACGAACTTTTTTAGGAAGTTTGTATGCATAGCTACGTGGTGTTGGACCGAATACGATACCACCACCGCGCCATTGTGGAGAACGGATAGAACCTTGACGGGCACGGCCAGTACCTTTTTGACGCCATGGTTTACGACCACCACCAGAAACTTCTGAGCGACCTTTAGTTTTGTGTGTACCTTGACGTAGAGAAGCGCGTTGAGCGATTACTGCGTCGAAAAGTACAGATTCGTTTGGTTCGATTCCGAAGATAGCATCGTTTAATTCGATTTCACCTACAGAAGAACCTGTTTGACTAAGTACATTTACTTTTGTCATTCCTGTTTCCTCCTTTCTTCGGAAAATTAGTTAGCTTTAATACCAGATTTAACTGTGATTAACGCTTTTTTAGAACCAGGAACATTACCTTTAACTAGTAATAAGTTGCGTTCTGTATCAACTTTTACGATTTCTAAGTTTTGGATAGTTACAACGTTGCCACCCATTTGACCAGGTAAATTCTTTTGTTTGAATACGCGGTTTGGAGCAACTGGACCCATTGAACCAGGGCGACGGTGGTAACGAGAACCGTGGGCCATAGGACCACGTGATTGACCATGACGTTTAATAACACCTTGGAAACCTTTACCTTTAGTAACACCTGTTACATCTACTACATCGCCTTCTGCGAAAATTTCAACTTTGACTTCTTGACCAATCTCGTACTCAGCTAAGTCAGCATTGCGAATTTCGCGAATGAAGCGCTTAGGAGCAGTGTTTGCTTTAGCTACGTGTCCTTGTTCAGGTTTGTTAGATAATTTTTCTCGTTTATCTTCGAAACCGATTTGGATAGCTTCGTAACCATCTGTATCAACTGTTTTCTTTTGAAGAACTACGTTTGGAGTAGCTTCGATTACAGTTACAGGGATTAAATCACCGTTCTCAGCGAAGACTTGCGTCATACCGATTTTTCTACCTAAGATTCCTTTGGTCATGTGTCACACCTCCTGAAGATATTTAAAATTAATTTTATTTTTTACCATGCATTATAGTTTGATTTCGATATCAACGCCTGATGGTAAATCTAATTTCATTAACGCGTCAACAGTTTGTGGTGTTGGGTTAACGATATCGATTAGACGTTTATGCGTACGCATTTCGAATTGTTCACGTGAGTCTTTATATTTATGAACCGCACGTAAGATTGTGTAAACTGTTCTTTCAGTTGGTAGTGGAATCGGACCTGATACACCAGCACCTGAACGTTTTGCAGTTTCAACGATTTTTTCAGCAGATTGATCTAAAATTCTGTGATCATATGCTTTTAAACGAATACGAATCTTTTGTTTTGCCATTATTTTCCCTCCCTTTTCGCCTATTTCCTAGACAATTCTCCACGGAAATTTTCCAACCACGCGCCATGGCAATGCGGCCGGGTGTGTCGGTAACCTCCCGTTTCATCGCAGTCAAAGACCAACATTTATATTATACATAATCTACGTATCGAACGCAATAACTTTCTTTAAAAAAATTATTTACGCTATTCTATGTGGTTCTTTTCTTGAATTTGAATTTACGTCTGCTTTTTTAACGTTTTCTAGTATATAAAAAATTAGCGCAGAAGGCAACCTTTTACCCTTCGAAATTAAGAAAAACCATTTTTCTGTCAATTCAAGCACAAAAAAATGGTTTTCCTTCTATATATAATATAGTTCCTATGAAAAGAACATAATTGCTACCCAGCCAGAAATTAATAGTGGAATATTGAAAATGAATAAAGTCGGAATACAGGTATCGCGAATATGATCATGCTGACCATCAACATTTAATCCAGCTGTGGGACCCAACGTTGAATCAGAAGCTGGAGATCCAGCATCACCTAATGCTCCTGCCGTACCTATCAATGTAATAATTGCTGCAGCACTTAAACCAAAGCTTTCTGCTATTGGTACAAAAATAGATGCAATAATTGGAATAGTCGCAAATGAAGAACCAATTCCCATATCGATGAAAAATCCAATTAGTAACATTAGTAAAACAGCTAAAGCTTTATTATCACCAAGCATTGTTTCCGCAGCAGATACTAAACCGTCGACATCTCCTGTAGCTGTAACAACTGCTGCAAAACCACTTGATGCAACCATAACCATTCCGATAAAAGCCATTAAACGCATGCCATCTGTTAAAATACTATCGGCTTCTTTCCAACGAATAGCACCAGTAATATATAAAATCAATACACCAGTTAATGCGCCTAAAAACATTTGCCCTGTCTCTAATGGTACTAATGCCGGAATTTGTACTAACACTGTTGCAACTAATGCAATAACTGTTGAAATAATATTTTTTCTACTTACTTTAACGATAAGTTCACTTTCTACATTAATTTCTCGATATTTACGCGGTTTACGAAACGCAAAAAACGCAATGATCAATCCAATTAACATGCCGATTGCTGGAATTAACATCGGTCCATAAACATCGGTGCGAGAAATATCTAATCCTGCTGATGAAATATTATCTGCTACAATCCCTTGATAAACAAGCCCAAAACCAAATGGCAAACTCATATATGGTGTAATTAAACCAAATGCTAAAATACAAGCAATCAAACGACGATCAATTTCCAACATATTTAAAATTTTAATAATTGGGGGAATTAACAAAGGAATAAATGCAATATGAATAGGAATGATATTTTGTGAGGATACAGCCATTAATAATAAAACAATAAAGATAAGCGCCTTTACTAGAGCTGATTTTTGTGAATCTCCACTTCGTTTCACTACTTTTAAAATTGCTGATACTAGCAATTCAGATATCCCGGTTTTTGAAATTGCAACAGCTAGACCACCAAGCATCGCATAACTTAATGCTACCTCTGCCCCATCGCCTAAACCACCTATAAATGCCTCTAATGTTTTACTTAATGACATTCCCGAAGTTAAGCCACCAATAAGTGCCCCAATCGCTAATGAGAAAACCACATTAATGCGAAGAACACTTAATATTAGCATAACCAATACAGCAACAATGACTGCGTTCATCAATGTCACCTACTTTCTAATTTTTTGACTCATTCGCCATTATAATGAACGTAAGATTTCATGTCAATTTTCCGTAAAAAAAAAGCATATGCAGCAAATGCTACATACGCTTTTTATAAGAAAGCTTATTAAATCAATCTAGTTAAAGAAAGAATTAAGCTTTTTCGATGTTAGAAACAACACCTGAACCAACTGTACGGCCGCCTTCACGGATTGAGAAACGAGTACCGTCTTCAATAGCGATTGGGTGGATAAGTTCGATGTTCATTTTAGTGTTATCGCCAGGCATTACCATTTCAGTACCTTCTGGTAACGTGATTACACCAGTTACGTCAGTAGTACGGAAGTAGAATTGTGGACGGTAGTTAGAGAAGAATGGAGTGTGACGGCCACCCTCTTCTTTTGATAACACGTAAACTTCAGCAGAGAATTTAGTGTGAGGTGTGATTGTACCTGGTTTAGCAAGTACTTGACCACGTTGGATATCTTCACGAGCAACACCACGTAATAAAGCACCGATGTTATCGCCAGCTTCAGCGTAATCTAATAATTTACGGAACATTTCAACACCTGTTACAGTTGTTTGAGCAGTTTCTTCAGTAATACCAACGATTTCAACAACATCGCCGACTTTAACTTGACCACGTTCAACACGGCCAGTTGCTACTGTACCACGACCAGTGATAGAGAATACATCCTCTACTGGCATCATGAATGGTTTGTCAGTTTGACGTTCTGGAGTTGGAATGTAAGAATCTACAGCGTCCATTAATTCAACGATTGCATTTTCCCATTTTTCTTCGCCTTCTAAAGCTTTAAGAGCAGAACCTTTGATTACAGGAACATCATCGCCAGGGAAGCCATATTCTGATAATAGGTCACGTACTTCCATTTCAACTAATTCAAGTAATTCTTCGTCGTCTACCATATCGCATTTGTTTAAGAATACTACGATGTAAGGTACACCTACGTTACGAGATAAAAGGATGTGTTCACGAGTTTGTGGCATTGGACCATCAGCAGCAGATACTACTAAGATCGCGCCATCCATTTGTGCAGCACCAGTGATCATGTTTTTAACGTAATCGGCGTGTCCTGGGCAGTCAACGTGAGCGTAGTGACGAGTGTCAGTTTCATATTCGATGTGAGAAGTGTTGATAGTGATACCGCGTTCTTTTTCTTCTGGAGCGTTATCGATATCAGCGTATGATTTAGCTTCCCCGCCTTGTTTTTTAGCAAGAACTGTAGCGATTGCAGCAGTTAAAGTTGTTTTACCATGGTCAACGTGTCCGATTGTACCAATGTTAGCATGCGTTTTAGAACGGTCGAATTTTTCTTTAGCCATTTTAAATGTGCCTCCTAGGGTTTTAAAAGTTTTATTAGTAATAAGATTTATAGATACATCTTTTAGAAGAACGGGCCCTGTTCTCCTGCTAAGATGTAGCTTACATGTTATTTATACTTGATATACCAAGAAATTTCAATTAAAAATTATTCAATTTAAAATTAACCTTGGTGTTTTTTGATGATTTCTTCTGAAACTGATTTTGGAACTTCTTCATAGTGATCAAACACCATTGAGAATGTACCGCGACCTTGAGTAGATGAACGTAAAGTTGTTGCATACCCAAACATTTCAGCAAGTGGAACCATTGCACGAACAACTTGAGCGTTACCGCGAGCTTCCATACCTTCTACACGTCCACGACGAGCAGTGATGTTACCCATGATATCACCAAGATATTCTTCTGGCATTACTACTTCTACTTTCATAACTGGTTCTAAAAGAACTGGGTTACAAGCTTGAGCAGCTTTTTTCACTGCTAGAGATGCAGCTACTTTAAACGCCATTTCATTTGAATCGACATCGTGGTAAGAACCATCGACTAATGTAGCTTTAACGTCGATTAGAGGGAATCCTGCTAATACACCGTTTGCTAATGAATCTTTAAGTCCTGCTTCTACAGCTGGGATGTATTCACGAGGAACTACACCACCAACGATAGCGTTAACGAACTCAAAGCCTTTTCCTTCTTCGTTTGGTTCGAATTCGATATGAACGTCACCATATTGACCACGACCACCAGATTGGCGAGCGAATTTACCTTGAACTTTAGCCGCTTGACGGAAAGTTTCACGGTAAGATACTTGAGGAGCACCTACGTTGGCTTCAACGTGGAATTCACGTTTCATACGGTCAACTAAGATATCTAAGTGAAGTTCACCCATACCTGAGATGATAGTTTCACCAGTTTCAACATCAGTGTGAGCGCGGAAAGTTGGATCTTCTTCTTGAAGTTTTTGTAGTGCTTGACCCATTTTATCTTGGTCAGCTTTTGATTTAGGCTCAACAGATAGAGAAATAACTGGTTCTGGGAATTCCATTGATTCAAGGATAACTAAGCTATCTTCTGCACAAAGAGTATCACCAGTAGTTGTAGCTTTAAGACCTACTGCAGCAGCAATGTCGCCAGCGTAAACTTCAGAGATTTCTTCACGGCTGTTAGCGTGCATTTGTAGGATACGACCTACACGTTCACGTTTGCCTTTAGAAGAGTTTTGTACGTAAGAACCTGATTGAAGAACACCAGAGTACACACGGAAGAAAGTTAATTTACCAACATAAGGGTCAGTCATAACTTTGAACGCAAGTGCAGCAAATGGTTCATCATCAGAAGAGTGACGTACGATTTCTTCGTCGCCATCAACAGATGTACCTTTAATAGATTCAACATCTGTTGGAGCTGGTAGGTAATCAACTACTGCATCAAGCATTAATTGAACACCTTTGTTTTTGAACGCAGTACCACATACTACTGGGTAGAATTCTACTGATAAAGTAGCTTTACGGATAGCAGCTTTTAATTCTTCTTTAGTGATTTCTTCACCAGCGAAGTATTTTTCCATTAGATCTTCATCTAATTCAGCAACTGCTTCCACAAGTTTTTCGCGGTATTCGTCTGCTTGTTCTTTGTATTCAGCAGGAATTTCTTTAACTTCTGCGTGTGAACCGTCATCGCCTTCTTTGTAGAAAGTAGCGTTCATTTCTACTAAGTCAATGATAGCGTGGAACTCATCTTCAGCACCGATTGGTAATTGAATTGGGTGAGCGTTTGCTTCTAAACGTTCATGTAAAGTTCCTACAGAGTATAAGAAGTTCGCACCGATTTTATCCATTTTGTTAATGAATACGATACGTGGTACGCCGTAAGTTGTAGCTTGACGCCATACTGTTTCAGTTTGTGGTTCTACACCTGATTGAGCATCAAGTACAGTAACAGCACCATCAAGTACACGAAGAGAACGTTCAACTTCTACAGTGAAGTCTACGTGTCCTGGTGTATCAATGATGTTTACACGGTTGCCTTTCCATTGGGCTGTTGTAGCAGCAGAAGTGATAGTAATACCACGTTCTTGCTCTTGCTCCATCCAGTCCATTTGAGAAGCGCCTTCGTGAGTTTCACCGATTTTGTGAATCTTACCAGTGTAATAAAGGATACGCTCAGTTGTTGTTGTTTTACCAGCATCAATGTGAGCCATGATTCCGATATTACGAGTGTTCTCAAGTGAGAATTCTCTAGTCATGCGGAATTTCTCCTTCCATAATGGATGTATATTTTAGGATAAATCTTACCAGCGGTAGTGAGCGAATGCTTTGTTGGCTTCAGCCATTTTATGCATATCTTCACGTTTTTTAACTGACGCACCAGTGTTGTTAGAAGCGTCTAAAATTTCGTTAGCAAGACGTTCTTCCATAGTTTTTTCGCCGCGAAGACGAGAGTAGTTTACTAGGTAACGAAGACCTAAAGTAGTACGACGTTCTGGACGAACTTCTACTGGTACTTGATAGTTAGCACCACCGACACGGCGAGCACGTACTTCAAGAACTGGCATTACGTTTTCTAATGCAGCTTCGAATACTTCTACTGCATCTTTACCAGAACGTTCTTTAACTAAATCGAAAGCTCCGTATAAGATTTTTTGAGAAGTACCTTTTTTACCATCTACCATTAATTTGTTGACTAAACGAGTTACAAGTTTTGAATTATAAAGTGGATCTGGTAACACGTCACGTTTGGAAACAGGACCTTTACGAGGCATGTGTTTTCCTCCTTTCAAGTATAGCTACTTATTAGATTACATTATTTTTTTCTTTTGGTTTTTTAGCACCGTATAATGAACGTGATTGCATACGTCCTTGTACAGCTGCAGTATCAAGAGCACCACGAACTACGTGATAACGTACCCCTGGTAAATCTTTTACACGTCCGCCACGGATAAGAACAACACTGTGTTCTTGTAAGTTATGGCCTTCACCAGGAATATAAGCGTTAACTTCGATTTGGTTAGTTAAACGTACACGAGCGTATTTACGTAACGCTGAGTTAGGTTTTTTAGGTGTCATTGTACCAACACGAGTACAAACACCACGTTTTTGTGGTGAGTTAACATCAGTTAAGCTTTTTGCAAAGCTGTTATAGCCTTTGTTTAAAGCTGGTGAATTAGATTTCTTACTTTTGGATTGACGAGGCTTACGTACTAATTGGTTAATTGTAGGCATCGATATGTCCTCCTCTCATTGCTTTCTTTAAATCCACACATCCAGGTGGTTCATTTTGAGTTAAAAACAAAAGTCTTTACGTGATCAGCGTAAAAACTACTAAAGCAGTACTTCAAGTTATGTTGGCGTTTTACATCAACGTCATTATCTCTACCAAGAGTCTGCCTGGTTATTTAATGCAACGGGAACACCAAAATTTGTGCCGTCGCACCGCATGCGTGGTTTATTCACCTGTTACATCTTAGAGTAACAACGTTTTGTTCCACGACCAGCAATGCTTGTCGTTACTGTTTGTAATTAACGTGCATTGTTTTAATTTTTCCCTTAGACATTAAGCCCATGAAATGATAGACAATGAACTATCAACCTAAAATATATTATCATCTCAGAAGTTTGTTGTCAACTAAATATAAAAAATCCCAACGAAAATTCGTTGGGATTTAATATAAAATCTATTATTCGGCTGAAGTTGTTGTTTCTGTAGCTGCACCAGCACCGGCAATTTCGATTTGACGGTAACGTTGCATACCTGTACCAGCTGGCACAAGTTTACCAAGAATAACGTTTTCTTTAAGACCAAGTAATTCATCACGTTTACCTTTGATAGCTGCATCCGTTAACACACGAGTTGTTTCTTGGAATGAAGCTGCAGATAAGAATGATTCAGTTTCAAGAGAAGCTTTTGTAATACCAAGGATAACTGGACGACATGTAGCTGGCGCTTTGTTACCTGACATTAAGATACTGCTGTTTGCTGCAGTGAATTGGTGAATATCCACTAATGAGCCTGGTAGTAAGTCAGTGTCACCAGCTTCGATAATACGAACCTTACGTAACATTTGACGTACCATAACCTCGATGTGTTTATCACCGATTTCTACACCTTGCATACGGTATACTTTTTGAACTTCTTTTAATAGATACTCTTCTACAGTAGACACGTCAGTAACTTTGATTAATTGTTTTGGATCAATTGAACCTTCAGTTAATGATTGACCATGAGAAACTTGATCGCCCTCTTGGACTTTTAGACGTGCATTGTATGGAGCTGTATATTTACGAGATTCGATTGGGCTTTGAACCGTAATTTCTTTAAGACCTTCACGAATTTCTTCAATTTCAACAATTGTACCTGAAATTTCCGTAATAAGCGCTTGACCTTTTGGATTACGAGACTCGAAAATCTCTTGGATACGAGGTAAACCTTGAGTGATATCGGCACCGGCAACCCCACCTGTATGGAAAGTACGCATTGTTAACTGAGTACCTGGTTCCCCGATAGATTGAGCAGCGATGATACCAACTGCTTCACCCACTTCAACTTCATCACCTGTAGCTAAGTTCATACCATAACATTTTTTACATACGCCGTGTTTAGTATTACATGTAAACGCAGAACGAATTGTAACTGTTTCGATATTTGCTTCAGTGATTTTACGAGCTAATTCAGCTGTGATTAATTCGTTTGGATTTACGATAATTTCGTTTGTTTCCGGATGACGAATTGTTTTCTTAGCGTAACGACCAAGAACACGTTCTTCAAGGGCTTCGATTAATTCGTTGCCTTCTTTAAGAGCTGAAATTTCAAGACCTTTATCAGTACCACAATCGTCTTCGCGGATGATGACATCTTGTGCAACATCAACAAGACGACGAGTAAGGTAACCTGAATCGGCTGTTTTAAGTGCTGTATCGGCAAGACCTTTACGAGCACCATGGGTAGAGATAAAGTACTCTAATACCGTTAAGCCTTCACGGAATGAAGATTTAATTGGTAATTCGATGATACGACCAGCTGGGTTGGCCATCAGACCACGCATACCAGCAAGTTGAGTGAAGTTAGAAGCGTTACCACGCGCACCAGAGTCACTCATCATGAAGATTGGGTTAGTCGCTGGAAGAGATTTCATCAGTTTAGATTGGATAACATCCTTCGCGTCACTCCAGAATGAAATTACACGATCGTAACGTTCTTCTTCAGTGATTAAACCACGACGGAATTGTTTTTGTACTTTATCTACTTTAATTTGAGCTTCATGTAAAATTTCTTGTTTATCTGGTAATACGATGATATCTGAGATACCAATTGAGATACCAGCTTTAGTTGAATATTTGAAACCAAGGTTTTTCAATTCATCAAGCATTTTAGAAGTTTCTGTGATATGGTAGCGATCAAATACTTCTGCGATAACATTACCAAGATATTTTTTAGTGAATGGTTTAGAAGGCTCTTGCTCTGCTAAATATTCTTTAATATTTGTATTAGTTGAAACGAAGAATTTATCTGATGTACCTACTTGTAAATTATCGATAGTTGGCTCGTTAATGTATGGGAAATCAGCATATAAGATTTCGTTAAACAATACTTTACCAACAGAAGTAACTAACAATTTTTTATTTTGTTCTTCAGTGAATGTGTTGTTATTTAAAGAGGCTGCACGAATAGCAATACGAGTGTGTAAATGCACTTCGTTATTCGCGTAAGCAACATTTAATTCTTCAGGATCTGAGAACACAGTACCTTCACCTACAGCGCCTTTACGCTCAAGAGTTAGGTAATAGTTACCTAAGACCATATCTTGAGATGGTGTAACAACTGGTTTACCATCTTTAGGGTTTAAGATATTTTGCGCTGCAAGCATTAATAGACGTGCTTCAGCTTGTGCTTCTGCAGAAAGAGGAACGTGGACGGCCATTTGGTCACCATCGAAATCGGCATTGTATGCAGTACATACTAATGGGTGTAAGCGAATTGCTTTACCTTCGATAAGTGTAGGCTCGAACGCTTGGATACCAAGACGGTGAAGTGTTGGTGCACGGTTCAGTAATACTGGGTGCTCGCGCATGATGTCTTCTAAAACATCCCATACTTCTTCGTGTTGACGTTCGATTTTACGTTTAGCTGATTTAATATTATGAGCTAAACCGCGTTCAACTAATTCTTTCATTAAGAAAGGTTTGAATAGTTCGATTGCCATACCTTTTGGTAGACCACATTGGAACATTTTTAAAGATGGACCAACGACGATTACAGAACGACCAGAGTAATCGACACGTTTACCAAGTAAGTTTTGACGGAAACGACCTTGTTTACCTTTTAACATATGAGAAAGAGATTTTAATGGACGATTACCAGGACCTGTAACAGGACGGCCACGACGACCATTATCGATTAATGCATCAACTGCTTCTTGTAACATACGTTTTTCATTTTGAACGATGATGCCAGGAGCACCAAGGTCTAATAAACGTTTTAAACGGTTGTTACGGTTGATAACACGACGATATAAATCATTTAAATCAGATGTTGCGAAACGACCACCATCTAGTTGTACCATTGGACGTAATTCTGGTGGAATTACAGGAAGTACATCTAAGATCATCCATTCAGGACGATTGCCTGAGTGGTGGAATGATTCAACAACTTCTAAACGCTTAATTGCACGTGTGCGGCGTTGGCCTTGTGCAGTTTTAAGCTCTTCTTTAAGTTCAATTGATTCTTTGTCTAAATCGATTTCTTTCAATAAATCTTTGATTGCTTCTGCACCCATAGATGCTTTGAATGTTTTACCGAATTTTTCACGGTACGCACGATATTCTTTTTCAGAAAGAAGTTGTTTCTTTTCTAAAGGAGTATCGCCTGATTCAATTACAACGTAAGAAGCGAAGTAAATTACTTCTTCAAGTGCGCGTGGAGACATATCTAAGATAAGTCCCATACGGCTTGGAATACCTTTGAAGTACCAAATGTGAGAAACAGGAGCAGCTAGCTCAATATGTCCCATACGTTCCCGACGTACTTTTGCACGTGTTACTTCAACGCCACAGCGGTCACAAACTACGCCTTTATAACGTACGCGTTTGTATTTACCACAGTGACACTCCCAGTCTTTTGTTGGACCAAAGATGCGTTCACAGAATAAACCATCTTTCTCTGGTTTTAATGTACGGTAGTTGATAGTTTCTGGTTTTTTAACCTCACCATATGACCACGAACGGATTTTATCTGGTGAAGCAAGACCAATTTTCATGTATTCAAAATTATTAACGTCTATCAAGGAGCCTACCTCCCTCTATTAATGAAGTCTTTTCGACTTATAAATAATTAGCTCGACGATTGATTATTAGCAAATAAAAGGGAATTAGGACAAGCCCATAAGAGGTCCTGTCCATGTCCCAAAAAAATTACAACTTAATTTTCAGAAGATACTTCGTCACTTTCTTCTTTTTTAGAAGCGATGTTTAACGCGTCTGCTGATGGAACATCATCATCTTCGTCATCGCGTAGTTCTACTTCTTCATCATTAATGTTTAACATTTTCACGTCTAAACCTAATGATTGAAGTTCTTTAATTAATACTTTGAATGATTCTGGTACGCCTGGTTCTGGAACAGGTTCACCTTTAACGATTGCTTCGTATGTTTTCACACGTCCCACAACGTCATCAGATTTAACTGTTAAGATTTCTTGAAGTGTGTGCGCTGCACCATATGCTTCAAGAGCCCAAACTTCCATTTCACCGAAACGTTGACCACCAAATTGAGCTTTACCACCCAATGGTTGTTGTGTAACAAGTGAGTAAGGACCAGTTGAACGAGCGTGAAGTTTATCATCAACCATGTGCGCAAGTTTGATCATGTACATAACCCCTACTGATACGCGGTTATCGAATGCTTCACCTGAACGTCCATCATAAAGTGTTGTTTTACCATCACGGTTCATGCCTGCTTCTTCCATTGTACGCCATACGTCTTCATCTGTAGCACCATCGAATACAGGTGTAGCCATGTGCACGCCTAAGTAACGAGCGGCCATACCTAAGTGTAATTCAAGTACTTGTCCGATATTCATACGAGATGGTACACCTAATGGGTTAAGCATGATGTCGACTGGAGTACCGTCTGGTAAGAATGGCATATCCTCTTCTGGTAAGATACGAGAGATAACCCCTTTGTTACCATGACGTCCGGCCATTTTATCCCCAACACGGATTTTACGTTTTTGAACGATATAAACGCGTACCATTTGGTTTACGCCAGGAGATAATTCGTCGCCATCTTCGCGATGGAATACTTTAACGTCAAGTACAATACCACCAGAACCGTGAGGAACACGTAATGATGTATCGCGTACTTCACGCGCTTTTTCACCGAAGATTGCATGTAATAGACGTTCTTCTGCAGTAAGCTCTGTTACACCTTTAGGAGTAACTTTACCTACTAAGATATCACCATCATTTACTTCTGCACCAATACGGATAATACCACGTTCGTCTAAGTTGCGAAGTGCTTCTTCACCAACGTTAGGAATATCACGAGTGATTTCTTCAGGTCCAAGTTTTGTATCACGAGCTTCTGATTCATATTCTTCAATATGAACAGAAGTATATACATCGTTTTTAACTAAACGTTCGTTCATGATTACAGCATCTTCATAGTTATAACCGTTCCAAGTCATGAATGCCACGACTACGTTACGGCCAAGTGCAAGTTCACCATTTTCCATTGACGGACCATCAGCAAGAATATCACGCGGTTTCACGCGGTCGCCTTCTTTAACTAATGGACGTTGGTTAATTGATGTACCATGGTTAGAACGAGTAAATTTTTGTAGTTTATAACGAACTAAATCACCTTTTACTTCTTTACCATCTACCTCTTCAATAGTACGAACTGAAATATAACGAGCTTCAACATGCTCAACGATACCATGGTATTTAGCTACGATTGCAGCACCAGAGTCACGAGCATTGACATGTTCCATACCAGTACCTACGAAAGGAGCTTCTGGGTTAAGAAGTGGAACAGCTTGACGTTGCATGTTGGCACCCATAAGAGCACGGTTTGAGTCATCGTTTTCTAAGAATGGGATACATGCTGTCGCAGCAGATACTACTTGTTTAGGAGATACGTCCATGTAATCAACGGTGTCACGTTTGAACACTGAGTTATCGCCACGGAAACGACCCACTACTTCTTCTTCAGCAAACGTACCATCTGCATTCAATGGTGAGTTTGCTTGAGCAACAACATAGTTATCTTCTTCGTCTGCTGTTAGATAATCGATATGTTCAGTAATTTTACCAGTTTCAGGGTCAACACGACGATATGGTGTTTCAATGAAACCAAATTTATTTACTTTTGCATATGATGATAGAGAGTTGATTAAACCAATGTTTGGACCCTCTGGAGTTTCGATTGGACACATACGGCCATAGTGAGAGTAGTGAACATCACGTACTTCGAAACCAGCACGTTCACGTGTTAAACCACCAGGTCCTAATGCAGAAAGACGACGTTTGTGCGTTAATTCTGCAAGAGGGTTTGTTTGGTCCATAAATTGTGATAATTGAGAACTACCAAAGAATTCTTTAATAGATGCAATTACTGGACGGATATTGATTAATTGTTGTGGAACAATTGCAGCAGTATCATTGATTGACATACGTTCACGTACAACACGTTCCATACGAGATAAACCGATACGGAATTGATTTTGTAGTAATTCACCTACTGAACGTAGACGACGGTTACCTAAGTGGTCGATGTCATCAGTATCGCCCACACCATGTAATAAGTTAAAGAAATAAGAAACAGATGCTACAACATCTGCTGGAGTAAGATGTTTTACTTCATCATCGATGTAAGCGTTACTGATTACTTTGATTTCTTTTTGAGACTCATCATTTGGTGCAAAGATTTTTACTTCTTGTACAAGAATGTCACCTTCGATAATGCCGCCCACTTTTGAAAGTGTTTTAAAGTTTACGCCTTCTTCTAAGAATGGTGTAATGCGGTCTAATACACGACGGTCAATCACAGTTCCGCTTTCCGCTAAGATTTCTCCAGTATTTGGATCTACTAGCGTTTCAGCCAATGTTTGATTGAATAAGCGGTTCTTGATATGAAGTTTTTTATTCATTTTATAACGACCTACAGCTGCTAAATCGTAGCGTTTTGGGTCGAAGAAACGAGAATATAGTAAGTTTTTAGCTGACTCTACTGTAGGTGGTTCACCCGGACGTAGACGTTCATAGATTTCTAATAACGCTTTTTCAGTGCTATCAGTGTTATCTTTTTCTAAAGTATTACGTAAATATTCATTATCACCGACAAGTTCGATAATTTCTTGGTCAGATGCAAAGCCTAACGCACGTAATAATACCGTTGCAGGTAATTTACGTGTACGGTCGATACGAACATAGACTACATCTTTTGCATCTGTTTCATATTCTAACCATGCGCCACGGTTTGGAATAACTGTTGCACCAAAGCCTTTTTTACCATTTTTATCTGTTTTATCGTGATAGTATACACTTGGTGATCGAACTAATTGGGAAACGATAACGCGTTCTGCGCCGTTGATAACAAAAGTACCTGTTTCTGTCATGAGTGGGAAATCACCCATGAAGACTTCTTGTTCTTTTACTTCTTCAGTTTCCTTATTATGAAGACGTACTTTTACGCGTAATGGTGCTGCGTAAGTAACGTCACGTTGTTTACATTCATCGACATCATATTTTGGTTCTCCAAGACTGTAGTCGACGAATTCTAGTGAAAGATTTCCTGTGAAGTCTTCAATCGGTGAAATGTCGTGGAACATTTCACGTAAGCCTTCCTCTAAAAACCACTCGTTAGAAGCGGTTTGAATCTCGATAAGATTCGGAAGTTCTAGCACCTCTTTAATACGCGCGAAGCTTCTACGCTGGCGGTGTTGTCCGTACTGAACTAGTTGACCTGTCAACTCATTCACCCCTCAATAAAGCGATATTAGGTCTTGTGAAATTGCAATTTTTCACAAGACAAAAAAGAAAACGAGCAATAATTCTCATTTTCGATTATTCAAACATAATTTTAAACCGAAAGCTCTTGACATTTTCATCAAATAGGCAGACGGCTTCAAATTAATATTTTTGCATTTTCTTATAATATCACAGCGCTTTTGTCAAGTCAATCTATAAATATTGACAATTATTTTTCAGAAAATAGCATGAATTATTTTATAGCTCTAATAATCCAATAACCTTTCTCTTTATGCACGACTGTGACGTCCTTAAACTGTGTTTGTAAATGATCTACTGTAGATGGTGCTCCCTGTTTCTTTTGAATAACAATCCACAGCTCTCCGTCTTCTGATAAGACTTCATAAGCCTGATCATAAATGCGGAAGATTGTTTGCTTACCAGCACGAATAGGAGGATTTGTCAGAACAACAGCGACTTGATCTGTATCAACAGATGAAAGTGCATCACTCTCATAAATTCGTACATTTTGAACCCCGTTAAGCTCAGCATTTTTAATAGCCAAGTTTAATGCACGATCATTTACATCCATCATGTGAACAATACGCTCGGGGTAACTTTTTGCGATTGATAAGCCAATTGGACCATATCCACAGCCCACATCCAAAATATTTCCTTCAACTGACGGCAGTTCAAAACAATCGATTAAGACACGGGAGCCAAAATCTACTTCGCTTTTACTAAAAACGCCTGCGTCGGTTTCAAACGTAAAGGAAAATCCTCGAAGTCTAAAATCCCATCTACGTGGCTTACTCTCAACCTCAGGGTTTTTTGAATAATAATGATCTGACATTAGCATGCCCTCCATCACGTAAAATGAAGAAAAAGCTCGTCAAAATTGACGAGCTTTTCCAATAGGTTAGCAGAAATTATTTAACTTCTACAGATGCGCCAACTTCTTCAAGTTTAGCTTTGATTTCTTCAGCTTCAGCTGCAGCTACGCCTTCTTTAAGAGCTTTAGGAGCGTTATCTACTACTTCTTTAGCTTCTTTAAGACCTAAGCCAGTGATTTCACGTACTACTTTGATTACTTTGATTTTAGAATCGCCAGCAGATGTTAATACTACGTCAAATTCTGTTTTTTCTTCAGCAGCGCCTGCAACAGCACCAGCTGCAGCTACAGGAGCAGCAGCAGTTACGCCGAATTCTTCTTCGATTGCTTTTACTAAGTCATTTAATTCTAAAACTGTCATCTCTTTGATTGCAGCTAAGATTTGTTCTTGGTTCATTATGAGTTCCTCCTATTATGGAATCTAATTTTTTTATTTTTGTACATCCTAAGATGCTTTAAAGATTAAGATGCAATTAAGCGCCTTGTTCTTCTTTTTGGTCTGCAACAGCTTTTGTTGCAAGCGCGAAGTTGCGCATTGGTGCTTGTAGAACTGATAAAAGCATTGATAGTAAACCTTCGCGTGATGGAAGTTCTGCTAGTGCTTTTACTTCTTCTAAAGTTGCGAAGTTGCCTTCGATTAAACCTGCTTTAATTTCTAAAGCTTCGTTTTCTTTAGCGAAGTTATTGATAATACGAGCTGGAGCAACTACATCTTCGTTAGAGAATGCGATTGCGTTTGGACCAGTAAGTACATCGTTGATCTCAGTGTGACCAACTTCTTCAGCAGCACGACGAACTAAAGTATTTTTGTATACTTTGAATTCAACGCCAGCTTCACGTAATTGTTTACGTAATTCAGTTACTTGTTGAACTGTTAAGCCGCGGTAGTCTACTACTACTACTGACGCTGCAGCTTTGAACTTGTCAGCGATTTCTTGAACAACAGTTTGTTTTGCTTCTACTGCTTTGCCCATTATTGACACCTCCTATAAGAATGAGTCATTTATACCGACAAAAGAAAAGCCCCTTATCAATGACAGACAAGAGGCAGAAATTCATCATCTAAATAGAGAATGATTCCTTTGCCCTCGGCAGGATAATTAAGCGGTACTAAGCCGCCCCTACTGTCTTTGGTACAAATGGATAATTCACAACAAAACTCATCTTATCAGATGAGTTTTTGTTTGTCAATCATTAAATTATTTTACAAGTGCTAGAGTATCAAGTTTAATTGATGGTCCCATAGTAGTTGTAACGTGTACTGATTTTAAGTAAACACCTTTTGCAGTAGCTGGTTTAGCTTTAACGATAACATCAACTAATGTTTGGATGTTTTCAGCTAATTTGTCAGCTTCAAATGATGCTTTACCTACTGGTGCGTGTACGATACCAGCTTTATCAGCACGGTACTCAACTTTACCAGCTTTGATTTCGTTAACTGCTTTAGTTACATCGAAAGTAACTGTACCAGTTTTAGGGTTTGGCATTAAGCCTTTAGGACCTAATACACGACCAAGTTGACCAACTTGACCCATCATATCTGGTGTAGCAACGATAACGTCGAAATCGAACCAGCCATCTTTAATTTTTTGGATGTATTCAGCATCACCTGCGTAGTCTGCACCAGCAGCTTGAGCTTCTTTAAGTTTTTCACCTTTAGCGAATACTAAAACTTTTTGAGTTTTACCAGTACCGTTTGGAAGCACGATTGCGCCACGGATTTGTTGGTCGTTTTTACGAGTATCGATGTTTAGGTTGAAAGCTACTTCTACAGTTGCGTCGAAGTTTACTTTGCTTGTATTTTTAGCTAATTCAGCAGCTTCAGCTACAGAATAAACTTTAGTTTTGTCTACTAATTTAGCGGCATCTTGTAATTTTTTACCTTGTTTAGCCATTTTGAATTTCCTCCTTGATTGTGGTTATAGCGGGATTTCCCTCCCACGAATAAAGGTTGCGGGTGTTTCAAATATCGCTATAAGAAACATTCGCAACCTCCAAAAACAATACTTTTATCAAGTAATGAGTATTAGTCTTCTACGACAATACCCATGCTACGTGCAGTACCTTCTACCATTAACATAGCAGCTTCTACAGAACCTGCGTTTAAGTCTGGCATTTTAGTTTCAGCGATTTCGCGAACTTGGTCACGTTTCACTGTAGCTACTTTTTTCTTGTTTGGCTCACCAGAACCAGATTTAATACCTGCTGCTACTTTAAGTAATACTGCAGCTGGTGGAGTTTTTGTAATGAAAGTGAATGAACGATCTTCAAATACAGAAATCTCAACTGGAATGATTAAACCTGCTTGGTCTTGTGTACGAGCATTGAATTCTTTACAGAATCCCATGATGTTAACACCTGCTTGACCTAATGCAGGACCTACTGGTGGCGCTGGGTTTGCTTTACCAGCTTGAATTTGAAGTTTTACAACTTTAACAACTTTTTTAGCCACGAGACACACCTCCTTAAGTCCGTGATGTGGTAATTGGGTTGCCCCTCCCACTCAAATATCTGTCTGTCGGCTTATTTCCGATAACATTAAAAATTACTGTTAGTCGACTATAACTTAGTCATAGTCTGACCTAAAAAATAATAACACTTTTAATTATGCAAGGCAAGCATAATTAAACCAAATTAAACTTTTAGTACTTGATCGAAAGCTAATTCCATTGTTGTTTCGCGTCCGAACATATCTACTGTAACTTTAATTTTTTCTTCAGTAGCAAGGATTTCTTCTACTTTCCCTTGGAAGTGAGCGAATGGTCCTTCTAATACTTCAACAAGATCACCTACAGCGAAATCAAGATCAACACTTTTCTCGCTTTCAGCCATTTTAGTTAAAATATGTTCTACTTCTTCAGGTAATAATGGAGTTGGTTTAACCCCACCACCTGAAGAGCCAATGAAACCTGTAACACCTGGTGTATTACGTACAACGTACCAAGCATCATCTGTCATGATTAGTTCAACTAATACATAACCAGGGAATGTTTTACGCATATATGTTTTTTTACGGCCATCTTTTACTTCTGTTTCTTCTTCTTCAGGAACGATGACACGGAAAATTTTATCTTGCATACCCATCGTTTCAATACGTTTTTCTAGGTTTAACTTTACTTTGTTCTCATAACCAGAGTAAGTATGAACGACATACCAATTTTTTTCCATAATTAACAGGACTAAATTGTCCTTTCCCTCCTTTTTTTAAAGGCAAATGAAAAAACCCGCTTTTACGGGCTCCTTCAAAAATATTAACATTTTTTCGCTTATAAATCCAAGTACATGCGGAATAATTTTGATATTCCTAAATCGACTAGCATAAAGAACACTGCCATAAAGAGTAATGTAGAAAGTACAACTAGTGTGTATTTGCTAAGCTCTTTACGTTTAGGCCAGCTAGTTTTACGCATTTCAGAAAAAACATTGCTGAAAAATTTTTTAAGCTTTCCCATCCAACCTAACCTCCGAATAAAAATAAAAATCTTTTATGATTAACGAAATTTATCTTGTTTGTTTGTGTAATGTATGTTCATTACAGTTCGAACAATATTTCTTTAATTCCATTCTTTTTGAGCTATCCTTTGGGGCAGGTAAATTATAATTACGAGCGCCGCATTTTTCGCAGCATAGCACAACTTTGTTTGCCATAATAAAAATCACCTTTCAGGCATTTGTCCTTATACAGACTATCATCTAATACCATAAGCTGTCAATAAAGCACATTGTGTCAGTTTGCAGTCAATTGTTGCTCAAGTTTACGTTTAATTCGTTGTAAGGCGTTGTCAATTGACTTCACATGGCGCTTTAATTGTTCAGAAATTTCTTGGTAACTACATCCATCAATATAAAGCGCTAGGACTTTTTGTTCAAAAGGACTTAATAACTCGTTGATACGCGATTCCATATCTAAAAATTGTTCTCGATGTACAACAAAATTTGCTGGGTCTTCACTGGCATCTGTTTGTAATAAATCCATTAATGTACTTGCTTGATCTTCATCCCCTACAGGTTTATCAAGTGATACGTACGAATTTAATGGAATATGTTTTTGTCGAGTAGCTGTTTTAATTGCTGTAATAATTTGACGTGTAATACATAGTTCTGCAAATGCTTTAAATGATGCTTGGTGCACATCACTAAAGTCACGCACAGCTTTAAATAAACCAATCATTCCTTCTTGAATGATATCTTCTTTATCTGCGCCAATTAAAAAATAAGATTTCACTTTAATTCTTACGAGCGGCTTATATTTTGTAATCAAAAAATCAAGTGCTTCACTATCGCCTTGCCTAGTGAATCTAACGAGTTCTTCATCGGTCATACTACTATACTGGTGCTGCAATTTACTTGTTATCACAAAATCACCCCAACTATTAATGTCCGTCTATTTCAAGCCACGACGCATATTTTCTAGCTTACTTTGTGTTTCAGCATCTAATTGAACTCGATTTGAAAACTTTCGTTGACGCGCATAGTCTTTATTAACTGTTTGCGTAATTTGCCGCTGTGATTCCCGAACTGCTGTAAACAATTCAGAAGCTGGCATGCGTAGTGCCCCATTCCCAAAAATAACACTTTGCTCTGCCATATCTGAAGTTGCAACAGTAATGCGTGTTAAGCGACCATATTTTTGGATTTTATCCATCGTCAACGCTTCAATACACTCATCTGCTGTTTCTTTTACACGTGTATAAATGATTTCTACATCATGTTGTTTTTCTTTTGTAGCAACGCCTGGGACTTGATACGCATCAAACACAACAATAATCTTATATTGTGAATACGCTTGATATTCAGCTAATAGCTCAATTAATCGATCGCGTGCGTCAATTAGTTGATGCTTATCTTTTAACTGTTTCAATTCGCCCCAGTCACCGATCATGTTATAGCCATCTACGATCAAAATGTCCTTCATAAGCATCCCTCACTTATAGTTCGTGACGTTTACGATACACTTCATACATCAAAAGCGATGCCGCTACAGATGCATTTAAAGATGTAACATGGCCAACCATCGGTAAATTATAAAGGAAATCACATTTTTCTTTTAGAATGCGGCTCATACCTTTGCCTTCACTGCCAATAATAACAGCTAATGGTAATGTAGCATCCATGCGACGGTAATCTTGTGAACCTTTCGCATCTGTACCCGCAATCCAAACACCTCGTTCTTTTAACTCATCAACTGTTTGTGATAAGTTATTAACACGTACCGTTGGAATGTATTCAATTGCACCTGTTGAAGATTTTGCAACAACAGCAGTTAATGATACAGAACGACGTCTCGGAATAATAATACCGTGTGCTCCAACTGCATCAGCTGTACGCATAATTGAACCTAAGTTATGTGGGTCTTCTAATTCATCTAAAATCATGATGAATGGGTCTTCGCCACGCTCTTCAGCAATTTTGAATATATCATCTAATTCTGCATAGTTATATGCTGCAACTGACGCAACAACACCTTGGTGATTTTCGGAAGATAAATTATCAATTTTTTGCTTCGGTACAAATTGAACAACAATACGACGTTCACTCGCCATATCTAAAAGTTCTTTAATACCGTTCTTTTTAACGCCTTCAGCAATCCAAATTTTATTGATATCGCGTGTTGAACGAAGTGCTTCCAAGACTGGGTTTTTACCCGCAATCATTTCTTTTGAATGATCTACTTCTTGTTCTACTTCTAGTACATTTTCTGTTTTTTGTTCACGCGCAGGACGGCGGTCATATTTACGTCCGTCGCGGTCCTGTTTGCGGCCATTTTTATAATCTCGTTCATATTTCATTATTTTGACACCTCATTTTTTTCTTCGACTGTGTCGATTGCATACTGAATAATACTGTCTACGCGTTCTTGTTGACCCAGTAAATATAAATAACCAATAACTGCTTCAAAAGCGGAGCTATAGTTGTAAGTTTGTACATCTGTATTTTTTGGTACGGAACCAGATTTTGCATTGCGGCCACGGCGTAGCACCGCAAGCTCCTCTTCCGTAAAATAGTTTTCAGCCTTCATTTTAAGAACGACCATTGCTTGTGCTTTTGCAGAAACATAATGCGTTGCTTCACGGTGCAACACTTTTGGCTTCACACGACCTGAGCGTAATAAGTGCTCACGAATAGCGATTTCTAAAACCGCATCTCCCATATAAGCTAAAGCTAGTGCATTTATTTGTTTAACATCTGCATCTCGAAGTTCTCCCACTTCTCTTAACCTCGTTTCCATCGTACGCCTTGGCGTGTATCTTCTAAGATAATATTCATATCTTTTAATTGGTCACGAATTTCATCAGAACGTGCGAAATTGCGATCTTTACGTGCTTGTTGACGTTCCGCAATCAATGCATCAATTTCTTCGTCTAATAATTCTTCTTTAACATTTAAAATAATACCCAATACGCCTGCTAACTCATCTAATACATCGATTAAAGCTTTAAGCGTTTCTTCGTTTGTATTCTCTTCGTTTAAATATTTATTTGCGGCTGTCGATAACGCAAATAATGTTGCGATAGCATTGGCTGTATTAAAATCATCATCCATTGCTGACGTAAAGTTTTGTCGTTCCGCCTCAATTGTTTCAAATACCGCTTCATTTTTCTCTGCTAAATTTGCTGTGCTTTCTAAACGGTGCACTAAATTTTTACGAGATGTACGTAGACGATCCAGTCCATTTTGTGCAGCTTCTACTAAATCTTGTGCAAAGTTGATTGGGTGACGATAATGAACAGAAAGCATGAAGAAACGTAACACTTGTGGATCGATTTGTTGAATAATATCATGCACAAGAATGAAGTTACCAAGTGATTTTGACATTTTTTCATTATCGATATTAATATAACCATTATGCATCCAATAGTTTGCAAATTGTTTCTCTGTATATGCTTCTGATTGCGCAATTTCATTTTCATGATGTGGGAAAGTTAAATCTTGTCCACCCGCATGAATATCGATTGTATCACCAAAATGTTCATGAACCATAACAGAACATTCAATATGCCACCCCGGGCGACCTTCTCCCCATGGGCTTTCCCAGAAAATCTCGCCTGGTTTTGCAGCTTTCCATAATGCGAAATCAAGTGCATCTTCTTTTTTCTCACCTGTTTCAATACGAGCACCAATTTTTAAATCATCTACTGATTGATGAGATAATTTACCGTAGCCTTTAAATTTACGTGTACGGTAATAGACATCACCTTGTGATTCATAAGCAAAGCCTTTTTCTACTAGTACAGCAATAAAGTTAATAATAGCATCCATATGTTCTGTAACACGAGGATGCGAATCAGCTTTTTGGCAACCTAACGCTGTAATGTCTTCAAAGTACGCATTAATAAAACGTTCTGTTAGTTCCGGTACTTCCTCACCTAGTTCATTTGCTGCTTTAATAATTTTATCATCTACATCTGTGAAGTTAGATACATAATCAACCTTAAATCCACGGTAAGTTAAATAGCGACGTACTGTATCGTAAACGATTACCGGACGTGCATTCCCAATGTGAATATAGTTATAAACAGTTGGTCCGCAGACATACATGCGTACCTTTCCTTCTTCAATCGGCACAAAGTTTTCTTTTTCACGAGTTAGTGAGTTAAAAATTTGAATAGCCATGAGCGATCATCTCTCCTTTAAATAAACATCGTTTCTATACGTTGATCCAGCGATAATCGTATTGTTCTCATTCCCTTACGATTAAAACATAATCACGAAAAAAAGCGTCCCTATCTACTAAATAGACAGAGACGCTGTATGCGCGGTTCCACTCTGATTGGAAAAAACTTTCCCACTCGTAGTCTATTAACGGTGACGAACCGGTCATGCCTACTAACATTTCAACATAACACTCAGAGGTGCATTTCTGCGATGTCTCAACTCAAGTCACTCTCAGCCAGTGGTGACTCTCTCTTTGGAGCATACAACGCATACTTTTCCTCTTCAACGTTTTGAACTGGATAGATTTATTGTACAATGAAACCTCAATTTTGAAAACTAAAACAAAAAAGAGGGAGTCGTCTAATACGACATCCCTTCTTTTTATTTAAAACGATTAGCCTAGTTGTGCGTCTAAACGTTTTACAACTGTATCTTTACCTAAGATTTCAATTGCATCTGCAAGTTCTGGACCGTGCATTTCGCCAGTAGTTGCTACGCGGATTGGCATGAATAGGTTTTTACCTTTATGACCTGTTTCTTTTTGAACAGCTTTGATTGCTTTTTTAATTGCTGGAGCTTCAAATTCTTCTAATTCAAGAAGATTCTTTTTAAATGTTGCAAGCACTTCAGGAACTTGTTCGCCAGCTAATACTTCTTTTTCTTCGTCGTTTAATTCAACGTGATCTTGGAAGAACATTTCAGAAAGCTCAACGATTTCAGCACCGAAGCTCATTTGTTCATGGTAAAGACCGATTAATTTATCTGCCCATTCAGCTTCTTCAGCTGTTGGATTTTCAGCAACACGACCTGCTTTTTGTAAGAATGGAAGGCAAAGTGCCACAACTTCTTCATGAGTTAATTTTTTCATGTATTGGTTATTCATCCATTTTAATTTTGTCATGTCATACATAGAAGGAGATTTTGTTAAACGTTTTTCATCAAATTGCTCGATTAATTCGTCCATAGAGAAAATTTCTTCTTCGCCTTCTGGAGACCATCCAAGTAACGCAAGGAAGTTAATCATTGCAGCTGGTAAGTAACCAAGGTCTTTATATTGAGAAATAAATTGGATAATTGATTCATCACGTTTTGATAATTTTTTGTGATTTTCGTTAATGATTAGAGTCATATGACCGAAGCGAGGAGCTTCCCAGCCAAATGCTTTATATACCATTAATTGTTTTGGAGTGTTAGATAAATGTTCTTCACCACGGAATACGTGTGACATTTCCATTAGGTGGTCATCTAATACTACCGCGAAGTTGTAAGTTGGGATGCCGTTTGCTTTAACGATTACCCAGTCACCAATATCTTTAGATTCGAACGTAACTTCACCACGAATTAAATCATCTACTACATATGTTTCGTTTTCAGGAACTTTGAAGCGGATTGTGTAAGGTGCGCCTGCTGCTTCTTTTTCTGCAACTTGTTCAGCAGTTAAATGACGGCAAGTACCTTTGTACATTGGCGCCGCTACGCCTGCTTCACGTTGCGCTTCGCGTTCTGCTTCTAATTCTTCTGAAGTACAGAAACATTTGTAAGCCATGCCCATATCGATTAATTTTTGAGCAGCATCTTTGTATGTGTCTAAACGTTCCATTTGACGATAAGGAGCGTATGGACCACCGATTGCAGGTGATTCAACAGGTTCAATTCCCATCCAAGCTAAGTTATGAAGTTGTGATTCTTCGCCGCCTTCAATGTTACGAGCGATATCTGTATCTTCAATACGGAAGATAAAATCTCCGTCGTAATGTTTTGCGTATAAGTAATTGAATAGTGCTGTACGAGCGCCACCAATGTGTAAATGTCCAGTTGGACTTGGGGCATAACGTACACGAACTTTTTTAGTCATGATTAAAATCCTCCTATTTTGTCGAGAAAAAATTCAACTTTTTTAATTTTACCACTCGTGATATGAAATTTAAAGCGGCCTTACTTTTTAATTAGAAGAATTGTTGCCATTGCAGCGATTCCTTCTTTACGTCCTACAAAGCCTAATTTCTCTGTAGTTGTCGCTTTTACATTTACTTGTGAAGGCTCTGCATGTAAAAGTTCTGCGATACGATTGCGCATTTGCTCAATATATGGGGCCATTTTTGGTGCTTGTGCCATAATCGTGCAATCAACATTTCCTAGCGTATATCCTTTTGCTTCAACCTTATCCCAAATGAATGACAGGAGTTTTGCAGAATCTGCACCTTCCCATTCTGGATCTGTATCAGGGAAATGATGACCAATATCCCCCTCACCAATCGCACCTAATGCTGCATCTGTTACTGTGTGTAATAATACATCTGCATCTGAATGACCTAGTAAACCTTTGTCACTTGGCACCTCAATACCGCCAATGATTAATGGGCGTCCTTCTGCAAACTCATGTACATCAAAACCTTGTCCTACACGAAACATATAATTATCCTCCAATACGTTGGTTTAAGATTGCTTCACCAAAAACCAAATCTTCTTTTGTTGTTATTTTAACATTTTCATAGCTACTCTCAACCATATATACAAATTCGCCCTCACGCTCAACAAGCATTGATTCATCTGTTCCTAAAAATCCATCTTGCTCAGCATGATTTTCTGCGTATTGTAATAATTCAAAACGAAATGCTTGTGGTGTTTGAATCATCCACAACGTTGAACGGTCGACTGTTTCTTGAATAATCCCCTCTTCAACACGTTTCATTGTATCCTTTGCACGTACACCTGCGATTGCTGCACCTTTTTGTTGTGCCGCTTCTACCAATTTATGAATAGTTGGTTCTAAAATAAATGGACGTGCCGCATCATGAACAAGTACAATGTCACCATTTCCGATAGCTTTCATACATGACTGCACACTATATTGGCGCTCAGCTCCTCCGGTTGGCATCGCTTTTACTTTTGTAATGTGGTAGTGCTTAAGTAAATTTTGAATAAACTCGCGCTCGCTATCTTTCACTGCTAAATAGATGCCACGGCACCATTCATCTTTCTCAAATACCTCTAATGTATGAATTAAAATAGGTTTTTCTTTCAACTCCAGAAATAATTTGTTTTTTCCAGCACCCATTCGTTTACCACTACCAGCTGCCGGTAAAATAACATCATATACCATTTATTACACTCCCTCACCGTTCCATTAGCTTTATTGTATTAAAAAAATGGCTGAAGCGCATAGCTTCAACCATTATCAATTATTTTTTCGGTTTTGCAAAAATCATACGACCAGCAGATGTTTGAAGCACACTTGTTACAATAACAGTAATCGCATCCCCGATATACGATTTCCCATCCTCGACGACAATCATCGTACCATCATCTAGGTAAGCAACACCTTGGTGATGTTCTTTCCCTTCTTTGATGACGACGACATGCATTTCTTCGCCAGGAATAACAACTGGTTTCACAGCATTTGCTAACTCGTTAATATTTAATACTTGAACATTGTGGAGTTCACACACTTTATTCAAATTAAAATCATTTGTCACAATTTGCGCGCCACCCATTTTCTTCGCAAGGCGTACTAATTTTAAATCCACTTCTGGTACATCGTCAAAATCAACTTCTGTTAACAAAACTGTCGTTAACGGATCATCTTGAAGTGCTTTTAAAATATCAAGACCTCGACGTCCCTTTGTTCGCTTTAAAGTATCCGAAGAATCTGCTATATGCTGTAGCTCGGTTAGGACAAACTGTGGAATAACAAGTGTCCCCTCAACAAAGCCTGTACGACAAATATCAGCGATACGACCATCAATAATGACACTTGTATCTAATAACTTGTAAGAGGCTGGCGATACTAGAGATTCTTCTTTACTATCCTCGCTTTTTTTCTTCGATGAACGTGATGTAAATACACTCATTAATTCTTCACGACGTTTAAAACCAACCTGAAACCCTAAATAGCCGAGCACAATTGATAAAAGAATCGGTAATACTGTTGTTACTATTGGAATACGAATGCTGTCTAGCGCAAAACCAACAAGATACGCAACGATTAACCCAATAATTAAACCTAGTGTACCAAATAGTAAATCACCACTAGGCTCCTTTAATAATTTCTCCTCAAGCCAACGAATAAACTTTACAAAATAGTCTGCAATAAAGAACGATACAATAAACAAAATAATCGCACCTATTAAAACAGAAACATACGGGTTATTAATCCATGGATTATTGGATAAATGAATGAGCTTGTATAAAGGCGGTAACAGGACTAACCCTAGTGTTCCTCCAATCAACAGGAATACGACTTGAATAATTCGTTTTAACATACATGCACCTCCCCTTTAATTGACTATTATACAGATTATTCCTAAATTACGCTTCATTCAGCCCTGTTGTAACGAGAATGAAATAATTAGCACTACAGTTCACGGAATGCTTGTTTTAAAGCTTGGTCAACACGCTCAACACCAATGACTTCGATTCCTGCTGGGAAATCCCAGCCTCCGATATTTGAAGTTGGAATAAAGATACGTTTAAACCCTAGTTTAGCAGCTTCATTCACACGCTGTTCGATACGTGTAACACGACGTACCTCACCTGTTAACCCTACTTCACCCGCAAAACAATCGGTTGGATTAGCTGATAAATCTTTAAAACTTGAAACAATACTAACAAGTACAGCTAAATCAATAGCTGGCTCATCTAACTTCACACCACCAGCCACTTTAATAAATGCATCTTGTGCCTGTAACATAAACCCCATCCTTTTTTCTAGAACAGCCATTAATAATGACACACGGTTTTGATCTAACCCTGTCGCCATACGTTTTGGATAATTAAAACTTGATGGTGATACAAGCGCTTGAATTTCTACAAGAATTGGGCGAGTTCCTTCCATCGATGCAACAATTGTTGACCCCGGTGCTCCTTGCGAACGTTCTTCAAGGAACATTTCAGATGGATTTAAGACTTCTTTTAGCCCTCCATGAACCATTTCAAAAATCGCAATCTCATTCGTTGAGCCGAAGCGGTTTTTTTGGCTACGTAAAATACGATGATTATGATGACGCTCTCCTTCAAAGTACAGTACGGTATCAACCATATGCTCTAAAATACGTGGACCCGCGATTTGTCCCTCTTTCGTTACATGTCCCACTAAGAAGATGGCAATATTTTTTGTTTTTGCAATACGCATTAATTCCCCTGTACATTCTCGAACCTGTGATACACTACCTGGTGCTGACGTTACTTCTGGGTGATGTACCGTTTGAATAGAGTCAATAATGACAAACTTCGGTTGTGTCTGCTCGATTGTCTCACTAATCATTTCAAGATTTGTTTCAGCATAAATATAAAGTTCTGGTGACTGAACACCTAAACGCTCTGCACGTAATTTTGTTTGGCGAATCGATTCTTCACCTGACACATAAAGCACCCGATGATTTTTATTCGATAATAATGCCGATACTTGTAGCAGTAATGTAGATTTCCCGATGCCCGGGTCCCCACCAATTAAAATAAGAGAGCCTGGTACAATACCGCCACCTAACACACGGTTAAACTCAGTTAATTCTGTTGGAACACGCTGCTCTTCCTGTGTTTCTACTGAAATAATGGGTGTTGCTTTAGCTGACACCATTTCGGAATGCTTAAATGCTCCACGCGGGCCTTTCGCAACAACTTCTACTTCCTCTACCATCGTATTCCACTGACCACAGCCTGGACAACGCCCCATCCACTTAGCTGTTTCATAGCCACATTCATTACAAACAAATTTTGATTTCTTCTTTGCCATAATACCCTCCCGTAAAACGATTATACGTTTATTATAAAACAAAAAAGGAACGCCTTAATAGTACAGACGTTCCCATTTTTAAATTTATTATTTCTCAGTAGTTACTGGGGCTGGTTCTTTTGTTGAAACGATAAATTTTCCGTCTGCATCAACATCGAACACAACAACTTGACCTGTTAATACTTCGCCTTTTAAAATTTCTTCTGATAAGCGGTCTTCAACATGCTTTTGTAGTGCTCGACGAATAGGTCGTGCCCCGTATTCTGGGTCATAGCCTTCCTCTGCAATTTTATCTAGTGCAGCCGGTGTTAATTCAAGCTCAATATGTTGCTCCGCAAGACGTTTTGTAAGCTGTTCAGCCATTTTCCCAACAATTTCTGCAAGCTCTTCTTTCTTAAGTGCATGGAAGACAATTGTTTCATCAATACGATTTAGAAATTCTGGGCGGAATGCTTTTTTCAGCTCTTCTAACATAACGCCTTTTGCAGTTTCTTCTGTTTTCGCTGTTTCTTGGGCACCAAAGCCAACTGACTTACGATATTTCAATGCTTCTGCACCAATATTTGATGTCATGATGACAACTGTGTTACGGAAATCAACAACGCGACCTTTTGAATCTGTTAAGCGACCATCATCTAAAACTTGTAACAAGATGTTGAACACATCTGGATGCGCTTTTTCAATTTCATCTAGTAACACAACTGAGTAAGGTTTACGACGAACTTTTTCAGTCAATTGACCACCTTCATCGTAACCTACATAACCTGGAGGTGAACCAACAAGACGTGAAGTCGAATGTTTCTCCATGTACTCAGACATATCGATACGAATCATCGAATCTTCATCACCAAACATAACTTCTGCTAGTGCACGACCAAGCTCTGTTTTACCAACACCTGTTGGACCAAGGAAGATAAATGAACCGATTGGACGTTTTGGATCTTTTAATCCAGCACGGGCACGACGGATAGCACGAGAAATTGCTTTTACCGCTTCACTTTGCCCTACTACACGTTTGTGTAATTCTTCTTCTAAGTTCAACAATTTCTCAGATTCTTCTTGAGCGATTTTCGCTACTGGAATACCTGTCCACATTGCAACAACTTCGGCGATGTCATTCACTGTTACTTCTGATTCAGAACGACCTTGTTTTTCTTTCCATTCTTTTTTCGTTGCTTCTAACTCATCTTTTAATTTTTGCTCAGAGTCACGTAGGTTCGCCGCTTTTTCAAACTCTTGGCTTTGAACTGCTGCATTTTTCTCAGCTTTTACACTCTCTAATTTTTGTTCAAGTTCTTTTAAATTAGGCGGTGTTGTATACGAACGTAAGCGTACTTTTGAACCGGCTTCATCCATTAAGTCAATTGCTTTATCTGGAAGGAAGCGGTCTGAAATGTAGCGATTACTTAATTGAACTGCTGCTTCTACTGCTTCATCGGTAATTTTCACACGGTGATGCGCTTCATAACGATCGCGCAGACCACGGATAATTAATACAGCTTCTTCGGGAGTAGGCTCATCAACTTGAATCGGTTGGAAACGACGTTCAAGTGCTGCATCTTTTTCAATATATTTACGGTATTCATCAAGTGTTGTGGCACCGATACATTGTAGTTCTCCACGAGCTAATGATGGTTTTAAAATATTCGATGCATCAATTGCACCCTCTGCACCACCAGCGCCAATTAATGTGTGTAACTCATCAATAAATAAGATGACATTGCCAGCTTGGCGAATTTCATCCATTACTTTTTTCAAACGGTCCTCAAACTCACCACGGTATTTTGTACCCGCTACAACTGTACCCATATCTAGAGTCATAACACGTTTGTCGCGTAAAATTTCTGGTACTTCATTGTGAATAATTTGTTGTGCTAGTCCTTCAGCAATCGCTGTTTTACCAACACCTGGTTCACCAATCAAGACAGGGTTATTTTTTGTACGACGTGATAACACTTCAATGACACGCGTAATTTCTTTACTACGTCCAATCACTGGATCTAAGCTACCTTCACGTGCGATTTGAGTTAAATCACGCGCTAAGCTATCTAATGTAGGTGTATTTGCTGTCGGTGCAGCTGAAGCATTACTACCTGCATTTGTATCATGATTACCAAGTAGTTGTAGTACTTGTTGACGTGCTTTATTTAAGCTAACACCCGCATTATTTAATACGCGTGCTGCAACACCTTCACCTTCACGAATTAGTGCTAATAAAATATGCTCTGTACCGATATATGTGTGACCTAATTTACGCGATTCATCGACAGATAATTCGATCACTTTTTTCGCACGTGGCGTATAGTGAACGACTGGACCCACATCTTTAGTACCGACACCTACAAGTTTTTCAATACCTTCTTCAATTACTTCAGGCGTCACTTCAATTGCTTCTAATGCTTTTGCTGCAATGCCGCCGCCTTCACGAATAAGGCCAAGTAGAATATGTTCTGTGCCGATCGCATCATGTTTCATGCGAATTGCTTCCTCTTGTGCTAATTGTAGAACCTTTTGAGCTCGCTGAGTAAAGTGGTTAAACATCATATGAATCGTCTCCTTTTTCACGCTGTCTCACATTATTTAATATCTCTCGTAATAATGTGGCACGATAAACATCTCTTTCGTTTGGCTTTAATGTAGTGCCAACGTATTGTTGTAAAAAACCTGGTTGAATAACCAACATACATTTATTTAAAACCTTTGTAGGAATGTTTTCAATTAGTCCTAAATCTATACCCAATCGCACGTTAGATAAACAATTTGCCGCTTCATCAGACGTTAAAATACGGGCATAATGTAATGTTCCTAATGAACGATTTACTCGGTCATTCATAATGGTCTCCGCATGATCTAACAGGGCTTTTCTAGACTCTTTTTCTCGTTGTACGATTTGTTCTGCTAATGATTGTAAGTCTGTCAAAATCTCTTCTTCTGATTTACCTAGTGTTACTTGATTTGAGATTTGATAATAATTACCTACAGCTTCTGTTCCTTCGCCATAAATCCCACGAACGACCATACCAAGCCGAGGCATCATACTAATAATTTGTTCCATTTGATCAGTCATTGTTAACGCTGGTAAATGCATCATAACCGAAGCACGCATACCCGTTCCTGTATTTGTTGGACAGCTTGTTAAGTAACCAAACTTTTCATCAAATGCATACGGGACATACTCTTCTAAATAACGATCAAGTGTATCGGCATTGAAATAGGCTTTTTCTAAATCTAGTCCCGGCTCAATACATTGAATACGCAAATGATCTTCTTCATTAATCATAACACTCATTGATTCATCATCTGAAATAACAACAGATGCAGAACGGTCTTTATGCGCTAACTGTGGGCTAATTAAATGTTTTTCGACGAGCACCTTCTTTTGAAGAATCGGCGTCGTTGCGATATCAATATGCGTGAAGTGCTGATCAAGTGTTTCTGCATCAAGCAACACATTTGAAATGGTTTGATCCAATTTAAATGCTTCATCTTCTGAAAAAGCTCGGGGAAAGCGGTAATCTTTCAAATTACGAGCTAGACGAATTCGGGTACTCATAACAATATCGCCATGTTCTACATCGCCCGCCATCCATCTCACATCAGTCGCATTAAAAAAAGTATCTTTTTTATCCATTCAAATCACCGCCATGCAATTCTTTTTCAAGCTTTCTTGCCTGGTCGCGTAGTGTAGCAGCGTCTTCAAAACGCTCCTCTTCTACAGCCTTCTTCATGTCATTACGCAACCCTTCAATTTCTTGCTTTAATTTATAGGTTGCATTGACTGCACCAGGCATTTTTCCAACGTGTCGTGTTGCCCCATTATGAAGACGCTTCATCACTTGTGGAAGTTCATCGCGAAATGCATCGTAACATGTTGGACAATTGAATTTACCATCATGTAGAAATTGCTTGTATGTCATACCACAATTCGGACAAATTAAATGCTCCTCCTGTTGCTGGCTTTTCGGTACATTTGCTGACCATGTAGGAATACCAAACCAGTCTGCAAAAAGCTGTTGCAATGGTACATGTTCATTCTGAGAATGATCATGCTGATGTAATTGTTGGCTACAAATCTCGCAATAATGTTTTGTGATTTGCTGACCATTTTTCACTTGCGTTAAGGTTATTGTTGCAGGTCTTTGCTTACAATTTTCGCAGATCACTTCACACACCTCTTATCTCTTAGGAATATCGTATTTTAATGTCGTTAGCATCGCGCGTAAGATTCGTGCGCGTACTTCATCACGTAATGGCAAGTTGAGCGCTAATATTTGTCGATCGACAGCCGCCAACATCATTTTCGCTTCTCTTTTTGAAATAACTTCTTCATTAATAAGACGGAAAATGATATCTTCTGCAACTTGTTGTGGTGCAGAAATCCCTAGTTGTTGAATGGTTTCATCAATCAAATCAGCACTCGAAGTTATTTGAACGCGAACGATACGAATATACCCTCCGCCTCCACGTTTACTTTGTACCTGATACCCACGTTCCTCAGTAAATCTGGTATTAATAACATAGTTAATTTGCGATGGTACACATTGAAATTTATCAGCGATCTCACTACGTTTAATTTCAATTAAGCCATTTCCTTCTAATTCAATAACTTCCTTCAAATATCCTTCAATAATGTCGGAAATATTTCTCATTTGCTGTCTTCACCTCGCTTGCCTTACTGACTTTGACTATCTTTGACTATATTATATTCAATTCAAAATTCGATTACAAATATTTGGCTCATAAAATGTGTAAAACCTTTTCTCTCATTTCGATATAAAAAAACCATGCCGTAGCATGGTTTTACGATTAAAAGAATTTTTTAATAATTGGGTATTCCCAGTTGTCGTCCTGTATTGCTTTTACGATACCTACAATTGGCACGATTACGGTCATTGCTACGAAGACAACTAAGAATGGCAGACCGATTAAAAGTGCACTGAATATCGCTGAAATGAAAATTAACACGCCCATCAAGATTTGGAATAGCAAGGCTTGAATCGATATTTTTTTAACTGAAGCATCATCAACAAATAAATAAAATAAAACTGGGATAAGGTATGGTGCGAAAAATGGACTTGCATGCACAATCACTTTTAACCATTTAGTAGATTCAACGTTTTTATCGTTCATTTGAATAGTCCTTTCTATTATGTGGTAGTTATTCTACGGGATAAGCTATAAAATAGTTTCATTCTAGCTATAAACCGTTTGGAAACATTTTTTAGCAGTCGACGTCCTTTCTAATATCACATGATGAAAGGGATGTTTCTTTTGAAGAAAGCATTGCTTACAGCAGGAATTACTATTTTATGCCTCGCTGTTTTACTCGTTATGCCCTACTGCCTTTTAAAGAGCTCGTATGATTCAAGCGACTCTGTTGACCATAAAAATATACACTCGATATCGAACGGAAATAGCGGTGAAAAAATTGCTGTTTGGTTATCAAGTGACCGTTAAAGCCATGTATTTTCATGGCTTTTTGTTTTGATTAATTTTCTTTTACGTTTGTCGACATTAGGGTATGGATATGGGACAATATTAATAACTACGGAGAAAAAGAGGCGTTACGATGATTCGAACTTTAGGTTTTACAAAAGACAATAACGTAGTGGCCGATTTTCCATTGGATGAGTTGCATACATTCGACTTCGACTGGTATTGGGTAGATTTTGATCAACCAACACCTACGGAAAATACGTACTTAGATACGGTATTTCACTTTCACCCATTAGCAATCGAGGACTCATTAATGCGTTTACAACGTCCGAAAATCGACTATTATGACGACTGCCACTTCCTTGTCGTACATAAAATGAATTCTATTGAATTAGAAGCAGAAGAAGTAAATATTTTTATCGCTAGCAACTTTATCGTGACATATCACAAGACGCCTGTTCCTGAGATTGAAACAGCACGTAAACGTGTACTAAACCAACCTGGTGATTGGGAGCGCGGTTCTTATTACGCCATGTATCAAGTAGTCGATAAACTCGTTGATAGCTACTTCCCTATGGTTTATAACATTGAAGACCGCTTAAATGAAATTGAAGATCAATTAAATTACCAGCGCAATGCAAAGGCGATGTCCGATGTATTTGATTTACGTAGTGACTTATTACACATTCGTCGTATCGTACTCCCAATGCGCGACCTATTGTATCGCATCATGAACTCTGGCCGCCTCGGTTTAATTGGAGCCGAGCGTGCATACTTTGGCGATATTCATGACCATCTCGTAAAACTGACAGAAATGATTGAATCTAACCGAGAATTGACAGCTGACATGCGTGATAGTCATATGTCAATGAATGCTGTACGTATGAATAGTATTATGATGACTTTAACAATTGTATCGACCATCTTCATTCCATTGACTTTCGTTGCAGGAGTATATGGCATGAATTTCGATAACATGCCTGAGCTACATTGGCACTGGGGTTATTTCATTGTACTCGGTGTCATGTTTATCATCGCCGTTTCAATGATTTCTTGGTTCAAACATAAAGGTTGGCTCGATTTTTTCAAATTATAAATAGCTGAGAACTGTCTAATGGACAGTTCTTTTTTTATTTATGCACATATTTTTTGTGAATTTTAAAGTTTTTTTGTAATTAATACATTAAAACAAATACTCCAACCGATATAACTAATGAAAATATACTTTTTTTAAAAGTTAATACAAAATTATCAACATTATTTTTTACATAAAGATAGGAGACAATCTCTTGAGTATTTGGAATTTTTCAAAGCCGAAACAGCCCTCATCATATTTTGATTTAGACGCAGCGCTAAATGAAGTGGAGCTTGATTTATCAACATTCCCTGGTTTATCAAAGCAAGTAGAATTATTAAGTTTAACAAAAGAAGACTTAGCAATTATTTCTCATTTCAAGCAATATACAAATGAACTTGTACCATTAATGGTTAATGAATTCTACACCACAATTAGCAAAGCAAGTGAGCTTACATCAATTATTAATCACAACTCTTCAATTGAGCGTTTGAAAGTGACATTGACACGTCATATAACGGCAATTTTCAATGGGCAGTTCAATCATAACTATGTATTAGATCGTAAACGAATTGCACATGTTCATGTTGTAATTGGTTTACCATCAAAATGGTATTTAAATTCATTCCAAGCATTAAATAGTACGTTTATGACGTACTGTGCAGAACTTGGATTACCATTAGATGACTTTAAACGCGCAGTGAATGCATTTGCAAAAGTCATCAATCTCGAACAGCAAATCGTCATTGAAGCATATGATGAGGAACAAGCAGATATACAGCAGCGCCACATTGATGAAAAAGCAGAAATTATGGTTTCTGTACAAAGTACTGCAGAAGAATTAAGTGCCATTAGTGAGGAAACAACTGCATCAATTCAATCTCTTGTAACACAATCTGAAGATATTTCAGATGCTACAAAAAAAGGGCTAAACTTCGTGAATGAAACCGAGCAAAAATCTGAGAATGGCACACGTTTACTCGTACAACAAAATGATTTAATGGCACGTATGTCGACATCTGTTAAACAATTAGATTCGACGATGGGGCATCTGCGTATTTCCTCACACAAAATCTCAGAAATCGTACGTCTCGTGACAGATATCGCTGATCAGACAAACCTTTTAGCACTAAATGCATCAATTGAGGCGGCACGTGCAGGGGAGCATGGAAAAGGCTTTGCAGTCGTAGCAGATGAAGTTCGTAAGTTAGCTGAGGAAACAAAAAGTGCTGTGCAAAACGTTTCTTCATTAATTCATGAAACCGAATGTAATATCGCCAATATGTCCGCGTCTGTTAAAGAAGTAGATACACAAATTTTATCTGGTGTTGAAATGCAAAAAGAATTATCCGACTCATTCCAAACGATTGCACGCGCTGTTTCAGGTATTAAAACAAATCACACATCGACAACAAATGATGTATCTAACATCACAATAATATTAGACGAAATTTCAAATGCGACATTCCAAGTGGCAGATTCTGCAGAACGCTTATTAGAAGTAGCAACCGAATTAACGGAATAATGCTACTGAAAAATCGTCCTCTTAGAAGGGCGATTTTTTTATTATTTTGACATTCTAAAAGGAATCTTCTATACTTGTTTGGATTTCACTTGAAAGGAAGGATGATATGGTAACGCTCTATATTACGCGCCATGGGCAAACCGAATGGAACGTCCAAGAACGTATACAGGGATGGTTTGATTCACCGCTTACAAATTACGGGAAGGATCAAGCAAACGCTCTGTGTAAACGCCTTAGCAGTACACCATTCATCGCTGCTTACTCAAGTCCAAGCGGCCGAGCTTTAGAAACGGCAAAATTGATTTTACAGGGTCATCAAACACCTCTTTTTATTAAGCATGAACTAAAAGAGATTAATGTAGCAGAATGGCAAGGAATGCTCATTCAAAAAATTAAACAACAGTACCCTGAAGCCTATGATAATTACATCCATCACGCCGAATGCTTTGAATCACTAGAAGGTGAAAATTACTACGATGTACTCGAACGTGCAAAAAAAATTATCGATAAAATTGAAGGTAAGTATGAGCAGGATGACAATATACTCGTTGTAACACATAGTATCGTTAAAAAAGTACTTATCAATTATTTCCTTGGACACTCGATAGACCAGCTTTGTGATTCGCCCCATATCGATGGCACAAGTTTAACAATTGTTCATCTTGAAAACGGGCATGCAACAATTGAAAAAGTTGGTTGTGTTGAACATATGCCACCAAAAACTAGATTTTCTCATTAAAAATAGATTGAGCGAGAACTTATTTCTAATAGGTTCGCAACAAAAAGAAGGAACCACGCTTATGGTTCCTTCTTTTTGTTAATCCTTTTATCGACTAGAATTAGTTTGTCCTAGCCTCTTTTTTAAAAGAATGAATGTGGCATTTCACGTTTTGCTTTACGATGTGCGCGACGTGCTGGACCCGATTCAAACAATCGACGTTCTTCATTTGTTTCTGGATAAACCGGGGCAACTTCTTGTGGTTTTCCATTTGTATCGACAGCAACCATCGTGACAAATGATTCTGTTGTTAGTTTAGTATCGCGTGTTTCAATATCACGAGCTTGTACCCGAATATAAATTTCCATTGAAGAACGTCCTGTGTTGCTGACAACTGCTTCTAATTCTAAAATTTCACCCGAATGTACCGGCGCAAAGAAATCAACTGAGTCAAATGAGGCTGTAACAGTTTGCATTTTAGCATGCTTCATTGATGTAACTGCTGCGATTTCGTCAATATAAGCTAAAACTTTCCCACCGAATATTGTATTCATATGATTTGTATCTGGTGGTAACACAAGATGTGTTTGCACCGTTCTTGATTGGCTCATTGGCACTGCTTCTAACATTGCAACCGCTCCTTCGTCTCTTTCATCTGTATCTATCATAAAACACATTCTGTATCATTTCAACAATTAAAGTTCACAAAATAGACTCAAATCTGTATTTATTTAAAAACTAATATTAATATAACAGAAAAAAGCAGTGGATTACCCCACTGCTTTTTCATTGGCAATAATTTGTTTCACTTCCGCATATTCCTCATCTGTAAACACACGAGCGCGTATAAGGAAACTTTTATTTTCGATGGATTCAATTGAAAATCCACTCCCAAAACTATCCACAACATCTAATACATGTTGTGTATGCTTCGAATAATTGTAGAGGTTTTCATGCATATAAAATGGCACGTCTCCATCCACATATCCAAGGAGTACATCGATTTGCCCTACTTTAAATTCATCCTCCAAAAAGCATAATGGTTTCGAACCTTCACAACAACCACCTGACTGATGAAAAGCTAGTCCTTTTCCATATTTATCTTTCAAAAAATGAATTAATTCAATTGCTTTATCCGTTGCAACAACACGTTCAACCATGTTGCTCTCTCCTTTCGGTTTAGAAGAAACCTTGAGGCTTACGGTTATAGCTAACTAGCAAGTTTTTCGTTTGTTGATAATGATCTAACATCATTTTGTGGTTTTCGCGACCGATACCTGATAGCTTGTAACCACCGAATGCTGCACCTGCTGGATATTGGTGATATGTGTTTGTCCATACGCGACCTGCTTGGATTGCACGACCTGCACGGTAGGCAATGTCACCTGAACGAGACCATACCCCAGCACCTAAGCCGTACTCTGTATCATTCGCAATTTCAATTGCTTCATCGTAATCTTTGAATGTTGTAAGCGATAATACAGGGCCAAAGATTTCTTCTTGGAAAATACGCATTTTGTTGTTTCCTTTGAAGATAGTAGGTTGGATGTAGAAACCATTTTCTAATCCTTCTACACGATTAGCTTCACCACCGACTAACACTTCTGCACCTTCATCTTTACCAATTTGTAAATAAGACTTGATTTTTTCTTGTTGTTCATTTGAGTTTTGTGCACCCATCATTACTTCTGTATCTAATGGATTACCAATTTTGATTGCTTTTACGCGCTCAATTGCACGCTCAATGAATTTATCGTAAATTGATTCTTGGATTAATGCACGTGATGGACAAGTACAAATCTCACCTGAGTTTAGCGCAAACATAACAAGACCTTCAATTGCTTTATCTAAGAATTCATCATCTTCATCCATAACATCTTCAAAGAATACATTAGGTGACTTACCACCTAACTCTAATGTTACAGGAATGATGTTTTCAGTTGCGTATTGCATAATTAAGCGCCCTACTGCTGTAGAACCTGTGAATGCCACTTTCGCAATTTTTTTGTTTGTTGCTAAGGCTTTACCTACTGTTGCACCAAAGCCATTAACGATGTTTACAACACCTGGTGGTAGTAAGTCTTCGATTAATTCCATTACAACCATAATCGATACTGGTGTTTGCTCTGCCGGTTTTAACACGACACAGTTACCAGCTGCTAATGCAGGAGCTAGCTTCCAAACTGCCATTAAAATTGGGAAGTTCCAAGGAATAATTTGACCAACAACGCCTAGAGGCTCTTGGAAGTGATACGCTACTGTATCATCATCTAATTGCGTAAGACTACCCTCTTGGGCACGAATAGCAGAAGCGAAATAACGGAAATGATCTACTGCTAATGGAATATCTGCATTTAATGTTTCTCGAACTGCTTTACCATTATCCCAAGTTTCAGCAACCGCAATTAATTCTAAGTTTTCTTCAATGCGATCAGCAATTTTATTTAGAATATTAGCACGTTCAGTTGCTGAAGTTTTACCCCAAGCTTCTTTCGCTTTATGTGCAGCCTCAAGTGCTAATTCGATATCCTCGGCTGTTGATTTTGCAGCTTTAGTGAAAACTTCACCTGTTACTGGCGTTACATTATCAAAATACTCACCTTTTACTGGTGCTACCCATTCGCCACCAATATAGTTATCGTATTTTTCCTTAAATTGAATTACTGCGCCTTCAGTGTTTGGATTTGCATAGATCATTACACTATCCGCTCCCTTACGATTATTTAAAACGTCAAATTCCCAGAATTTTCTGTTTCGTACATATATTATCTAACAAAAAACATATTTTTTCAAATAATAGGTCAATGGATTTCTGCTAATTCTTTTTCCTCATCTTCTGTAAAAGGTCGACTTCGCGTTAGAAATGCTTTTCCTAATTCTGCTTCAAGTGAAAAGCCACCCATCCCGTTCGTAACATCAACAATAATTTGCGTGTGCTTCATATATTCATATAAGCTTTCATGCATGTAAAATGGAATGTCCTTGTCTAATGTACCAAGCAATAAATCAACGCTTCCTTCTTTAAATTCACCCTGCTCATAGCACATCGGTGCAGTCCCATCACAGCACCCACCAGATAAGTGAAACACTAATGCTCCATGTGATGCTTTTAATTCTTGAATAACAGTCAGTGCTTCCTCAGTTACGATTACACGTTCTACCATTTCCATCACCCCTTATTTATCTTTACCCGCATTAAAAAAGGACAAGCATCATACTTGTCCTTTCTGAGTCTATAAACCACCTAAATATGCTGCACGTACTTCATCACTTTCTTGTAGTTCCTTAGCATCGCCAGATAATACAACTTTACCGGTTTCAATTACATACGCTCGCTGCGCAACTGACAGTGCCATATGTGCGTTTTGTTCAACTAATAAAATCGTTGTACCTGCTTCGTTAATTTCTTTAATAATACTAAAAATCGTTTGAACCATTAAAGGTGCTAGGCCCATCGAAGGTTCATCTAGCAACAATAACTTAGGCTTCGCCATGATCGCGCGGCCCATCGCAAGCATTTGCTGCTCACCACCAGATAATGTTCCTGCAGACTGACTTTTTCGTTCCAGCAATCGTGGAAATAGCTCATAAACTCGTTCCATATCTCTTTTAATACCATCGCGGTCTTTGCGTAAATAAGCACCTAAATCTAAATTTTCCTCTACACTCATGTTTGCAAAAACACGACGACCTTCCGGTACTTGCGAGATGCCACTCTTCACAATTCCTTGCGCTGCTTTTCCTGCGATTGAGTTTCCGAGGTATTCAATTTTGCCTTTTTTCGGTTTTAATAGGCCAGATAACGTCTTAAGTAACGTTGTTTTCCCGGCACCATTTGCACCGATTAATGTAACGATTTCACCCTCATTTACTTCTAGTGATACTTCACGCAATGCTTGAATATTGCCGTAAAATACATCGATATTTTCAACTTTTAGCATTAAACCGTTACCTCCTCACCTAAATACGCCTCGATTACTTTCTTGTTGCTACGAATTTCTTCTGGTGTGCCTGATGCGATAAGTTGCCCATGGTCTAGTACATAAATTCGCTCACAGATTCCCATAACAAGTCCCATATCATGCTCGATTAATAAAATTGTTAAATCAAATTTTTTACGAATCAATGCAATTAAATCCATCAGTGCACTCGTCTCTTTTGGATTCATACCAGCAGCTGGTTCATCTAATAATAAAAGCTTAGGCCCGGCAGCTAATGCACGTGCAATTTCAAGGCGGCGCTGCATCCCATAAGGTAAATTTTTTGCCAGCTCATCTTTATATTTATCTAGCTCGAAAATCTTTAAAAATTCGAGTGATTCCTTCTCCATTTTTGCTTCACCTTTGAAATAAGTTGGTAAACGTAATATTGAGCTTAGTACCGAATGATTTGCTAGAGAATGGTTCGCTACTTTTACATTATCAAGAACAGTTAATTCTTTGAACAGACGAATATTTTGGAATGTACGGCTCATACCACTTTTTGTTACTTGGTGTGGTAACATATTATTGGTCACTTTTCCATCAAACGTAATCTGTCCCTCTGTTGGTTTATATACACCTGTTAGCATATTAAAACTTGTCGTTTTTCCGGCACCATTTGGACCGATTAGACCGATTAGTTCTCCTTCAAATAATTCCATATCAAAGCCTTGTACAGCCTTTAACCCACCAAACTGAATACCGACATTTTCTACTTTTAAAAGAGAGTTACTCATGTGCGTCTCCTCCCTTGCGCTTACGTTTGAATAAATCTGTAATTTCTTTTGTACCCATTAAACCTACTGGGCGATAAAGCATGACAAGAATTAACACAAGGCTGTAAATAATCATTCGTGTTTCTGGGAAGTCTTGTAGGTAAAGTGAAATAATTGTTAATGCAACTGCCGCAATCACTGCACCTGATAGGCTACCAAGACCACCTAGTACAACATAAATTAAAATATCAAATGATTTTAAGAACCCGAATTGAGCTGGTTGAATGATGAAGAAATTGTGAGAGAATAAACCACCTGCAAGCCCTGCAAATAACGAACCAATCGCAAATGCGAGTACTTTATAATACGTGATATTAATTCCCATCGCATCAGCAGCAATTTCATCTTCTCGAATCGCAATACAAGCACGACCATGACGTGAGCGTGTAAAGTTCGAAATGACAATAATCGTAATTAACATGCCGAAGAATGCATACGTCCACGTTGTTTGTTGCATCACTTGCATCCCTGCCGCGCCACCAACATACTCCCAGTTTAAGAAGATAATACGGATGATTTCTGCAAAGCCTAATGTGGCAATGGCTAAGTAATCTCCGCGTAAACGAAGCGTTGGAATCCCAACGATTAATCCTGCAATCGCAGCTACAATAGCACCTGCAAGTAATCCAACGATAAATGGTAAATGTAGCTGCATCGTACAAATCGCTGAAATGTAGGCCCCTACTGCTAAAAACCCTGCATGGCCGATTGAAAACTGTCCTGTAATGCCAATAACTAAGTGAAGACTGACAGCTAACATTACATTAATCGCAATCGTAATAAGTAAATTTGAATAATACATATCTAATTGACCACTTGAAATCATCACTTGAATAATTGCATAGCCAATAATCGCTATAATCGTGTAGATCCAAAATGTTTTTGAAATTTTCATCATGACCACCTACACTTTCTCGCGCGTATTTTTACCAAAAATACCCGCTGGTTTAAAGATTAAAATTAAAATAAGAATGATAAATGCTGCTGCATCGCGCCACATTGAGAAGCCAAGCGCACTAACAACTGTCTCCACAATACCTAGCACCATACCACCTGTCATAGCACCTGGAATACTACCAATACCACCTAGTACAGCTGCAATGAATGCTTTTACGCCAGGGATAATACCCATTAATGGATCAATTTTTGTGTAGTATAAACCGAATACTACGCCAGCAGCACCTGCTAATGCAGAACCAATTGCAAACGTTGCTGAGATTGTAATATTCACATTAATCCCCATTAAGCGAGCAGCTTCCATATCATGAGAAACGGCACGCATTGCTTTACCGATTTTTGTTTTATGCACAATAAATTGTAGTAATAACATTAAAACAATTGTTGTGACTAGTATAATGATTGATTCTGAGCTAATTTGTGTACCAAAAACAGTAAATGTTTTTGAAATGACTGCATTATCAGGGTAAGCTTCCGGCTGTGCGCCGCGGAAGAAAATCGTCGTATATTCAATTAATAACGACATCCCGATAGCTGTAATTAACGCGGCAATACGCGTCGCATTACGTAAGCGTTTATAAGCAAGGCGTTCAATAACAACACCTAAAATAGAACAAATAACCATTGCGGCAAGTAACGACGGAATAAATCCGATATGCCAATGTGTTAAGCCGTAAAATCCAACAAATGCACCAATCATAAAAACATCACCATGTGCGAAGTTAATTAATTTAATGATGCCGTATACCATCGTATATCCAAGTGCAATCAACGCATAAATACTACCAATTGATATACCGTTTACGAGTTGTTGAAGCCACTCCATAATTTTCACTCCTTTTTGTCAAATTAAAAAAAGGAGGACAAGTGCCCCCCTTCATAAAAGACTTGTCACTTAAGGTTCCACTTTTGTTTTGAACACTTGTTTGCCGTCTTTAAATTCAAGAACTGTTGCCGATTTGATTGTGTTATGTTCTTCATCCACAGAAATTTCACCTGTTACAAGACTTAAATCCTTCGTCTCCGCTAATGCTTTTTGAATATCTTCACCTTTTGTTGATCCTGCTCGTTCAATCGCATCTTTTAGCCAATACACTGAGTCATAGCCCAGTGCATTGAAGGCATCCGGTGATTTATCATCATTTGCTTCTTTAAATGATTTTACGAATTTTTGGATTTTTTCATCTGGATCTTCTGCAGAATAGTGGTTTGTAAAGAAGGTGTTATCAAGTGATTTTGCACCCGCAAGCTCAACAATTTTTGGTGAATCCCAGCCATCGCCACCCATCATCGGAGCGTCAATATCAATTGAACGTGCTTGCTTCACAATTAAGCCTACTTCTTCGTAATAACCTGGTACATAAATGAAGTCAGGATTTTTTGATTTTAAGCGTGTAAGTGTTGATTTAAAGTCCGTATCTTTTGCTACATACGATTCTTCAGCCACAACCTTGCCACCATTTGCTTCAATTTGCTTTTTGAATGCTTCAGCTAAGCCTTTTGCATAGTCACTTGAGCTATCCGCAAAAATCGCTACGTTTTTCGCTTTCAAATCATTTGATGCAAAGTCCGCCGCAATTTTCCCTTGGAATGGGTCAATGAAGCATGTACGGAATGCATATTCATTTACAGCACCGTCATCATTTACTGTTACTGTTTGTGAAGTACCTGATGGTGAAATAAGTGGCATTTTATTTTGGTCCGCTACTTGTACAGCCGCCACTGTATTACCAGATGTTGCTGAACCAATTTGCGCTACTACTTTTTCTTGTGTCGCTAATTTTAATGCCGCTGATGTCGCCTCAGAGTTTTCTGATTTGTTATCAATTTTTACTGCCTCGATTTTTTTACCATCGATACCACCTGCATCATTAATTTCTTTAATTGCAAGTTCCGCACCCTTTGAAATTCCCGAACCATATGATGCTACAGCGCCTGACAGCTCTAAGTTCAAGCCTATTTTAATTGTGTTACCATCTGATGACCCACTACCTGAACCTGAATCTTTCGATCCACACGCTGTTAATGTTCCTAACAATAGTGCAGATGAAACAATCAATGCACCGTACTTCTTTAAATTGTTATTCTTCATTAAACTTCATCCCCCTTGCGCCAAATTTTATTTAATAATTCTGACTATTGATAACATAACTTTAAAATATGTTTTCTAATTCCATATTTTATATTCTAAAAACAAATAAGTAAACATAATTTTCTATTAATTCTAAAAATTAAAAAAATAATATATTAGCGTTTTTTAGAGAATTTAACTGTTTTTTCTAGAATTTAACGTTCGAATGATTTATTGCTATAATTAGATAAAGGAGGTTTCACAATGACAAAAGCGTTAATGTGGTTTCGTTATGATTTACGGTTGCATGATAATCTAGCATTACTTGCTGCAAGCGACTTTGATGAAGTCATTCCTGTGTTCATCTATGAAAAAACAAATTCAGCTGCTACTGCCTCTGATTGGTGGCTACATTATTCATTAGAAGCACTAGCAGAATCAATTAAATCATGTGGTGGTTCACTTATTATACGCCAAGGAAATCCACAACTCATTATTGAAGAATTGATGAATACATTCCAAATAGATGCCCTATTTTTCAATCGTAGTCTCCTACCTAAAGATGTACTACTTGAACAAGAACTCGTTGAAAAATATTCTACTAAAACAACATATGTGAAGTGTTTTGATGATCGATTACTATTTTATCATCATAAGATTGTTACGAAGAATCAGACACCATATAAGGTATTCTCGTCTTATTGGAAAATAGCAAAGTTGCAATATATTACTTTTCCACAAAATAAAAATAGTACTTTTTCGAAAGATACATTTGATTCTTTGGCAATAGATGACTTAAAATTAATCGATAATCATCATTGGATGAAAAAATTTGGAGCATATTGGACTCCTGGCGAACAGCAAGCCATTCAAAAATTTGAGGATTTTATCGAACAAGATTTAGCTTCTTATAATAAGCTGAGAGATTTCCCAGGAAAGCAGGGAACGTCTGATATGTCTCCTTATTTAGCTTGGGGGAATATTAGTATTCGCTCGATGTGGTACCGTGTAAAGCGATTTATTGATGAACAGCCCGAACATGCAGATGCTGCTGATAGCTATTTAAGACAACTAGCCTGGCGAGACTTTGCTTATGAACAGTTGGCACAGTTCCCTGACCTTGACCGTATTCCTGTGCGTAAAGCCTTTCAGCATTATCCATGGGCTTTCGATGAGGGTTTATTCACAGCGTGGAAAACTGGTCAAACAGGTTATCCACTGGTGGACGCTGGGATGCGTGAACTGTGGGAGACTGGCATTATACACAACCGTGTTCGAATGGTTGTAGCTTCTTTCCTTGTTAAACATCTACGCATCCCTTGGCAGTACGGCTATGACTGGTTTAAAGAAACGCTCGTCGATTTTGATACCGCAAATAATGCGATGGGATGGCAATGGGTTACCGGTAGTGGTATTGATGCTGCGCCTTATTTCCGCGTTTTCAATCCTACTGGACAAGCTCAAAAATTTGATAGTGGCGCTTTTTACATTAAACGTTGGATTCCAGAGCTAAAAGATGTTCCACTTGATGTTATCCACAGCCCTCAAAAATATGTAGCAGCGCATCAGATAAGTTATCCACAGCCAATTGTGGACCATGCAACAGCACGAAAGCTTGCACTTGAAGGCTTTGAGCATATTAAAAAACATTAAAAAAGCAGGAATCGCTCATCGGCGGTTCCTGCTTTTTTATACGCAGACATACGATTATCTTCGCTGTCTTTATATGTTATTTTTCATTACGTTGAATAGCTGCTGCAAGGAGTTTATCTTGAATATTAACATATTGTTCGATTTCTTCGTCTGTCAGTGCATCGAATAATTCTGTTTGAAACTCACGACCAAATGCTTGAGCTTCATTGAATACTTTCAGGCCTTCTTCCGTAATATCGAGCAATACATGGCGACGATCATCATCGTTATATTTACGAACTGCATAACCTGCTTTTACAAGTTTATTCGAAATATTCGTCATAGCGCCAGGTGTACAGCCAATTTTATCGGCTAATACCGTTTGCTTTTGCGCACCACTATTTCTCAATTCAGCTAATACAAGGACAGGTGTTACACCAATTTTATGAGGGAATCGTTTCATAAAGTAAACGATATTTGAATTGTTGATGATTTCTGTCGCATGAATGAGTTGAAAAATGTTTTTGTTTTTCAAAACTATGCCTCCTTCTCGCATAACTATCGAAGCATAATTGAACCGCCATCCGTCATGATTGTTTGACCAGTAATGTATTGAGAATCTTCAGAAGCTAAGAATACTGCTACGCGACCGATATCTTGTTCAACATCGCCAAAACGACCTAATGGAATTTTGTTTTTTACTGCTTCATAGTATTCAGGTTGAGCTTTAGACCATGCTTCAACGCCTGGTGAATAAGCAATTGGGCTAATCATATTAACGTTGATGCCAAATTGACCCCACTCATTTGCCGCGACACGTGAAATACCACGAATTGCTTCTTTTGCTGCTGCATACGCGCCTTGAGTTGGATCGCCTTTTAACCCTGCACCTGATGCGAAGTTAATAATATTACCTTGTGATTCTTTTAAGTAAGGGAATGCTGCTTGCATTAAATAGAAAGTTGGATAAAAACCTGTACCGAATGAAAGATCGATATCTTCTTGTGTTGTTTCCATTAATGGTTTTTGTTTTGATGCATGTGCATTATTTACTAAGACATCTAGTTTACCATATTTTTTAACAACTGTTTCGACGATGTTTCCTAAGTTATCTCGATCCATTAAGTTTGCTTGCATGAACATAGACTCTGGAGAATATTGTTGTAGTTCTTTCTCCATTGCTTTACCAGTTTCCTCGTTTAAATCGACGATTGTTACGATAGCGCCTTCTTTAACCATTGCTTTCGCCATACCGCTACCGATGCCACCTGCTCCGCCTGTGATGATAACTACTTTATTCTCTAATTTACCCATTCAAAACACTCCTTAATGTTTAATTAATTATATTTTAACATTAAAATATTTCATTTTAAACTAAAAAGCATTTCGCTCATAAATTAACAAGCGATCATTCGGTGACATAATCATTTGTGGTGGCATAAGTAGTTCTTTTACAAACTGAAAAGATGACCAATCCAGTAAATCGATGTATTCAACCATTGGGAAATAAACGATAATTTTCATATTCCGCGGATAACGTTCATAGGACTTATTGATATTTGCTAATACCTTCTCAAAAACCGCAGGGCTAAATGGATTGAAAAAGAAGAAAATAGAATCCGCTTGTTGAATACGATAATTTTGTGCTAATTGATGATGAAAGGTAATCGCTTTTTCGCCATACTTTTTACAATACAAATGTCGATTCATATTTGCTACTTCAACATATAGCTCGTCATATTCAATTCCTGTCACTGGAATACCCCAGCGGTAATTTGCATAAATAGCAACGCGTCCTTTACCACTTCCAAAATCCACAAAACTATCTTCATCTGTTACCTCTATCTCATTTGCCAATAACTCTAACACATTATAGGCAGTTGGTTCATATGAATGATTGTCTGCGAGGTGAATAGCTGCCTGACCATCTGCTGTCGTTTGAATACCCAATATTTTTTCAAATTGATAATCGTTCATGTGATTCACCTACCCTTTTTTTATTGATTATATACGAAAAACCCATCTATACATCGGTGTGCTTTCCGATGTAAGATGGGTTTTTCAAGCGTAAATATAAGTTGGGTGGGTTATTCCTGCTTACTAGCAGGTATGAAAAAATAGGCTACTCGCTGTCCTCGATGACGAGTCGATTTCATTGAGCAATCCTTCAATATTGTGTGGACATACAATATTGAAAGATAGATGAATCGTATACTAAAGTGTGCGGAAGTCATGCTTAGTGGACATTAAGCTGACTAATTTAGTAACGATTCAATGAATAGAATGAAATGTGGCTTCTTCAGTGCTCTGAAAATTTCAGTACACTCACATTTCTATAATCATTACATCGTCAAAGCATAGAATTTATAAGAGTGGACAGTCTTATAATTTGTACACTTTCACTAAGCAAGAAACCTCGTTGTTTCAATGCCGATACATAATGATTATTTTTTCTATATAAGGGCGACACTACTCTTTGTAGCAGGCACTACGTAGATACTAGTAGTCGCCCAGGGAATTATTCTTCAGTTGTTGATTTTGATGTTGTTGCTAATGTGTTATCGATATCATAATCTTTTTCTAAATCTGCTAACCAAGTTGAGTAGTTCGCATTCATTTGCTCATTTACATAAGCTGTACGAACTTCGTCTTTCACATCTGCATATGTTGCTTCCTTAGCTGATTTGATACCTGTCACTTTAATAATATGATAGCCATATGAAGATTTTACTGGATCACTGATTTCTCCTTTTTTCATAGAGAATGCCGCATCAGCAAAGTTCTCATCCATTGATGATTTATCAAAATATCCCAGGTTACCACCATCAGAAGCGTTGCTTGTATCTGTAGAATATTTCTTCGCTAATTTATTCCAATCACCGCCATCAGCAAGTAATTTGGCAACTTTTTTCGCTGTCTTTTTATCTTCAACTAAAATATGACTAGCTTTCACTTGTTTTGCTGTATCGTATGAAGATTTATTTTCTTTGAAGTATGCTTTTAATTTTGCATCTGTAATTTCTAATGTTGGTTCCATTAGTTTTTGTGTTTGAATGTATGTTTTCACGCTTTCTTCAAAATCATTCATTGTCATATTACTTGATTCTAGTGCAGATTCTAATCCTTCAGTGCCACCATATTGTGTTGCCTGAGTTTTTACTTCTGCATCAATTTCTTTTTGTGTAACTGTCACATCTTGTTTCTTCGCTTCTTGTTCAATGACACTATTTGTAATTAAAGTTTGAACGACTGTTGAGCCGTATTGCTTTTGCATCGCCTCATTTAATTCGGTTGTTGTAATCTTCGTATCGCCAACCTTCGCAACGTAATTGTTGCTATTGCCAATTAGTGCATAAACAATTACACCAACTACAATGACTGCCGCGATAATACTTGTTATAACAAGCCCTTTTTTCTTTTTAGGCTGCTTATTCATTTGGTAAAACTCCCTTCACTTCCTGTCTTTCGATACGTTTATTATATGAAGTGAATGTGTCAGGTAAATGTCAGCGAAAAAATAAAAAAAGAGATTCATATTGATTACATAAATCTCTTTACTATTATTCTGTTGTTTCTGAAATCACTTTTGGTAACGTGATTTTAAATGTTGTACCGCTTGTTGTACTTGAAATAAGTTGTAAATCTCCTTGTAAGGACTGGGCCATCATTTTACTTAATGCTAGTCCCAATCCTAATCCACGAACTGCATACTTTTTATTTTCACCGCGGTAAAAACGCTCAAATACAAAAGGTTGTTCTTCTATTGGAATGCCTTTCCCTGTATCTGCAACAAAAATTACAATATCCTTTTCTTCATCTTGCATGGTTAATTGGATATGGCCGCTGCCTTCCATTGCTTGCTTTGCATTCGTTAAAAGATTCGTCAAGATTTGCTGGAAGCGAACACCATCTAATTGTACAGTTCTTTCCTCAGGTAAGATTTCCACATCAACCTGTACGCCTTTTTCTGGCTGTGACATTGCCCATTGTACAACAGACTCTTGTACATAATGATTAATAGCGTATGGCTGAATGTGTACTGGAATAGCATTCACTGCAAATGAATTAAATGCGAGCAAGTCACCTACCATTGTTTTGAGCTTTGTCGTTTCATTCAATGCCATTTTCACAAACTCTTTTTCATCTTCTCCTGTCACAACGCCGTCCTTCACAGCTTGTAATAAGCCACTGATCGATGTGACAGGTGTTTTCAGTTCATGTGTTACACCTGCCAGAAGTTCCGTACGTGTTGCCTCGAGTTGCTTTAAACGTGCTGCCATATCTCGGAAGGATTCAATTAAATCATACACTTCTTTTTCCTTCACATCATTGGCGAGTGCCACATTATAATCACCGCTTTGAATTTGTTGGGCGGCCTGTGCAACATCTTTAATCGGTTTTGATAATCGTCGTGATAATAAATAGATGGCGATTGTTCCAATAAGAGCAAGTGCAATAATGATGGCCGCAAGCTGTGAGTATTCCTGGTCGACATGTGCTAGATTTTTTTTAGATTCTAGTAACACCACATAGCCGACCGTTTTTTTATTACTGTTAATTGCTTTTTTAACTGCATAGTAGCTGTCATTATTTAATTGAACTTTTATAATATCTTTCTTGCTAGCCATAATTGTTTTAGGCAATGTCTGCTCAAATAAAGATTCTGGTGGTGCTGGTAAATTTGGCTGCGCTTCATTCATTTTTTGCGGCGCATTTTTTGGCTCATTACTCGAAATAATATTCCCTGTTGCATTCACTAAATAGATTTTAGGATTAATTCCTAAATTCGCTAAGGGTGTACGCTCCCGAAATATACCAGGCTGTGCTTCTTCACTCGTAATACTTTCTGTAATTCGACTAGCCATTTCATCTGCTACTACTTCTAACATGTCTACGCGGTTTGTCATCGTGTTATGACGTAACCATGTAATGGATAGGATGGATACAACAAGTAAACCAATAATCAGCGCTGCTAAATAACGTAATGTCCAGTAACGTGCCAGTGGAACACGCTTCATTTCTTTATTTTTTGACACTAAATTGATACCCTAATCCACGTAATGTTTTAATTTCACCTTGTTCTTCAGGCCAGTCCTGTAATGATTTACGAAGACGTTTTACCGCTAAATCCACTGCACGGTCACTTCCGTCGTATTCCCAGCCCCACACTTTGTCGATTAGTTGATCGCGTGTAAAGGTTTGGTTTGGGTTTTCTGCTAAAAAGATAAGCACCGATAAATCCCGAGGTGTTAGTTCTACTTTATAACCGTTTAATGTAACATCATGTGATTGTAGATTAATTTCAAGTGCCCCGAATTGTTTTGTTGGCCCACTATCTGCTATTGTTCGGCGTAAAACGGCCTTGACGCGTGCCACAACTTCCTCTGCCTCGAATGGTTTGGCGATATAATCATCCGCACCTCCATTAAGACCATCCAAGCGATAATTCACATCACCAAGTGCTGTCAGCATAATGACGGGGCATTTACTCACTTGTCGAATTTCCTCAAGAATTTGCCAACCATTTTTTTCTGGTAACATGACATCAAGTAACACTAAATCTGGATTCCATGAATGAAATTTTTGCATCGCCTCTGTCCCTGTATAGGCTTGTTCCGTTAAAAATTGCACTTTTGTCAAATACGCTTTGAGTACTTGACTGATGGCAAATTCGTCTTCTACAATTAAGATTTTTTCCATCTATATCCCACCTTTTTTATCGTGCATTTATTCTAGCATCACTTTATGTCCAATGCATGTCAATAAATGCATAAAAAAAGAGCTCAGGCCGAAGCCCAAGCTCTTGGAATTGTTATTTCTGTTTGGCTGCAAGTTCAGCTGCTTCATTTTCAAAGTAATTGTTGTACTTATCCATATCAAGACGGCCTTCCCATTTCGCCATAACGAATGCTGCTAATGTGTTACCACATACGTTAACTACTGTACGCATCATATCTAGTAGACGGTCAACACCAAGAATGAATGCTAAACCTTCTAATGGAATACCTACCGCGCCAAGTGTTGATAAAAGAACAACGAATGATACGCCTGGTACACCCGCGATACCTTTAGAAGTAACCATTAATGTTAAAACTAAAATAATTTGTTCAGTTAATGTTAAATCAATATTATACATTTGAGCAATAAATAATGCTGCAATTGCTTGATATAAAGTAGAACCATCTAGGTTAAATGAATAACCTGTTGGAATAACGAATGAACCAATATCTTTTGGTACACCGGCTTTTTCTGTTTTAATCATAATACGTGGTAATACAGATTCCGAACTTGAAGTTGAGTAAGCTAAAATTAACTCATCTTTCATAATTTTAATAATACGGAACATGCTAACCCCAGCAATTTTCGCTGTAATACCTAATACGACAACAATGAAGAAAATCATTGCGAAGTATACAAGAATCATTAATTTACCTAATGGAATTAATGAAGATAAGCCAAATGTTGCTACTGTATTAGCGATTAATGCAAATACACCGATTGGAGCAAATTTCATAATTGTATTTGTTACCCAGAACATTGCATCTGCTACACCTTGTGCAAATGCTAATACTGGTTTACCTTTATCGCCAATTGCCGCTACTCCAAGACCGAACAACACAGAGAAGAAGATGATTGGTAACATATCTCCATTTGCCATTGATGACACGATGTTTGTTGGTACGATGCTAACAATTGTATCCATAATACCGTGATGCTCTTCAGCCATTTTATGTGATGAATCAACATAAGATGAAATATCACCTTTTGATAACTGACTCATGTCGATGCCTTTACCGAATTTTGTAATATCAGCTAAGAAAATACCTAAGATAATCGCAATTGTCGTAATGATTTCGAAGTAGATTAATGTTTTAAGACCTAACTTACCTACTTTTTCTAAACTACCTTGACCCGCTACACCTACGATTAATGTAGAAACAATGATTGGCACAACGATCATTTTGATCATGCTCATGAAGATTGTTCCTAGTGGGTAAACATATTTCGTAATGTTTTCGTTACCATAAAAAATGGCACCCACGATAATACCTAGGATAAGACCGATTAAAATTTGCCATGCCAGGCCTAATTTTTTACGTTTTTTCTTCTCCATCTATGAAGCCCCCTTTGAGAGTATATAATTATTTTTCATATCTACTTTTAAAACTATAATCTTATTCTATAGTTGACTTATAAAATCCGACATTATCCGACAGTTTTATTAAATAAAATTTTCAAAATAATTATTTCTTCATAGTTTTTTTTGATAATTACCGATGCATATATCTCATTATGCGATGAAATTCATCTCATTTCGAAGGCTTTCTCCTAAATTTATCCATAGAATCCACAAATAGAACTTGAATAAATTTTTTAATATTTACTTTTATCTTTTTCGGCATGGAACCGCTTTCTTGAATTTCTTTCATTGCTACACGAATTTCTGCGAAGTCAAAATAACGTGGTGCATAGTATTCGAATTCAGGATTGGTGTAGTCTACAACACCTAATGTAGCAATGTTATTCATTGCTGCAAGGATGGTACGACGAATCCGTTGCTCGATTGCTTTACTTTCTTTCGCAATCTCTGGTCCACTAAAACGTGTCTTAGAAGCAATTTCTTCATACAATCCTTTTAAAGAAGGAACTTGCATCGTTGCTTCTTCACGTTCTGATAGTAGCATAATGATTCGAACGATATCATCACTCCCTACTTCGCCGACAATTCCCATTTCACTTAGAATAGAAAGCACAACATCTTTCATTGTTAAATGTGTTTCTTCCTTTGTTTCTTCTTCAAAATGAAGAATCGATTTACGAATCGTCATCAGCGATTTTTTCAAAATAAAGCGTTCACTCGTTTTACGTAAGATACTTTGCACTTCTATACGATTGATTGGCTTGTTAATGAAAAACTCTACATCCTTTTCATAGGCTTCTCCAATCATTTCCTTATTAACTACTTGTGAAATCATAATAAAATGACCTTTAAAGCCTTGGCGACGAAGCTGGTCTATTGTTTCAATGCCATCCAAATCTGGCATTAATAAATCAATTAATACAAAATCGGGATCGCTCGAAAGAATGGGCTCTAATGCATTTTCTCCGCTATCGGCTTCTCCTAATACAACACCCATATCGCCTTCTAAAATAATTTGTTTCAACATGCGTCGACTTGCCGCATCATCATCGACAATAAAATAGCGCATTTTACTTTTCCCCCTTTTGCAAAATCATTTGCATTGGAATATCGACAATGAAAATAGTGCCCTTTTCTGGTAGCTCCACTTTAATATGGCCATTTAATGTTTGAATTACTTCTTGTACATGCGAAAGACCAATACCTGTAGCGGCTACTCCTTGTTCATTATATTTTGTCGTAAATCCTGGTTCAAAAATAATATCTAAATCTTCTGGTGGAATTCCTTTGCCATCATCTTGAATAATAAAATAAACGTTATCATTTTTTTCAAAAACTTTTAAGTCAATTGTTCCTTGTCCCTCTAATGCTTCAATTCCATTCGCAACAATATTATTTAAAATAGCGAGTAGTGGAATGTGTTGGTTTGTATAGAAATCAACAGATTGTTCCACATGAAACATTATATTTCGACCAAGCATTGCACCGTACTTTTCGTTGGCTACTTGTACAAGATTCATGACATCTGATAGTGAATAGTACTCTTCCGTTTTATGCATCGTCATTTCTGAAATGCTCGAAAAAATACGCTGGGAATCTTTTTTCACCTCATGAATCTCCTGTGCAATATGTAGTGCTTTTAAGCCTAATTTACGATTTTCATTTTTCTTCAGCTCACGGTATAACTCGTAGCTTTCTGCCATAATTTGCTCAATATGATTCATTGATTTTTGTAAATACAGTGCTTCTACATATAAATCAGACCCCATCGTTAATTGCTCTTGAAGGTGCTTTCGTTGCTCAGATAAAATAACTGTACTATAAATTCCGATAACAAAAAAGCTACGGAAAATCGCGACACATGCCACTAAGACAAAATCAAAAAAACTTAACGATATGTCTGGGATTAATAAAAATCGGAGTACATGCTCAGCACTATTACTAATAAATTCAATAATAGAGGCGAAAACCCCTAATAATAATGGTTGGTTGCTATACATGCGTAAATTGAAAAACTGGAATGCGCATGCAAAGACCACATAATAGAAGAAAGCCGGGTAATTATTAATGAGTACCTCTGATGAAAAGCCATGATTTATTAACTCTAAGCCCATGCGAAAGAGAATCGTGACGATGCCTGTTAGCACGCCAACAAGGATGACAGACTTCACAGGTCGTACTAATAAAAAGAGCAAGAAAACAATACTCCCTAAAGCAAATCGAAAATTTTCTGTACTACTAAAGGGCAGTAATTTAATTTCACCTAATAATGTCGTTACAATGGCAACGATTAAAATCCAAAGCCATTCGGCATTTAAAAAATTGTATTTCGTTTGAAGCATTGTGCGCCATCTCCCTTATTGTATCTTATCTCACTCTGAACGGATGTCACGAAATTATTAGAAATGACGAATGTTCTGCTTAAAAGTATAAAATATTTATATCCTTTTGCATATAAAAAGGCCACGTTATAAGCGTGGCCTTTACTTTAAAAATGCATTATTTTGCTGGTACAGCTGGATAATGTTCATATTTTACTTCGTAAATGCTAACATCATTCCCTAGCATTGGTGAATCTTCTTCTTTTGCGACACGTTTATGTGTATTCACCGCTTCTTCTGATGTGAACCAAGCATTGAAATCTGATTTTGTATCCCAATTCGTGCAAATCTTCACTTCATCGTAGTCATGATTTTTTTCATTAATTAATACTTCCATGCGAATAAAGCCTTGTGCTGATGCGACTGATTTTGGTGTAGCAAAACGTTGTGCTACGGCTTCCCCAAATCCTTTTTTTGTACGAATTGTATTCACTAATTTTACTGGCATTGAAATTTCTCCCTCTCCATTAATTGATTTAAGTATTCAAGCACCGGCTCTGCTTCAAATCCACCACGCTCAGCATGACGAATCAGTGCAATACCATGTGCTCCCTTAGCATGTAGTAGCATGGGATTGTCATCCAACGCCATTTCAACAAAATTTAAATCCCCGAGCATTGCTTGTGAAAATAAGGTTTTCTTTGCGCCTTTTTTAAGTAACAGTTCTGCAATGTCCCTACTTCCTGTATGCGCCGCGGCGGCAAGACCACTTTCAATATCCCCCGCACCCCAGTCCATCTCTACAAAGGCGAGGGACGGTTCAATATTTAAAAGATGCTCTACCATGTCATAATCGCCATGCGCCGCAATGATAAATGGTCGAATCAGTTCTTTCATTTATCCGTTCCTCCTTCTAAGTGGTGTAAAGTAAACACCATCATTATTGCTATGAACCTCTGCGTCGATATTAAAAACAGTTTGAAACATTTCTGTACAAAGCACGCATTGGGGGATGCCATCATAATGAATTTGGCCATTTTTCATAACAATTAGGCGATCGCTATAGGTAGCAGCTTGGTTAATATCATGTAGTACCATCACAACAGTAATGCCGAATTCCTCGTTTAAATATTTCACAAGCTCTAGTACTTCCATCTGATGTGCAATATCTAAATAGGTTGTTGGCTCATCAAGGAGCAATACTTTGGAGCGCTGTGCAACGGCCATTGCAATCCATGCACGCTGACGTTCACCGCCAGATAGACCTGGCAATAAGCGATTTTTCATCTGCGTCAAGCCGGTTACATCCAGAGCCCATTCGACGATTTCTTGATTTTCGTGTGATAACTTCCCGATGCCCCGCTGAAACGGCGCGCGTCCAAATTCAACAAGCTCACCAACTGTTAAATCTAAGAGATGGTCATTCATTTGTGGGAGCATCGCTAGATTTTTAGGGAGTTCCTTTTTAGGTATGGCTTTTACATTCTTGCCATCAATGATGATATTGCCTTCTTCTGGCTTTAATAAATTAGCAATCACACGTAGCAGCGTCGACTTCCCAGAACCATTCGGACCGATTAAACTAATCACTTCGCCTTTTTCAATAGTTAAATTGATGTCCTTTAATGAAAAAGCAGGATTGCGTACGTATTGAATATTTTCTGCTTTAAGCACGTGCATCGCCCTTTCTATTTCGTTGAATTAAATACAAGAAGAATGGCCCACCAATGAAGGCTAATAAAATACCAACCGGCAACTCAATTGGATCAAATACCGTACGTGCAATCATATCTGCAAAGACGACGATAAAAGCGCCGCCAATGGCTGATGCTGGTACTAAGAAGCGGTCATCACTACCGATGATAAGGCGTAGAATATGTGGAATAACTAAGCCAACAAAGCCGATTAAGCCTGAAACACTAACCGCAATACCTGCAAGTAATGCACTAAGTACAATTAATAAAAAGCGTATAACTTCCACGCGTTGCCCTAATAACTTTGCTACATCATCCCCTAGGCGTAGCATCCGAATATATTTCACAGAAAACATCGAAATGATGATGGCACCGATTGCATAATAAACAATCAGTTGAAAATGAGACCAGCCAACGCCGGCAATACCACCTGATAGCCATGGTAGTGCGGCTTGTACACGGTCGCTATAAAGTAGCATTAAAGCATTTGTTCCTGCACCGACAATTGCATTCACTGCGACACCGACTAGCACGATTTTGACGGGTGTTGCACCACCCTTCCATGCTAATAGGTAAATCAGTAATGCGGTAATTAACGCACCTAAAAATGCGGCTAACGGTAATAATGTGATGTATGCAGGAAAAATAATCATAATCGTAATGGCTGCAATACCGGCACCTGATGACACACCGATGATGCCAGGGTCAGCGAGTGGATTTCGCATAATTGCTTGTAAAATCGCACCAGCTATTGCTAAGCAAGCGCCCACTAACATTCCGACCAGCACACGTGGAAAGCGCAGTTCCCAAATGACACGACGCTCTAATGAACTATCTACAACGGTTAGGCCATGCCAAATTTCGGTTAATGAAAAGCGTACGGAGCCAATCATTAAACTAGCGATGGAGACGATGAGCAGTAAAGCCGTTAATACAATAAATGTCCACCGCCGTTTTTTTGCTAATGGATGAACTTTTACTGAAGATTGTATCGCGACCATTAGCGCACCTCATCTAGTTGTTTTTTCATTTCATCCAGTGCTTCCGTAATTTTCGTTCCTGGGTTTTGGCCAAATAATTCTGCGGATAACACAACAACGCGTTTCTCTTTAACGGCATCTAAGTTTTTCCAAGCCGCATTTTGATTCATTTCTTTCTCAAAGGCTTTTTTTACTGCCTCTGGATCGCTATGTGTGATGAGCATGACGATTTCTGGATTTGCTTCAACAATTTTTTCGGTACTCATACTTGCATAGTTTGGATATTGATCTGCTTTCGGGAAATCTGCCGCAATATTTTCGCCACCAGCTTTCGCTAAAATATCACCTGATAGTGAAGATGGTAATGCTGCTAAAAATGTCCCTGGTGCACCGTAAACGAGTAATGCACGTACTTTATCCGTGTTTTTTTCTAGCGTCTCTACGTGCTCTGTGATCTCATCGTTTAAATCACTTGCCTGCTGCTCTTTTTCGAGTACATCCCCAAATAATGTAATATTCTCTTGAATATCATCAATGGAATCAGCTTTCGTATACACTACTTTGGAGCCTTGATTTTCAAGTGTGTTGGCATATTGCTTAAATGATTCCTGTGCGAAGAGAACATCAGGATGTACTTGTGCAATTTGTTCTAGTGAAGGTGAATGAGGATTGCCGATTTCTTGAATGCCTTCAAAGCTGGCTGGTTTTTTACCTGTCATGGTTGGAACGCCCACAACATTCGCCTCTAGTTCCATTAACGTTTCTGCGTCTCCCGGGCTAAGTGCTGCCACAGATGTTGGTGCTTTCGTAAGCTCCACTTTATTATTGAGACGATCGGCTGTTGAAATTTGGACTTTCCCAGCTGCTGTGTTTGTATCGCTTGATGACCCACTACCACAAGCAGCTAATCCGAGCGTCAAACACGCTACGATAGAAAGTCCTATGTATTTACGCATGTTTTTGTTCCTCCTCGCCGCTTATAATTGATAAACATTATCATTTAAAACATGTTGAATTCATCATACAAGCTAATGAGAATCATTGTCAATTAAATTTTCAGAAAAAAATAAAAAGCGATGGATTTTTGCGAAATACGCTAAAAAACCATGCTTTTTCTCGTTAATATCATTTTTTTGTTATCGATGTCACGTCAAGACCTATTTCATTCACTATGTCATTATAGCTTTTAATGCATCGGCTCTACGACAATTGCACACCACTGCTTACCCTTATACGCGTTATATCCTTGCGAGACACTAAACGCAACGAGCTCATTTCGTTCCATTTGATAACCACTTTTTTCGATACCTCTTATAGACTTTTGCACGGTAGCGTAATGTGCTAAGTCTTTTTTCAAAATGTCTGTAGCATCCTTAGAAGCAATGACAATACCATCTTTATTGATTATGTATAAGGATGAATCCTGACCTACATTTGCGCGTTCAATAATTTCCATGACATATTGCCAGTTAAACCTTGTTGATATCACACCAATGGTTTTTCCTGTATCGTCCTGAATTGGACTTGAATAATTCATCGTATGCGCTTGAATGGTTTTTGAATAATAAAGGTCTGTCACATACGGCTGATTTGTTTTTATGACCTGCTCAAACCATTCATGTCCTGATAAATCTTCACCGATTAATTGATGGTTTTTTGCGGTTGCAACGACACACCCAGTTAAATCGACAACGAGTAATTCGAAATATACTTCATAAATTTTTAGTGTATGTGCTAAAAACTGATTTGCAATTCGTTGATTTTCTATTGAATGATTTTGCACAACATTTTTCACAGCTGAAAAAGTTGCCCATGCCTGTGCATCACAATTACGCTCGAATAAGTTGCGTTCAATTTTATCGATCGTATCGTAGGCAACATCGACGGTACGCACCGCAATGATTTCATTCGCTTTATTATGCATGCGCTGAATAATGTCTTCACTCGACTTACTAGCTTCCATGCTCGACGTCGCAAATTTATCGATTTCCTTAGCGACGACCGCAAAACCACGTCCTGCCTCACCTGCTCTAGCAGCTTCAATACCTGAATTAAGTGATAAAATCTTTGATTGCATCGAAATGCTTTGAATTTTTTGCATCACTTTTTGCATTTCATGATTGTCTTCTTTTAACTCTTCAATAAGTGCGGAAATATTTAGCTCAGTCGTTGTTGTCATAAAGTAGCCCCCTTTTCTTCTATTATAAGCAAAGTTATTTGAATTTTGTGACTTTTTTATTATAAAAAATCTGCAGGACCGATACTTTCCTCACAAAAAAAGAAGAACAGCATTTGGATGCTGCTCTTCCCTAGGAGGCGATTAGTCTTCTAAATATAGATCTTCGAAAATGAATTCACCCGTATTGCTTTCAATTTTTTCTAGTATTGATTGACCATCATTAAAGATAATTTCATAAACTAACGTATAAATCGGGAAATCATCCTGACTTTCAATGGCACGTGCTAAACGAAGTTGTAATGCGTCGATATAGCGTTTATTCGCCTCTTCTAATGATACTTCTACATCATCTGTTGAGAAATTCTCAATAACTGCTTCATTTACGCGTGTCACTGTACAGTCTTTAATATGTCCCGTGTACGTGCCAATATCAACATGAATATTGTATTCATCCACTGGGATTCCTTGTACGGTGCGTAGGAATGAGAATGTGCGGAAGGGTTCGAAATCATTATCCTCATCTTCGAAGTCGTCATCAAATTCATCATCTTCAGCCATGGCTTCTTCCATTGCACGGAAATAGGCAAGCTCTTCTTCTGTCAGCTCTGGCTCGTCTTCTTCAAGCTGTTCTTCAAGCTCAAACTTCGTATGAATTTCACCAACAACTAGTTCTAAAAATTGTTTCGCATTATCTTCTAGCTCTGCAATTGAAAGCTCTGGTTGCGTTTCATCCCAAGGTTTCACAGATTCGTACATGGTTTCGTAGACATCACTGCGATCGATGCGCACATAAATGCTGTCATCTGTTGGTGATGTCCATGTTTGTACATCTTCTTCATCAGTAAATACCATGTCTGAGTCAATACCCAATAATTCAGGTAATGATTTTGTGACAGTAACTGCTTCGATTGCTTTTTTCGGTAATTCTTCTTCCGCATCTGGGTCGAATACAGTCGTTACTTTACCATCAACACCTACTGCGGTGAAACGATTTTTAGGCACATAAACAATATGCAGCTTGTCTGGCGTTTCTTCAATTTCACGTTTTAATAACAGTTCATTTGCTAAAGTTGCTTTTGCTTGCTCAGCGGTTACAGTTATTTCTGGATACGTTAATTGGTAATACGTTTGGTTTAGCGTTGCTGACACGATAAAGCCTTGTCGATTGATTTCGACCTGTGCACCAGAGTTTGGCAGTGGCAGATTTAATTGGTGATCAAATTGTTCAAAGGTTACTAAAATCGTATCGCCAATCCATTGTTGTACATTTACATAACGTAAGTCTCCTGAACAAAATTCTTCCGCAAATTCTTCGGCCATTTCTTTTAAGTCTTCGAGTTCAAGTTCTTCGTATTCATCTAATGAAATATCATTATTGTCTGTAATTTCTTCGATATCGATCATAATATTCGTTAGTTTACCTTCATCTGACACTTCAATTTGACCGTATATAATACCACGATTGGCATCAACGATTTCGCCCATGAAATCTTCTTCTTCGCGTTCGATTTTTATAACTGGACGACCAAGCATGTACTCTCTAATTGCCATTTCTAATTCCATCATTATACTTAATCCTCTCATTGCTTGTTCTATAGATTTGTTACTATCATATCATGTTTCTTCTTTATTTTTGCATATGTAATGAAATTGAAAAAAGGAAAGCTTTCGCCTCCCTCTGTCGTTAACGTGCTACTGCACCACTTTTAAATAAACTTTCCTCATAAAGCTCAATATCTTCTAAAGAAAAGGCATGCCAAATGCAGACAAAGGATGATGGGGCACCGCCTTCAACTGCATCGCCGTCATAATAACTAAGCGGTAATAATACGTCTTGTGCAATATAATCTGCCATCAGATTATAGAATGCGTCGTTATGTTCCTTATCTATCGCATCATAGGTATAAAATTTCATACAGTGACTGTCTAATGCCTCAGCATACATGAGCATCGATGTAGAGCCATTTAAACGGAAATTTAAGTCAATGGCTTTTACTTCGCCTTCCTCCGTCCATAACAAATCGAATCCTGCAATGCCTACATAGCCTTTATCCACACCCGCCTGCATAATTTCACGTCCTGCTTGAATGACTGCTTCCGGAACATTGTCGATCATTACATTACCTGCATAAACCCCCTCGTCATCTGTAATTTGTACAGAGGTACCGAGATACTGAAGACCAATATTTTCACTATAGGCATACTGGCACGAATAATTTTCAATTTCTTTAACATATTTTTCAATGATGACATGATCTGCGCCTTCTTGCGTAAAGAGCTTTTTGGCCTCAGCAAGCTGCTCTTCTGTATGACAAATTTGCACACCATAACCACCAGCAGTTGGCGTTTCATCGCCTGGCTTTAAAACAAATGGTAATTCCCAGTGCTCTAGTGCCTTTTCTAAATCTTTACTATCAATTACTTCACGTTCAGGTACATATTTTTCTGGAACGATTTCTCGTAAATAGGCTTTGCTATTTAAATAATTTAACAGTTTTGCATCCATCCAGTAAGCATCGCGGTCAATCGTTTTCTTACCATGAATATATTGTAAAACGACTTCTTTTTTCTCGTCACCCCATTGCTTTAAAATCGCATTGTAATCTTCTTTATTTTTATACGTATAGGGCTGTTCTGGAAATGGAATACTTGCTAAATCGAATAGCTTTTTTGCTTTATCTGTTTGTGTTGCCTCGTGAACAAGTACAGGCACGTCTGCAATTAATGTTTCACGTGCAGATAGGGCATTGAGTTTTTCGTTGCTTGGCATCCAAGGATTGATTTCATGTGCTGGTCGCGCTGAGAAAACAACATCGCCATAAATATCTCTCATCGTATATTTTGGTTTTAGCATATTAAATACTCCAATCTGTAAAGGTTTGTTGTTCCACTACATCTTTATGAGTTGCTTTAATACTTTCTAATAATTCCGCATCCTCCATAAGCGCCAGTCCTGTAAGTGCAAGAGCCTTTGCTGACATAAGAAGCGCCTCATCTGCTTTTGGTGAAGCAGCTGCCTCACAAAATTCTTTTGTATGACCAATTAATGTAGAGGATCCGATTTTGATATGTGGATGAATTGTAGGTACTACTTGACTAACATTCCCTGTATCGGTAGCTCCGAATCCAAAATTATCATCATGGAATTGTTCACCTAAGCTTTCGGCCATTTCTCTAAAGACGCCATCTAACGTTTTATTAATGAAAAAGTCATCGACGCCATTTTGGATAAAGCTAAATTCCATACGAGCACCAGTTTGTAAGGCTGCTCCTTCTGCAATCGCTTTAATACGGCGTGTTAAGTCATTTAAATGACCTCGACTACGTGCGCGGGTAAAAAAGCGCGCCTTCGTATATTCCGGAATAATATTTGGTGCCTGGCCACCTTCTAAAATAACGCCATGTACACGGTCTGTATCGAGCATTTGCTGACGGTATGCATTAATACCAGCATAAAATTGCAGCATTGCGTCGAGTGCATTGATACCGTCATGTGGATTTTCAGAGGCATGTGCTGGCTTACCAAAAAACTCCACTTCAAAAACATCTACCGCAAGCGTCGGAATCGTTTCATAAGAATCATGTCCGGGATGTACCATGAGTGCAACGTCGACATCTGCAAAACGTCCATCTTTTACATAAGCGGCTTTTGCACTGCCATTGACACCACCTTCTTCTGCAGGTGTACCATAAATACGTAATTGCCCGCCCACTTTATCTACGACTTGCTTCAGCGCAATGCCTGCTGCACTAGAAGCGGTACCGATTAAATTGTGCCCACACGCATGACCAAGTCCTGGTAGCGCGTCATACTCTGCTAAAAAGGCAATGGTCGGACCTTCCTTTTCTGCCTTGTAACTTGCGATAAAACCTGTATCATAGCTTGAAATATTTTTTTCAATTTCAAAGCCAAAATCCTCTAATAAATCAATCAATGTTCGCGACGCAAAAAATTCTTCATTGCCGACTTCTGGTCGTGCATGTATTTTATGACTAATATCAATTAAACGGTTAGATAATTGGTCCACCGTCTTTTCAATACGTGTGCGATATTGTGCTGTAACTGTCATACCAAATCCCCCTTGTTACATAAATTGTAATTAGTATATGTATTTGCCACAAACAATAGCTACGTAAACATAATAAAAAATTGAATTTTTTGTTAATTATCGTAAAACTCTTTATTTTTACGTAAAAAAAGAGAGTAGGCTCAAATCCTACTCTCTTTTCCGCTAGTATTTCCATCATTCGAAAATGGAGTTGTAATGCCTATTTGCTGGCAGCGAACAGGCATTATTGTTGATATCGACGTCCTTTCCTTGATACGTACATATATAAGAAGAAAGCAACGACGATAATGATACATGCTGTTAAATACATGGTTGAATAGCTACTCGCACCTGCGATGATGCCCATCACAGCTGCACCAACTGCCATCCCTAAATCCATTGAGTTGAAGAACACAGAACTTGCAACCCCAACGCGTTCTGGTGGAACAGATGACATGACCTCTGTTTGATAAATTGGTGTGATAGAGCCGTAACCAATTCCCATAATCGCACCCGCAACGATTAACATCCAACCTGCAGTCGTCATTTGAAGAACAAATAAACCGATTGCAAAAATCGCGAGGCAACTAAAAACGATATATTTTGGCCCATATTGATCGGCTGCTTTCCCAACAAACGGACGACATAATAACATACAAACCGCATAAACAATAAAGAAATAACTTGCTGCTGTCACTAGATCTAACTCTTTTGCATAAAGTGATAGGAAAGCTGAAATACTTGAATACGCAATTGCTGAAATGAACGTCATTGCCGCGTATGGAACGGTGCGCGGATCAACAATATTGCTAAATGAGAATTTTTCTTTTGCTATGTGTTTGTCTGCGTTATCACCAGGAATCGTAATAATCATTGCTAACAAGACATTAAAGACGGATAGCACTGCACAGATAACAAACATCACATTGTATGAGGATGCACTCGCAAATTGTAGACCGATAACAGGACCAAGCACCATCGCAAGTCCCATTGCCATTGAATAATAACTTAGCCCTTCTGCACGGCGTGTCATCGGAATAAGCTCGGCACTAACGGCACCTTTAACGGTTGTAATAATTCCAAAGATAATCCCGTGAATTGCACGAACAACTAATAATACGGCAAATGAATGTACGAAGAAATAAAATAAACAAGCTACGAAAAACGCAGTAGTTGAATAAATTAAAATTTTCTTTTGAGAGAAACGACTAATCCAATCTCCAGCAACCGGTCGTACAATAATCGCAAAAATTAAAAATACCGTTAATAACCAGCCTGCCTTATCTGCTGAAGTTCCAAGCTTTTCTGTAATAAAAAGTGGCAGCGCCGTTAATAAAATATAGAACACTAAAAAGATAAATAAGCTCATCAACGTAATGTTAATAAAACTTTTTGTCCATAGTGGCTCTTTTTTTGTAGACAATCTATGCATCTCCTTTTTAAGCTCCTCATAAGATGAGCCATCTAACAGAAATAGTATACGCCTACTCAAGGTATGATAAATAATTGTCTTTTGCATATTATCTATGCATACTGTACATATGGAGGTGCGTCATGGAATTTTATCAATTATTATACTTTGAAACACTCGCAAAAGTAGGCAACATTTCGCACGCTGCCGAACGTTTAAATTTATCACAGTCTGCGCTTAGTCGCTCAATACAGAACTTAGAAAAAGAAGTAGGTGCACCACTTTTCACACGAGAAAGTCGCGGCGTGACGTTAAATACTTACGGTGAAGTTTTTTTAGAGCATGCGACAAATGCGATTAATGAAATTCAAACTGCTGAGCATAAAATTCAGGATTTGATTAATCCAATGCATGGCACGATTCGTCTCGCATTTACACAACCCCTTGGCTCTGACTATATCCCAATGTTGATTTCTGCATTCACAGAAAAATACCCTAATATTCAATTTAAATTATCACAAGATACTACTCGAAAGATTTTAAAACAGCTGAACCGAGATGAAATTGACATCGGATTTTGCTCACCCTTTTCTGCAAACACAACAATTGAAAAATATACGATATTAGAGGAAGAGCTAATTATGCTCGTACCCAAAAATCATCCACTTAGCAAACAAAAAGAAGTTCATTTAGATGAATTTGCGCTCGAAAAATTTATCGTCTTTAAAGAAGATACTTCTGTACGCGAAGTAACAGATTATATTTGTCACGAAGCAGGCTTTGAACCGACAATTGTTTTTGAAGGTATTGCTGAGAAGTCGATTATTGACCTAGTCAGTAAAAATTTTGGCGTTGCTATTGTACCTATAGGCATTCCATTATTCGATTTCCCTGTTGTGCCACTGAAGATTTTAAATCAGCCAGTACATCATCGTACACAGCTCACATGGGCAAAAGATCGTTACATTTCTCCTGCAGTACGAAACTTTATTCAATTCACTAAAAAGCTAGTAGACGAACAAAGCAATTTGTAATTTTTTCAAACACCTCATAGTCGCTAGTATTTATAAGACTTAAAATGTCACAAGCTCTTTTCGGAGTTTGTGATATTTTTTTGCTTTTTAGCGTCTTTTTCGTAGCTAATGTTCATTTTTCTCGAAATATCTGAAAAATCATTTGACAGCGCTATCAAAATATTGTAAATTACCAAAGGACGAACAATTTAATTAAAACAAAAAATAATATTCGCTTTTAGGAGTGTTTTTAAATGGATAATGTATTTGACTACGAAGATATTCAATTAATCCCGGCTAAATGTATCGTAAATAGCCGCTCAGAATGTGATACATCAGTAGAATTAGGTGGGTATAAATTCCGCCTTCCTGTTGTACCTGCAAATATGCAAACAATCATCGACGAATCAATCGCGACGAAATTAGCTGAAGGCGGTTACTTCTACATCATGCACCGCTTCAATCCTGAAAAACGCATTGGCTTCATTAAAGATATGCAAAGTAAAGGCTTAATCGCTTCTATTAGTGTTGGTGTAAAAGACGAAGAATATGCTTTCGTTGAGGAATTAGCACAACAAGGCTTAACACCTGAATTCATTACAATTGATATCGCACACGGTCATTCAAATGCCGTTATCTCAATGATTCAACATATTAAAAAATTAGTACCAAACGCTTTCGTTATCGCTGGGAATGTTGGTACACCAGAAGCTGTGCGTGAGCTTGAAAACGCTGGCGCTGATGCAACAAAAGTAGGTATCGGACCTGGTAAAGTATGTATCACAAAAATCAAAACTGGTTTCGGTACGGGTGGCTGGCAATTAGCGGCACTTCGTTGGTGCTCTAAAGCCGCTACAAAACCAATCATTGCTGATGGTGGTATCCGTACAAACGGTGACATCGCGAAATCAGTGCGCTTCGGTGCATCAATGGTAATGATTGGCTCTCTATTCGCTGGACATGAAGAATCACCGGGTGAAACAATCGAAGTTGAAGGTAAAAAAGTAAAAGAATACTTCGGCTCAGCATCTGAATTCCAAAAAGGCGAAAAGAAAAACGTTGAAGGTAAAAAAATGTTTGTAGAACATAAAGGTTCTTTAAAAGATACACTTATTGAAATGGAACAAGATTTACAATCATCGATTTCATACGCTGGTGGTACAAAATTAGAATCAATCCGCAACGTGGATTACGTAATCGTTAAAAACTCAATCTTCAATGGTGACAAGGTTTACTAAAACTTAGGGGTTCTCTATATAAAGAAAGACGCAGCTTGGGGAGGCTGCGTCTTTTTGTATTGCTAAAACATAAATAACTACTATATTTCGTCTGTAGCTTATTAAAATTTTGAGGATACACTTTTGATAACTATTTCATTGATTCCTAAGAACCGAGTCAAAAGTCATTTAAAATACCTTTATTTTGTTAAAATAAATAACAATTAACAACTTTTTATGATACGATTGGTTACGAACTTTAAGACTATAATAAGGAGCATCGCAATGGATAAAGGTACAAAATTAAGGAATAAAATGTTAATTTTCTTACTCCCACTCATTGTTATTCCTATTTTATTAAGCGGAGTATTCTGGTACATCTCAAGTAAAGAACAAATTAAAGAAGAACAGCTCACTGCTGCTTCTTCTAATATGGTGCTACTAAACAATAGCATCAATGATTTAATCGAGCCGAAAATACATGATGTGTCGTATTTATCGAAACGTCTCACATCAAAGGATTTATCGGTTTCAAAATCAAGTAATGCACGCACTGTACTTGAACAATATATTCAGGAGCATCCTGAAGTCGCAATGGCCTATGTTGGCACCATAAAGGGGGACATGATTCGTATGCCCTATCACCTTTATAATAAAGCTGAATACGATCCGCGCGAACGCCCGTGGTATAAGCAAGCAAAGGATAGCGACATTACAATTACAGACCCATACATTTCAAAAACGAGTGGTGATTTAGTCGTTACCTTATCAAAAAAACTTGCTGATAATAGCGGTGTTATTGGCATTGATATGTCGATTTCAAAACTTGGAGATATTGCGAGTAGCGTCAAAATTGGTGACCATGGCTATACCTCTATTATTGATTTATCGAATCGCTACATTGCCGACAAAAAGCATGATGGTGGTGAGGCAGTCTCGAGTACCCTCTCTTCACAGTTAAAAGAAGCGAAGGGGCAATTTGAACAAGAAGAGACAATTACTTTATATGCCACAAACTCTGCGACTGGCTGGAAAGTCATGAGCACCCTATATAAATCCGAAACAACAGAGGCTGCGAAAAGCATTGCGGTAATAAATATTTTCTTTGCAATCGTTGTGATTCTTATTAGCCTTGCCATTATTTTATGGCTTGTTCGCTCGATTACACGCCCACTGCAAACGATGGCACAGAAGGCGGACCAAATGCGACACGGTGATTTAACGGTATCAACCGATGTGACAAGTCGCAATGAAGTAGGTCAACTTGCGATGACATTAAATGAGATGAAGGATAATTTAGCGACGCTTGTACGTAATGTTGGTGAAAATACGCAGCAAGTGACACAATCGAGTGTAGAAATGGAGCAACATATTGCACAAAATATGCTGAGCACAACGGATGTGACGACCGCCATTACACAGGTCAGTGAAACGACAGAGCGTCAGGCGAATGATTTACAAGAAGCCTCTTATTCGATAAATGACGTTGCGAAAGGTGTTACAACAATTGCACAGAGCATAACAGATGTTACCGAATTTTCAACAACTTCACTACAGCATGCTCACTCAGGACAGCAAGCGATTTATGAGGCTGTGTCGACAATGGAAGGCATTAAAGACTCTGTAACGATGTCGAATGCGCAAATTCATACACTGCATACGCATACCGCTGAAATTGGAAAAATGCTTGATATGATTAAGGAAATTGCCGATCAAACGAATTTACTCGCTCTCAATGCTTCCATTGAAGCGGCACGTGCTGGTGAACACGGCAAAGGATTTGCTGTTGTTGCAGATGAAGTTCGTAAGCTTGCTGAAAGCTCACAGCATTCTGCCAATCAAATTGCCGCACTCGTTACGACAATCCAAACAAGTACGAAACAATCTGTTGAGCAAATGGCGACCACGCTACAAAAAGTAGATGAAGGGGTCAGCGTTACACAAACAGCTGAGCAACGCTTCGCTAATATTATGACGCAAATGGAAAGCATGACACCAAAGCTTGAAGGGGTGTCTGCTACAACGGAAGAAATCGCTTCTGTTACCGACCAATTAGCGAATAGTATCGACAATGTCTCAAGCCATGCCCAAACGACGAATGCAATGACGGAGGAAGTGACGGCCTCTGCTCAGAATACACTGCATTCAATGAATGATATGCAGGCTGAAATGAAGCGTCTTGCACTACTTGCCGCATCACTTGAACATTCCATTACACAATTTAAAATCTAACAAAAAAGAGGCTTAGGGTTTTTAGATCCTAGCCTCTTTTGTTCTATTCAAATCTAAATGAAATCGGGGGGATTTCAATTTTTTTATTAACGTGCGACGCGTAAACGATCGCGACGATATAAATCATAATTTAAAATGATGTACATATATTCGCTAATATCTTGGACTTCTAATCCTTGTTTTTCAAGCGATGTCCATAGCTTTTCATCAAGGGCATAAGGGTGCGCATGTTGTAACAATTCCACTTCATTTTTTGATAGTGCAACACGGAATTTCTGTGCACCGTTTGTCACCGACAATGTATACGTTCTCCACGTTTCTACTTCTACAGAGAAGTTTTCATCCCATTCACGTAATTGCGCTTCCATATCTGATGCAACGTGTTTGAAAAATTTGCGTACTGTAAATGTATTCGCTTTTGTGGTACGGAAAAATGTATTCGTATTCATGTCTATCGCTCCCTTTTTGTTAATACCAAGTTATCTTATAAGAATTATAACATCTAAAATTAAAAAGTCAAAATATTTCTTCAAAATTAAAAACGCTTACAAAATATGTATGCTTTGCACATTCTTTTTCTTTATGTGAAAATTATTTTAAGAACAATGAAAGCGAGGCGAAATTTATGAAAAGTACAGAATTTAAAGTTGTCTTCCCAAAAGTATTACAGTGGATTTTAAATGTCTCATTAGTTGGTTTATCAATCTTTTTAGTACTATTAATGGCAAAAGAGATTTTTATTTTTGCAGATATTCTATTGTTTGAGAAAGATTCCAAACATACGCACGAAGAGTTTCTAGCGAACGTTTTAGCATTCTTCTTATACTTTGAGTTCATCACAATGATTGTAAAATACTTTAAGGAAGATTATCATTTCCCTCTTCGTTATTTCATTTACATCGGTATTACGGCTATGATTCGTTTAATTATTATCGACCACTCTAGCGCAATGCATACATTATTGTATGGTGCGGTTGTGCTCCTTCTAATCATTGGCTATTTCATCATTAATATCACGCCGCTTGAACGTCCTAAAAAAGCGCGCTATGAAATTAAAAACGCGAAAATTAGCGATGAATCATAATATAATAGAAGTAGAGGTGATTGGATGACAACGACGATTTATAAAAACGATGCCAAGCTTTTAATGGGCATTTCTTTGCAAGATGATACGCAGCTTGAACAGAATAATATGGCACTTCATGTTTGTGAGAACCCTGAAAATATTATTAAAAACCGCGAAGCACTTGCGGCGACTATTGGGCATTCCTTACAAGATTTTGTCTGCGCAAATCAAACACATAGTGCAACTTACTATAAAGTAACTGCTGAGGATAAAGGACGCGGCACGCTACGCGCAGAGGATGCGATTCCGGAGACGGATGCACTTTATACATTTGAGCCAAATATTGTCCTTAGCTCCTTTACAGCGGACTGTGTGCCTGTACTATTTTATGCGACGGACTCAACACTTGTGGGTGCAATTCATTCCGGCTGGCAAGGTACAGTGAAGGAAATTTCACTCAAGACATTCACGCATTTACGTGAGGCAGAAAATGTAGACTTACAAAATGTGCATGTACATATCGGTACAGCGCTTAGTCAGGAAAAATTTGAGGTTGATGCGGATGTCTATACTAAATTTAAAGCACTTGGATATGCAGATGACTTTATGTACTTCAAAGACGCGACTGAGAAATATCATATCGATAATCAATTAACGGTGAAAAAGCAATGTGAGCTGGCAGGTATTCCTGCAGCGAATATTACGATAGAGGATGTGTGTACTTTCAAAAGTGCGCAGGGCTTCTCTTATCGACAAGATAAAAAAGCCGGACGTCATTTAAGCTTTATCGTCCGTAAATAGCATACAAAAAGGAGGAATCGCGTCAATCGCCATTCCTCCTTTTAGTGTTCAAATACAGTGACGCGGTTACGTCCATTTTCTTTCGATGAATAGAGTGCCTTATCTGCGCGCTCAATAATCGTCTGCTCATTATCGCGCGCTGTGAATTTCGCCATGCCAACACTCACTGTTAAGTCGCCAATTGCTGGCCATTCTTTTTGTTGCACACGCTCAATAATATTATGTGCGATTTGTTCATTATGACCAATCAAAATAATCGTGAACTCCTCACCACCAAATCGACAAACAATGCCTTGCTCACTAACCGTTTCCTTTAAAAGCTTGGCAAGTTGTTCAAGGACAATATCCCCTACTTGATGACCATATGTGTCATTCACACGCTTGAAGTGATCAATATCAATAATAAGTAATGAAAATTGCACAGATTCCATGTCAAAGGCACGAATAAATTCACTCATCTTTTGGCTAAAGTAGCGGCGATTATAGAGTCCTGTCAGCTTATCTGTATTCGATAATTCAATCAGACCTAAATTAATTGCCATGAGCTCATTTTGCTTTTGTTCAATTTCTGCATAGATTTCCTCGAGATGATCAAACGCTTGTGATTTCTTTTCGTACGCTTCTTCTGCTTGGATTTTTAATGATTGCACCTCGCGCTCATATTCCAAGCGATGCTGCATTTTCATCATCATATAATCAATAACCTCTTCACCATCACGAATATAACGTTTGGCATTCATTAAAAGTGGTACGGCTTTTTTGTTTTTATCACGCATCGAAATAAAAAATTCTTCTACAAGATTTTTAAGTTGAATCGCCGGATAGAAGTACGAATGGAACAGTAGCTTATTCGTTGGACTCAGCAAAAACTCGATATGCTTTCCGAGTAGTTGGTGCTCTGTATAATCCGTCCAACGTAAAAATGTCTCATTCACTTCTGTTATTTTGCCTTCATCGTTCGTACTTAAAAAGCCACATGGTGCTTTTTTCAAACGAATATCCATCGCTTATCCCTCTTTTATATAATGTTTCAGACGTTCAATGGTCACCTCTGGATGACTAATATGTGGGTAATGTCCTTTCACATCTAATATCTCAAACGAACTATGCGGCAAATGCTCATGTAAATAATGTCCGATTGGACCTGGCACAATACTATCCTCTGCACATTGTAAAATCACTGATGGCACCGTCATTTCATGTAAACGACTACGACAATCTAAATGAAAGGTCATATCTGCAAATTCACGTGCAATATGTGGATTTTGTGATACAAAAACACGCTCTAGATTTTGAACATTAGGTGTGTTATTTTCTTGTCCAAGTGCAAAAGGTGCCATATAGCTCGCCCAGCCGCTAAAGTTCATTTCCATCGTTTGTAAAAGCTCTTGGATGTCTTCTTCATCGAAGCCACCTTCATAGTCTCCATCATTTAAATAACAAGGAGATGGCCCAATCATGATCACTTTTTTGAATGCTTCTGGACGCTCAATCGCTGCTAACATACCGATCATCGAGCTAACAGAATGACCGATAAAAATAACGTCTTCTAATTGAAACTCATCGATAATATTTAATACATCTTGTACATAGCCATCAGCAGTGCGATAGCTTGCGTTATAAGCTGCTAAATCTGAATTGCCTGCCCCTACATAATCAAATAATACAATTTTATACTCCGACAGAAAAGCAGGAGTAATGTATTGCCACATCGACTGCTCACAACCAAAACCATGGGCAAATATTAACAGTTGATTCCCTTGCCCTACTATATTTACATTGTTTCGTAAACTAATGACATTCATTGGCGCCACCTCTTATTACTTTTTTCTCTATTATATGCTTTTTATAGGATATAATCAGCTAAATTCTACAGCTAATCTCTTTAAACGAGCATAAACGCATTAAAAAAGTAGGTCATGCACTCTAGTTGCGTGGCCTACTTTTAAAAACATACCTTATTTAGCGAAGATTTTTGTTAAGCATTTTTGTGTTTTGGATGGCAACATCTTATAGCCCATTCCTTTTTGTTGAATATCAAGTACGGTTAAAATACCGACAACGAATCCTAGTATATGCATAAATTTCATCTAAAACGCCTCCTATTAACCTTATTATAAAACGAAACGGTTGATTGTGGCTTCTAGTAGCGCTCACTCCCAATTGATTTTTCAAGAAATTTCTTATAGCGCGCTATATCTAAATGGTTCAATCCATTGTGAAAATTGGAAGCATATGTATGTCATGATGAGATTGCTTACCAATACAACTAACAAGCCTACCATGAGTGCTACTGCTACTTTATCCCCGTATTCATTTCCCCTAGCTCTTATTTTATCTATATAAACCGTCACACCTAATAAATCGCCGTTATATTAGGATTAAAATCTTGTTATCTAATAAAAAAGAAGCTAAGACAAATCTGTCTTAGCTTCCTTGAAGGAGCTATTTTACATTACGTGGATCAAGCGCATCACGCAGTGCATCACCGATATAGTTGATCGATAATACTGTGAGTAAAATGAAAATACCTGGTGGAATCCATAGCCATGGTTGGTCGGTCAAAATCGTAATGGATTGTGCACTCGACAACATATTCCCCCAGCTCGCATCGGGTGGCTGTACGCCAAGCCCTAAGAAACTTAATGCGGCTTCATCTAAAATAGCACCCGCCACACCTGACGTCGCATAAATTAAAATCGGTGCGATGGTATTTGGCAGGATGTGCTTAAATAATATACGTGGTGTGCTATAGCCAAGCGCCATGCCTGCTTTCACATAATCAGATTGTTTAATGGCGAGTACATTTCCTCGCACAAGACGCGCGATGCCTGGCCAGCCAAGAATCCCGAGTATAAGAATAATATTTGTCAGTCCAGGTCCTACGATACTTGCAACAACAAGGATAAACATAATATATGGGAATGACATGAAAATGTCGGTAATTCGCATAATAATGCCATCGATAATACCGCCAAAATAACCGGCAATTAAACCGAGTACAGCCCCAATCGCAGAAGAAATAACGACGGCACCGATACCGACAGATAGCGAGACACGTGCTGCATAAAGAACGCGGCTTAAAATATCTCGGCCGATATCATCTGTACCGAGCCAGTGCGCCATTGAAGGCCCCTCACCGAAAGCATCGGTAATTTCATTTGGATTATATGGTGCAAGAAGCGGTGCGAAGATGGCTGCTAATAAAATAATAGCTAAGTAAAAGAAGCCAATGACCGCAAGCTTATGCTTTTTAAAGCGTTTGAAAAACAAACCCTTCGATGGCATATCCTCTGACCATGTCACCGTGTGCGCTGCATCATATTTCTTTTTATTAAAGTAACGCTTAAAGAGACTCACTATTTCGCACCCCCAACATAGCTTTTTCGAATACGTGGGTCAACGAAGGCATACACAATATCTGTTAAAATATTTGCTGCGATAACAACGAAGGCTGCAACAAGGTTTAAGCCCATTAATGTTGAGTAATCACGATTCATAATAGATGAGAGTGTCAATTGACCAATACCTGGCCATGAGAAAATTTGCTCGATGACAACCGCGCCACCGAATAAAATCGGAATTTCTAAACCGATGATTGTAACAATTGGAATTAGCGCATTACGTAGTGCATGGCGATTGACGACGAATACTTCTTTCAATCCTTTCGCACGTGCTGTACGTAAATAATCCTGTCCTAAAATCTCGAGCATACTTGAACGAACATAGCGGATATTACGCCCTGCCACATTCGCTACTAACACGATGATTGGTAAAATCATATGCATAAGTAATGTACCAAATCCTCCATCAGCGCCAACTTCCTTCATACCGCCTGATGGCAACCAGTTCAGTTGAACCGCAAAGACATAAACAAGAATTAAGCCTAAGAAGAAGTTCGGAATTGAAATCCCTAAAAATGACCCTGTGACGAAAATATAATCAAGTTTTGAATATTGTTTTGTGGCACTTAAAATCCCAAGTGGAATGGCAATTAATAAACCAAGTACAAGCGCGGTGCCCATTAAAATTAATGTCGGCCCCATGCGCTCTAAAATCATCGATACAACTGGCTCAGATGTGTACATTGAATAACCAAGGTCGCCGTGCATCACGAGATTTTTCAACCAGTTCCAGTACTGCATATACACTGGGTCATTCAAGCCAAGTTCAATAGCCTTGGCCTCACGCGCCGCATCGGGGAGCTTTGGACTGACAAGCATATCAATCGGATTCCCCGGTGCCATACGCATAATAATAAAATTAATAATCGTTACCCCAAATAGGACAGGGACTGCGATGAGTAAACGACGTAAAATATAACCAAACATGCAAATTCCCCTCCTATGGTTTTGTTAAAATACTACGTTTTTTCGGATCTGGAATTGGATAGGCACCGAGTAATTTTTTCGTATATTCATGTTGAGGATTTTTAAAAATTTCTTCGGTTGTGCCCATTTCAACAATCTTGCCAGCAAACATGACCGCAATGCGATCAGAAATATATTTTACAGCGCCAAGACCATGCGCAATAAATAAATACGTTAGGCCAAGCTCACGCTGTAATTTTTTAAAGAGGTTCATAATTTGAGCTTGAATCGATACATCGAGCGCAGATACCGGCTCGTCACAAATAATTAGTCGTGGGCGAAGCGCTAGTGCTCGTGCAATACCAATACGCTGACGCTGACCACCTGAGAACTCATGTGGATAGCGCGATTTTGCCGAATCCGATAAACCAACAAGCGCTAGTAAACGACTAACCTCTTGCTGGATTTCATGATGCGGCACGATTTTATGCACCGTCAGTGGCTCTGCTAATAAATCCCCAATCGTCAGACGTGGATTCAGTGAAGAATACGGGTCCTGAAAAACGATTTGGATTTGCTTGCTTAGGCTTACGCGGTCCGTACGAAAATTCATCGGCTTTCCGTCGAATAAAATCGTGCCATCTGTTAGTGGTTCTAGGCCGATAATCGTACGTCCTAGCGTCGATTTACCACAGCCTGATTCTCCAACTAATCCGAGTGTCTCCCCTTCATAAACCTCAAAGGATACATCATCAACTGCTCGTACATAACTCTTTTGTAAATTCATAAAGCCCGTTTTTACCGGGTAATACGTTTTGACGTTTTTAACGGTTAATAATGGCGTCTTCGTCTGTTGGCTCATTGTAGATGTCCTCCTTGCTGAAGCTTACGCCATTCAAAGCAGCGTGTTAAATGCCCGTCACCGGTATCCATTAGCTCTGGTTTATTGCTGTGGCAATACTCCGTCGCAAGTGGACAACGATTCGCAAAACGGCAGCCAGGAAGCGCATTATAATTTGAGGGAATGGTTCCTGGAATGGCTTGTAATTCCTTGTCATCGAAATCCATCGATGGAATCGAGTTGAGTAGCCCTACTGTATACGGATGAAGCGGTTGTTCAAATAATGTATAGACATCAGTCGTTTCTACGACTTGCCCTGCATACATGACAACGACGCGGTCAGCCATTTCAGCAACAACACCTAAGTCATGGGTAATGAGCATAACGGCTGTGTCATACTCTTTACATAATGCATGTAGCAGGCGAATAATTTGAGCCTGCACGGTCACATCAAGTGCTGTTGTTGGTTCATCCGCAATTAAAAGCTTGGGCTTACAAACGAGCGCCATCGCAATCATGACGCGCTGGCGCATCCCACCAGATAAAGCGAACGGGAATTGTTTAATCACGCGCTCTGCTTGAGGGATGCCTACCTTTGTAAGCATTTCGATTGCGAGTTTTTTTGCTTCTTTTTTATCGAGTGGCATATGCAGACGAATAGCCTCGACTAATTGATAGCCAATCGTCAGGACTGGGTTTAGTGCCGTCATCGGCTCTTGGAAGATCATCGATACGTCATTACCACGCAGTTTCTGCATGTCTGCATCTGATAATTTTGCTAAATCAACGCCATTTAACCGTACTTCTCCTTCTGCAATATGCCCATTCTTCCCTAAGAGACGCATGATGGAAAGTGCCGTAACGCTTTTACCACTACCCGACTCGCCTACGATAGCGAGCGTTTCACCATGCTTTACATCAAAGCTAACATCAGATGTACTGGTAACTTTCCCATGCTCTGTATCAAAAGCCGTCGTTACATGCTTTACACTTAGTAAACTTTCCATTTTCATACCGCCTATCTTAATTATTTAACTGTCCATTCGTTTACGTTAATGAACATACCAAAGTCGCTAGGAGTTGCGCCTTGAACGCGTTTATTCACTGCACCTAAAGCTTTCGTTGCGTAAATTGATGGCATTGGTACTTCTTGTTGTGTAATTTCTTGTAGCTCGCTATAAAGTTTTTCGATTTTCGCTTCGTCTACTTCTGTTGATAATGCTGCTAAAATTTCATTTACACGTTTGTTGTCATAGCCATTTGGATTGCCTTCACCGATAAAGTACGCAATGTCTGGTAATGGGTTCACTGGTGTAATTGATACCGTTAATACTGCTAAGTCATAATCTTTTTTCACAATATCATCTAGTAATGTGCTTAAATCTGTCATTTGGATTTGTGTTTCAATACCAGCTGCACGTAAGTTTTCAGCCATGATATTCGCTGCCTTTTCTAGCGTTGCATCACCTGACAGTACCGCTAATTTTAATTTCTTCGTTTTATCCCATTTTGATTCTTCTACTAATGATTTTGCTTTCGCTGCATCATATGCAACTGGTTTAATATTTTCATCTAAATACGGACTCATGCTTGTGAAGAAACCATCTGTCACTTCGCCAGCGCCTTTTAATAAACTATCAACGATTTGTTGACGATTCATTGCATAAGAAATTGCTTGGCGCGTTTTTTCGTCGCTCACAACATCTTCATTGATATACATGAATTGCGTTGCAAGTGGTTGACCGTAGTTTGTTGTTAATGTATCTAGACCTTTTACTGTTTCGAAATCGGATACTGGTACAACACCCGCAGATGGAATATTCATATCGATTTCGCCGCTTTTAAGTTGTGCTGCGATTTGGTTACCTTGTAATACTTTGAAATTTAATTGCTCTAATTTAGAAGCGCCTTTGAAGTAATCTTTGTTTGGTACCATTTCTACATAGTGATCTGTATCAATTTTTGATAATTTGAATGGACCGGATGTGACTGTTGGATTTTTCATGAAATCGCTTTTGTTAATTTCTGCAACATCGATTTTTTCAAGCTCTGATTTTGGAAGTGTTAATAGGTAACGACCTACTGTATCTTCAAAAATTGTTAAGGTTGTTGGATTTTTCGTTGTGACTTCAACTGTTTTATCATCGACTTTTTTCACGCCTTTGATAGATTCTTTTCCTTTAGGAAGGAAACCAGCGTCATCTAAGCCATCCACAATCGCAAACATGTATGCGTAGTTTGATGCAACAGTTGGGTTCGCCATTAGTTCCATTGTGAACACCACATCGTCGGCTGTAATATCTTTGCCGTTTGTCCATTTTGCCTCTTTATTTAAGTTGATTGTAAATGTTTTATTGTCTTTTGTTTCGATTGAATCTGCTAGCATTGGTTGGTATTTTAAATCTGAATCTAAATCAACTAATGGTAGGAATAATAAATTGGAAACATACGTTGATACTAAGCCCACCGGTTGTAGTGGATTAATATTACTTGGTGCATACGTTACTCCGACATTAATTACGTTTTTATCACTGCTTTGACCTTGCTCTTGTTTATCGTCTTTACCGCCACAGGCAGCTAAAACGAAGACGATTGTCATCACCGTCATCATTAGCCATACTTTTTTAAACATATCTTTCACTCCTTTTTGATTGTCTCAAAGCGAAAAAGTGGTATTACATTTCTATTAGTAAAAGGATTTGATAATACTTCCTTTCGGCTTCAATTCATACTAACCTACTATACATTATTCGATTTAAAAAATTAACTTAATTATCTCGAATTTTTTGCAATTATTTTTGCGCTGTCACATCTTTTGCTTTCATTTCCAAATGACGTTTTTTTCACCCGCTGTCATCGCCATTTTCAAACGATTTGAAAATGGGGGCATTGGACAATTGAAATGCGGTGAAAATGCACATGGTGGTAAAAATGAATAGTTGAAATCAAGCGTCACGCGACCATTTGCGTCCGGCTTAATTAAAAGCATGCGCCCTGTACCATACGTTTCGCTGCCACTTGTCATATCGCGAAAGACGATAATGGAGTAAGCGCCTGCTGCGAATGGACGTAAGCGATACGTCTGTCCTTCAATCTCTACAACAATTTCACCGATTGACTCATGCTGACGTGTGCCGGCTGAATCACTCGTATGACTGAATGAAAAAGTTTGCTGCTCATCACGCTCAAGCTGTCCTTCAAATACAGCATTTTCGTTATAGGCATACGTATCAATCGCTACATAATTTTGGCGTGCCGCACATGTCATATCCCAAATGGCTAATAAATGATTCGACTCTGGCTGACTTGTGGCCATCATCGTACGACCGTCTGCAGCCTCCACAACCGTTTCATCTGCAATGATTTTATATACACCGTCTACTAGCTCTCCATTTATCTTCAGACCATCCGCTGCTGTCGCCGTTAACGTCAAGCCAGGATTCTCAGAAGTTGGCGCCCATGTACCCGCTACTTCAGCAACAGACATAGCTTCTTTAATGTCATGCATCGCAATCAATGAGACGTCACCTTGCGCGGCAAGTATATCTGCTTGTCGCGATGCCTTCCATTTTTCAAATGCTATCATTATTTTGTACCTGCTAATAAGAAAGTACGTACTGTGTGCAGAAAATCTGCATGCTCTTCGATAAATGGTTGGTGACCTGATTTTTCAAAGATAACAAGCTCAGAACCTTTAATTAAACGATGCATTTCTTCAGCCTGTGTCACGGGTGTAATCCAGTCATGACGACCGACTGTAATCAATGTAGGAATGTCTAGCTCAGCAATCGCCGCGCGCACATCATACTTCGGCATTAAATGTTTGAATGTATAATTACATACATCTAGTGAACCGATTGGACGTGCCCCGGTGTCATTGCCGATTTCTTCTTTAAAGTCGTACCAGTATAGGTCCCAGCACACGCTCCACCATTCTTCTAAATGTTCATCATCACGAATATTTCCTTCGAATAATTCAGGGATTTTTGCATATTGCTCTGGTGTTGCGGTATTTTTCGCAAAGGCTAATGCCTCTTTGTAAAACTCATAGCTTGGTGCTGTATCGATTAATAGTAACTTCTCAACTGAATCTGGATAACGCGTCGCATATTCCTGTGCAATCATACCGCCAAATGAGTGGCCGAGCACACTAATTTTTTCTAAGCCTAAATAGTTACGCAATGCCTCAATATCAGCGGCTAATTGATCGTATGTGCAAGTTGCTGGGTCAACGCGCTCTGATTGACCATTTGAGCGTTGGTCTAAATAAACAATTTGATAGTCTTCTGCTAAAGGTGTTAACCATGGCTTAAAATCTGAATGGTCACTACCTGGTCCACCGTGGACGGCAAATAGCACCGGTTTTTTAATCATGCGTGGGCCAACGGGGATATAGCCTGAGCCTTCAACATCAAAATATATCTTCGTGCCATTAATTGCTGCGAACATAAAATTACCTCCATTTATTAAAAATGAGCTTTTGCTCTAACCTTTATCATACAACGTGGAGCTTTAGACAGAAACATTGTTTTACTAATATTAAAAAATTTTATTTTCCATATACATTTGATGGGAAATTAACAAAAATATAGAAAAAGCCCCTCGTCCAAAAACGAGGGGCTTAATCCACTTAATTAGTCATGTAATTTAAGTGATTTGTTTGAAGCTGCGTGTAATTCTTTGAATAATTCTGGGTTGTCGATTAGTTTTTGACCGTATGAAGGAATCATTTCTTTGATTTTTGGTTCCCATTCTGGCATTTGTTCTGGGAAACATTTGCTCATAACGTCAAGCATAACTTTAACAGCTGTAGAAGCACCTGGAGATGCACCTAGTAATGCTGCAACTGAACCGCCTGCGCCAGTGATTACTTCTGTACCGAATTGAAGCGTACCTTTACCGCCTTTTTCAGTATCTTTAATTACTTGTACACGTTGACCTGCAACTACGATTTCCCATTCAGAATCTTTTGCTTCTGGAACGAATTTACGTAATTCATCTACGCGTTGTTCTTTGTTTAACATAACTTGTTGTACTAAATATTTAGTTAGGCCCATTTCTTTCGCGCCACAAGCAAGTAAAGTTAAGATATTATTTGGTTTAACTGAGTTAATTAAATCCATGTTAGAACCTGTTTTTAAGAACTTAGGTGAGAATCCACCGAAAGGTCCGAATAGTAACGATTTTTTACCGTCGATGTAACGAGTATCTAAGTGAGGTACTGACATTGGAGGAGCACCTACTTCAGCTGTGCTGTAAACTTTACCATGATGTTGATCGATAACTTCTTGGTTGTTACATACTAACCAAAGACCACTTACTGGGAAACCACCAACATGTTTGCTTTCAGGAATACCTGTTTTTTGTAATAGGTGTAAGCTACCGCCACCAGCGCCTAAGAATACGAATTTAGATGTTACATATTCTAGTTTACCGTCTGCAGTTTTTACTTTAACTTCCCAAAGACCATCAGCATTTTGCTTAACGTCTTGAACTGTAGCGTTATAAGTTGCTTCAACGCCTGGTTGTTTTTCGAAGCTATCCATTAAAATACGAGTTAATGAACCGAAGTTTACGTCAGTACCTGATTCGATGCGAGTTGCAGCGATTGGGCTTTGGCTAGTACGGCCATTCATAATTAATGGGAACCATTCTTTTAATGTTTCTGGGTCTTCAGAGAACTCCATACCTTCAAATAGGTGGTTGTCTTTAAGAGCAGCGAAACGTTTTTTCAAGAATTCAACTTTATCAGCGCCTTGTACCATACTGATGTGTGGGATTGGCATGATGAATTCTGTTGGGTCAGCAATACGACCTTGATCTACTAAATAAGACCAGAATTGACGAGAAAGTTGGAATTGTTCGTTTACATTGATTGCTTTTGTTGTATCAATTACACCGTCTTTTTCAGGAGTGTAGTTAAGTTCACATAAAGCTGAGTGACCTGTACCCGCGTTGTTCCATTCGTTTGAGCTTTCAAGACCTGGTTTGTCTAACTTTTCAAATACTTTGATTTTCCAATCAGGTGCTAATTCTTTAAGAAGAGTACCTAATGTCGCACTCATGATACCAGCACCAACTAAGATAACGTCTGTTGTAGTTTGTTTGTTACTCATGTTTACCTTCCTTATACCATAAGATTTGCAGAAAGGATGTTGGCGAGCTATCCATGTTACCGCAACAAGCTAGCCAAAGCGCGACTCAGTCACACACCATTTCTGTATCAATAATTTACCTTACTACAGTGTATCATAATTATTTATTGATTAAAATAAATTGTACGATACCCGGTTTATACACTATTTAATCTAGCAAAAAGTGAGAAATTCGTGCATTTTTCGTACTTTCTAAAAACAGTTAATCATTTAATACGTACGATTTCTACCTATTAAATGACCAAATCCCCTAATCTATTACGTAAAGAGATGACAATCTATCCAACACTTTATTTAACTAGAACGTTAAAATTAAAGCGCTTTCTATCTATTATAGCTTAAGTCGATGTTGAAGTGGCACAAAAAGCTTAGTGTTTGCTTACCGTACATATAAAAACAGCGAACTGCTAAAAAGTCCGCTGTTTTTTATGCTTCGATACGCTCTAAGAAATATTTTAAAATACGCGCCGTAAGACCCCAAATAACATAATCATTGTATTCAAAAAACCATTCATCAATCGCGCGAGCACGCCATTCGTAGTCTTCGCCCTTCATGATTTTATCAAAGGGGAACCCCTCGCTTGGCGTTGGTTTCATCATCACATGGTGAAGCTCTGGGTCACATTCAAGTAGCCAATTAAGTGGCACGGTGAAAACTTCTGCGACCTCATCCCGATTGAATGTATTCACTTCACGTATATCCACCTTCGCAACAAATGGATAAATGACAAAGGTCGGCGAAATAATGAGTGGGCTAAGCTCTGATAATACGTCTACCGATGATGGCGGTACACTTAATTCCTCATATAATTCACGCAGTGCCGCCTCTTGTGGATTAGCATCTGTCGGGTCGATTTTACCACCTGGAAAGCTAATATCCCCCGGTTGCTTACGCATAGTGAGTGAGCGTACCTCAAACAACACATGCAGCTCGTCATTCACTTCAACGAGTGGCACGACAACGGCTGAGCGAAAGGCTGAGTCTTCCCCAATAAATGCCGGCTGAGTCTGTTGAAGCTGGGTTTTAATCGTCGTCAAATTCATATATGTCCCTCTTCTCGATATCATAATTATTCTTATCATAACATCAAGATATTAGACAATGTTACTTTTTAAGCATGGCTTCGATTTCTGTATAGCCTTTTTCCTTCGCATAATCGAGTGCCGTTTTGTCGTTATTATCACGTAGCTCGGTATTGGCATCATGTTTTAACAGCTCTGCGACAATATCTTGATAAAGCGGGGAGCCATCTGTCAGCGCTACTGCTTCAATGAGTGCTGTATAGCCAAAGTTATTTTGATGGTTAATATCGGCACGTCCATCCTCAAGTAATTGCTTCACATTCTCAAGATGTCCCTTCTCAGCAGCAGGGATAAGTGCATTGCCACCATAGCGATTGACAACCGTTTGATCTGGCTCACGATGCGCTAGCATATACGCCAAAATCTCGGTCTTGCCCTGTGCGCCTGCGTATAAATACGGGCTATCCTGAATGGCATCCTGCTTATTAATATCTGCGCCGGCATCGATGAGTGCCTTCGCGATGGCGACATTATTTTGATGCGTCGCAATAAGGAGTGGTGTTTCTCCTTTATCATTTTGGATATCAACCTCGGTAGATTGCGCTAAGAGCTCCTGTACTTGCTGTTCATTTTGCTGTTCTACTGCTTCAATAAGTGACATTGTATTGTCTCCCTTCTGTTGTTGGCACGCGACTAAAAAACATACGGCAATAAGGACTATCCATTTTTTCATATGTATCTATACCCACTTTTGTATATAAAAAAAAGAGTCCCCCGAAGTGGACTCCAAAACGATTATTTATTTAAATCTTGATATTGAGTTTGGTACGTACCGCCATCTGATACTTGTGAGTGGTAAAGTGCTTTTACCGCAAGATGACGTTCTAATCCCATATCTTTCATCAATGATTTTAATTCTTTTTGTAATTCAGGGTGTTTCTTTACTAATTGATTCATCTGATGTGCATCGTATTTCATGTTCTATACCTCCTTGGTTGAACCATTCTAGCGTACACCTATTTGAGTAATTCATCAATCCACTGCTGCACTTTTAAGCCCTCTTCAAAGGTCACCACAAAGCCGTCATTTGCGACTGCTTCTAGTAACTGCTTTTCGGCACCAAGCTCAAGCTGTACTTCAGGCGCATCTGCCTCACTTACCAATACATCGCCCCAATTACGTAATGACAGCATTTTTTTCGTACCAAAGATTTTATAATCAATGCGCTCAATTTGCGCTGCACCCGACATGCCATTGATGACAACTGGAATCCCGGCATCCGTTTTCGCAAGAGCTGCAACACTTGTCTCACAACGTGTGCTGTCCTCTGGATAGGTCGTATCATGCGCAATGATGTTGATGCCACCGAATAAGTGGTTTGTCAGCTGTAGATAATGCGGGAAAATCTCACGAATAAAGCCACCCTGCTCACGCGTCGCAATCCATGGATTTTGTTGCCAAGGACGTGGCCAGTGCGGGAAATGCGTATGAAGCTCAATACGCGTAACTTCACCAAGCTCCTGTGCCTCTAAAATATCACGTATCTTTTGAACAGCCGCGCCGTACATCAGCGGAAAATTCATCGCAGATTTCACACCTGCTGCCTGAACTGCCGCAACCATTTTTTCACCGTCTGATGCATCATGTGCAAGCGGCTTTTCTGACAAAACATGCAGCCCACGCGCAGCGATTTTCTCCGTAAGCGGTGCATGGCTTACTGGTGGTGTGCCGATATAAACCCAGTCCGGTGTGAGATCGAGTAGTGCTTCAAGTGACGCTGCTGTTGGTAAATTATACGTTGCCGCAAGCTCCTCCATACGCGCTGTATTTTCATCAAAAATCCCGACGATGTCATATGTACCGAGCTTCAGCGCCTGATTAATAATGCGCTCCCCTACGACACCGGTACCGATTAGTGCAAGTGTTGTCATGAAATTCTCCTCCCTTTGTTACTAGGATTATAACGAAAATTCGAAAGCACGCCTATTATTCTATATAATGGAGGTCACTAGATTGAAAAAGGAGCATGGATAATGATTCAAACAGCGCAACTAACAGAGATGCCCCTAGCAGGGATGTATGAGGAAAAAGTTTATGAAGGTCCGCATGAAAATGATATATGGACATGGGTAAAATTTGAGGATGAATTTTATAATGATACCTATGGTCAGTTTAGAGGAAAACCAGTTGCGACAGCTCTATCGCCGAATAACGATTACTGCTATGTGCTAACAGATATCCTGCTCTACGAAATCAATCGTCAAAACCCTGACAGCTATGCTATCTGTGACTATTACTCCTTTGGTGGGACAATGCGTGATATTACACTGACACCTGAAGGCATATTACTTATTGCAAGTTACTATCAAATTTACACACTAGAAAAGCCCTTATGTGACATAGAAGGCGAGGTATCTAACGAAGTACAATCCATTTCTAGCACGCTTAATGGCGAGGTAGATTACATTCAATTTAAACATTGGGACAAGCATATTCTTCATATTGAAGCAGTTAACTTTTATTCAAGTGAAAAGAAGGTTTTCCTTACGTATGATGCTGAAACGGGGAGGATAACCTATGACTAAGAAACAATACCTTCGTTCACGTATAAAGTGGATTTTACTGTACTGGCTGTCGATTGTTGCTGGCGTATGGCTGATTAAATTATTTATCACAGCGCCCATTCATTATTTGGTACCGTCCATTACGGTTATGTTCTCTACGCTGCTGATTGAATGGATGACATATAGAAGCTGGGTGAAGGAAAATAAGCTAGGTAAAGGTCAGCAATATCGTTGAATTGAAAAACCCTCCCTTTTGGTGAAAGGGGAGGGTTTTTGTTTAGTGCTTATTTAGATTATTGGTCTAATGACTCTTAGATTTTCCATGAAACTTTTTACCGTTTTATACTGTAAATTAATTAACGGAAGGAGGTTTTAATATGTCTGATATTTATATTACTTTTGGTTACTCTATCGTTGGGTTAATCATTTTAATTCCTACTATTTATCATTTTTTAAAGAAAAAACGTTCTCATAAAGATTTTTATTTTGTAGTAATTTCATGCTCCGCGTTCTTGTTGTTAGCATTCTATTTATTTACTATTAGCGTCATCGATATTTTCAACTTCCATCAGGGGAATTTCTCTATAGCTGAAGGGAATTGCGAAATTCATTACTTTGAACCTAGCGCTAGAGGTGAAGGTCGCTACGACATATCGATTGGTGACCTTCTCTTATCTGCTAATATTGATGACTTCTCTTACTTAAAAGAAGAAACTATTAGTTGTATTTAAACGCAACTTCTACTGTGATTGATATAGAATTTAAATAATATAAAAAGGCACATAAAACAGGAAGTAGCCTGTTTTATGTACCTTTACTAGTAACCGCACTTATTTATGATACGGTTCATTTTTCATAATTCTAAAACTACGGTACACCTGCTCAACTAACACAAGTTTCATTAACTGATGAGGCAGCGTCATTTTACCGAATGATAACAGGTCGTTCGCACGGCTCAGAACATCATCATGTAGTCCGAGTGAGCCGCCGATGACGAAGACGATTTTACTATGGCCGTATGTCATGCAGTTTTCGATGTCTTTTGAGAGCTGCTCAGATGAGCGCATTTTGCCGTTGATTGCGAGTGCAAAAACGTAGGCATCTTGTGGAATTTTCGCTAGGATGCGCTCGCCTTCTTTTTTCTTCACAATCTCCATCTCGGCATCGCTTAATTGTTCGGGTGCTTTTTCATCTGGCACCTCAACTAAATCGATTTTTGTGTAGCCATTTAGACGCTTCACATACTCTTCAATGCCCATCTTTAAATATTTCTCTTTTAATTTCCCAACCGAAATAATGGTCACGCTCAATGCGAGTTCCTCCTTAAATTTACAAAGCAATTATCTGAGTTATCCACAGAATTCTGAAAGTTATCCACAGGCTACACTAGATATTGTAGGGGCTCATTTGTTCGCCACAATATATGTTGCTTTCGCGTCACAATACGCACATTTTTGCGTTTCTTCGTCGTTTTCTTCGAGTTTATCCATAATTGGAAAATCTTTCTCATTCGCTACAAACATGTCAAGCGCGTGGCCTACGTGGTCCTCACAGCTATATGTTTTCATTTAATTACGTCCTTTCACGTCTATCCGTTGTTATGTCCATTTTAACAAACAAAAAGTGGATAGAAAAGCGTTGTGCGACTTTTCTATCCACTGAGTTATCCACATCTTGTGGATTACTTACTTTCGCTCAATGAGCCAGTGAGTGTTAATGTTTTATTAATTATTTCCCCGTTACGATATGCCTTCACTTTCATTTCATCGCCGACTTTTTTATCGTTGTATAAAATTTTGCGAAGACCGATCGCATCGTCTATTTTTTGACCATCAATTTCGACGATGACATCGTATTTTTTAAGACCCGCTTTTGCGGCAGCTGTGCCACTTTGAACACCTGAAATAACGACACCTTTTGTAATATCTGATGGTAATTTTAATTGTCCTTGTTGGTAGTAAGAAGGGACATCTGTTAGATCTGCTAATGTGATCCCCATCGATGGACGTTCCACTTTACCATTTTTCTCAAGCTCATTGATAATTGGTACGGCTGTATCACTTGGAATCGCAAAGCCGATACCTTCTACAGATTCTTGTGTATTTGAGATTTTCATTGAGTTAATACCGATGACTTGGCCTGCCATATTAATTAGTGCGCCGCCTGAGTTCCCTGGGTTAATGGCCGCATCTGTTTGAAGAACATCGGCATTCCAGTCTGCTGTGCCGTCAGAATTTAAATCAACCGGTACAGAACGGTTTAAGCCTGAGATAACACCTGTTGTCACAGAGCCATAGTAATCAAGGCCAAGTGGGTTCCCAATCGCGATAACCGATTCACCTTTTTTCAGTTTTGATGAGTCACCAAATGTTGCGACAGCTTTTACATCCTTACTTGGAATCGAAATAACAGCTAAGTCTGTCCAAATATCAGTACCGACTAATTTAGCCTTGACCTTTGTGCCGTCTGCTAATTTTACTTCTAATTCATCTGCGTCTTCGACAACGTGATTATTTGTAACAACATATGCTTTATCGCCATCTTTTTTATAGATAACGCCTGAGCCTGTGCCCGCTTCTTCTGTAATGGATGATTCGTTATTATCCTGTGTTGTACCACCTTGTTGGCTACCACCGAATGGTGATGAGCCCCATAGGTCCTGCTGTGTTTTTTGCATATTTACAACGCCAACAACCGCGCTATCAACCTTTTCGACAACCTTCGTTGTATCCGTTGAAACGTCCGTTGAAAGTTGAACGGGCTCTGTTGTTTGAACTTGTGTTTCTGAATTGCTCGCTACATTATTTGTCGTATTCATCACATTTGGAATAATCAGCCACACAAGTAATGCGCCGATGAGTACGCCAATAAGCCCTGTAAAGAAATAGCCTGCCTTACTGCCTCCTTTACTGCGTCTTGGCGCTTGATTTGGATCTTGGTCGTAATACCCCATAATCGTTACCTCCTACGTATTTTGTTGTTAGTTATAGTTTAATAGCCGAACATGAAAATTAGATTAAAATCACTTAAAAATTTGTTCAAAATTAATGTGCCCGCTTTCCATTAAAAAAAACCTCCATCTCTGGAGGTTTTTTGTCTAAACAAGCACAAGTGGTGTCGGCTTCTCAGCGTCTGTATCATGTAAGTGCAGAAATTCACCAGCACGAATACCACATGATTCAAGCGTTTGAGAGACACTCATACGTGCGAGCTCTTTCATATTATTATCTTTACTTAAATGGGCTAAGTAAATTTGTGTTTCTTTTTCAGCAACGACTTCACTCATCGCAACCGCTGCATCCTCATTACTCACATGGCCAACATCGCTTAAAATACGACGTTTGATTTTCCACGGGTATGGCCCCATCTGCAGCATGCTCACGTCATGGTTGCTTTCAAACACATACGCATCAGCTGTTGAAATGAACCCTTTCATACGGTCGCTCACATAGCCCGTATCCGTCATCACAACGAGTTTACGGCCATCTTCTTGGAATGTGTAGAACATCGGCTCTGCCGCATCGTGAGACACCGCAAACGACTGGATATCGAGTCCACCGAATGTTTTCACTTCGTCGGTCTTCCATTCAAAGCGTTGGTCAAGGGGGATATTCCCAATCGATGAGTTCATCGCTTCCCATGTTTTAGCATTCGCGAATACAGGGATGTTATGCTTACGTGCAAGCACGCCAACTCCTTTAATATGATCTGAATGCTCATGCGTCACAAGAATGCCGCTTAGCTGTTTTGCCTCACGGTCGATTTGTGCAAGTAGCGCTTCCATCTTTTTACCGGTTAAACCCGCATCGACGATAAACGCGTGCTGACCATTCTCAACATAAATGGAGTTTCCTGTACTCCCACTTGCTAAAACACTAAACTTCATCGCTAAAACCCCTTAATTTGATTCAATTGATTCCTTGTTTTCCTGCATATCGATCACTTGTCCATCGACTGCATTGGCGTTCACGAAGAAATCGGCTTCTCTTATTGTATCATCTTTCTCTTTTAGTTCCACATGGATGCGCCAAGTTGGCGACAATACACGCGTTTCTGTTAGTGGCACAAGCGTTGAGTAGCCAAGCTCTGCAGATTTTACATGTGCATACTCTGGTAAATAGCCTTTTTCAAATAAAGTTTTCACAGCCTGATTCGCACCGATTAGTGTATTTTTCTCACCGAATGTTTTTAAATTTTGAAAGGCCGTTTGTTCGTAACCTGTAATCGCATTGTCTTCATTCCATGTAACTTTAATATACGCGCTTTCATTATAGAAAATCGTATGGTTTTGAATCGTTTGGAAGAAGATAGCGATTCGTTTTTCATTATCAATTGAAAATAGCTTATACTCCTCACCTAGTGGCGCATAGCTTGCAACAAATGCACTTAATGACTGCTCATTAAATTCCTTCACTGGATAAGGTGTAATCAACGCGCTTCGAAGAATTAACCCCGATGTGCTAATCACAAACTTTTGATGCTCTTTATAAGATGCTAAATCCGCTTCTTCAAACGGTCTTGTTTTACCGGAAATATACGAGATCTTTTTGACATCTGTTGGAAGCTGGTCGATTGTAATATGCGATGCTTTTAGCTCATCATCCACATTGATTTGACCAAGTGTTTCGAGTTTTTTTGCCTCATTGTAGCTGTTGACATACATCGAATAAAGAAAGACATTTAAAATCGAAAAGACGATAATAAAAATCGTTTTCGTCTTATTCCAATCCATATTGGTCACCTCCAACAGTCGCTTGTTCTGGCGCGACCGTAATCCAGTCCTCTTTTACTTTATAAAACCATGTTGGCTCAAGCGTAAAGACGACGGCACCATTATCGCGTTCTTTAAACGACATACTGTACCCAAGGCGTAAATCTTCAATTTGATTTCTTTTTACAACCTGTTCTGTCACAAGCATACGATACACTTGACGCGCTGTTTTGAGCATCGTTAAGTTATTGCTTTCATCATCTGGAATCGTTTCAAGCTGATAATAAGGACGTGCATAACGCGCGACTGTGCCATTATTAATTTTCACTTCGATTTCCGTTGATGTCGTTTGCGTCGCTGGCTCTACCGGTAAATCAGACATAAAGAGCTGATACAGTACCTTCTGCTCGCCGTAATTGACGCCTTCATAGCGATAGTCATTCGTGAAGCCACCATGCTCATTGACGAAGCTCATCGTATGATCAATTAAATGTGATTTTGAAATTCGTTCATCGCTTTCAGCAGACATATTCGCAAAGTTCAATGTGTACTGGTTATTGTAAATCGTCATAACAGAGCGGTCATCAGAGTATTTATCAATATTCGTCATGGAGTCCTGACTCGTTTTTACGATTTTAGGATTCGTGAACAAGGCATTTTTAAATTGATCGACCTTCGCACTAACATTACGCGCAAAGTATTGCTGCTTCGCAAATTTTGGCTTATCAGCAAGCACATACATGATACGGCCACTAGATGTTTCAATGACGGTATATTCATCATATTTCTTCGTCATTTTTAACTGTTTCGCAATGAATGCTTCTGATTTTTTAAGATGTAGCTTCGCGCTATAGAGTTCATGTGTTTCTGGTGATGCAAAATAAACGTCTAGCTCATTATCATTAATGCTTTCATTATTTGGTTTCTTTAATGAAATTATCATTTGTGAAAACTCAATGCCTGACACTTTTTTATTCACAGTCGGTAAAATACTTTGGAAAATCGACATCGGTACTTCATCTGAAAACATAAGAGATACCGTATCATTCGCCTTCATTAGCTCATACATTTTTTCGTGTGATAGCTTTTCACTAATCATTGATAAATCCGATAGCTGTGAGTTTTTAAGCACATCGTATAATGCATCGATATCACTTGTCTTCACCGTACCTGAAAATTCATCGTCGTGCTGGGCAATGAGTTTATATGGTTTCACGACTTGTGAGATGGTTTTCTTTTTATCAATTACCACATTTTGTGGGACTGTTTTTTCGATTGTTTGGTAATTTGGGCTGTATGACCAAATTGAAAACGTTAACGTAATACTTAGTAGCACAAGGATGATTAACACAAATGTTTTGATTGGCTCAATATATTTCATCAATCCCATTCATCCTCCTCATCTACAAGACCATATGGCAGTGTAAAGAAGATGGATGTCCCTTTTCCTTCGATACTTTCCGCCCAAATCTTCCCGTTATGGGCAATGATCATTTCGCGTGAAATGGCCAGGCCAAGACCTGTACCACCCATCGAACGAGCACGCGCACGGTCAACACGGTAGAAACGGTCAAAGATGCGGTCCACTTGCTCTTTTGGAATCCCCATCCCTGTATCTTTGATTTCGACAAGAAGCTCGCCGTCATTTGCTGTTACCGTAAAGCGAATGCTCCCACCATCTGGTGAATATTTTTGCGCATTCGAAATAATATTGTCGATTACTTGCGTCACCTTATCCGTATCAATCTCCACATATAATGGCGTCACCGGAAGCTCACGAATAAACGTGATTTCCTTTGATTTCGCCATTTCAAAGCGGTCGATAATCCGATTAAAGAATTTCACAAAATCCACAAAATCAGTATTCAGCTCATATTCGCGGCTATCCATACGTGACAGCTGCAGTAAATCCGTCACAAGACGAATCATACGCTCTGTCTCCGTCTGTGCCACGCTAAGGAATTGCTTCCCAAGCTCTGGCTCATTGATTGCACCGTCAGATAATGCCTCTAGGTAACTACGCATCGTCGTTAGCGGCGTACGTAGCTCATGCGATACATTCGATACGAAATCGCGGCGCTCCATTTCGATTTTTTCTTGCTCTGTAATATCATGCAGCACCGTAATCAGACCGTTAACAAAGCCTGTTTCCTTTTGAATAACTGAAAATGTTGCACGCCAAATATACGGCTGTTCTAATGTGCTAAAGTTGAGGTTAATCGATTCTTGCATATGAATTAAATCCTCAAATGTATATTCCTCATCTAGCCCAAGCACTGCTGTAAGTGAACGACCCATTAACTCGTTTTGCTCACTCTTTAATAGCTTTTGCGCTGGGGCATTAATCAACATAATTTTCCCTTTACGGTCAGTCGCAATCACACCATCTGTCATATTTGTTAATACAGATGCGAGCTTACGCTTTTCCCCTTCCGTCGTCGATTGTGCCTCTTGCAGTCGGTTCGTTAAATGGTTAAACGCTACCGCAAGCTGACCAATCTCGTCATCACCATACACTTTTACTTTACGCGAATAGTTTCCCTTCGCCATTGCCTGTGCTTGGCGACGCATGTCTGAAATTGGCTTCGTAATCGTTTTTGAAATGAAGATTCCGAGCACCATCGTAATTAATAGTGCGAGTGCAGTACCACCAGCAAGAATTTTGTTAATTGTATTCATCTGGTCAAATACCGATTCGATATTTGCCTTCACATATAACGCGCCAATGACCTTGCCACCGGACTGAATCGGCTTCGCCACAACCCAAATACGCTTAGAGGAATCATCGAGTGCGATGTTTTCCATTTGCGTCGCAGAATTGAGCGCTGACTGGACAATAGCCTCACTTGAGCGCTGGCCTATGCTCTTTTGGTTATTCTCATCACTTGTCGCTAAAATACGCGAATGTGTACTGATAATTTGTACTTCTGTAATATCACCCGATGATAGCCCATTAATAATCGATGATAGATTGTCTTCAAGCTGGGTACCATCTTCATTTTGCGTTTTATTCATCTCTTCCTTGACGCTAAACTCTACAATTTTCAGGCGCTCTAAAATTGATGTTTCAAAATTCGTCTTCAACGTAGCTTCTAGTTTATTGGCAAAGTAGAGACCCATAATTTGCATCGCAATGATGATTAAAAGCATATAAATCAGTACAATTTTCATTTGTACTGATTTATAGAATCTCACTTTTTGCATTGGCTCCTACTCCTGTTCAGGGTTTCTTAAATAGTAACCGACACCACGACGTGTCACAATCCATGCAGGATGACTTGGGTTGTCCTCGATTTTTTCACGTAGACGACGAATCGTTACGTCGACTGTACGGACATCACCGAAGTAATCATAGCCCCACACAGTTTGTAGTAAATGCTCACGTGTCATCACTTGACCGATATGACGCGCTAAGTAATGCAGTAATTCAAATTCACGGTGTGTTAATTCAATTGTTTGGTCGCGTTTTAGCACTAAGTAGGCATCTGGTTGAATGGTTAATGAACCAACAACAATGTCATTGTTTTCTTCAACTTCTTCCTCTGGCTGCGCCACGGCTTGGTGACGACGCATATTGGCTTTTACACGCGCGATTAATTCACGTGTACTAAATGGTTTTGTGACATAGTCATCTGCACCTAATTCAAGGCCTAATACTTTATCGATTTCTGAATCCTTCGCTGTTAGCATAATGATTGGAATATCGTATTTTTTACGTACTTCACGACATACTTCCATCCCATCGCGCTTTGGTAGCATAATATCTAACAGCATTAAATCCGGTTGAACTTCCTCTACCTTCTCGAGTGCTTCCTCACCATCATATGCACAAACTACTTTGTAGCCCTCTTTAATTAAGTTAAACTGCAGAATATCTGCAATCGGTTTTTCATCATCTACAACTAAAATTGTTTTTTCCAAACTGTTTCTTCCTTTCGAAATATAATCTATATCAATATATTTTTGACGTTATTTACTAGGGATATCTAAAGATTCCCATTCCCTTATTTTAACGTATCATAAAAGAACTAGCTAGTTTACTGATTTTACACACTTGTAACGAACTTGAAAAATAACCTTCCAATTAAAGACAAACATGACAATTTTATAATAAAATAAAGACAGGTAGTTATTAAAGATGAGGAGGTACTTATGGACAATCCGCTTAAGCATGCGCAGCCTCTCTCGAAACCCGTACCAAAGTCTCGAGTCTTCATGCGCATTATCATGGTCATTATCGGTGCCATTATTATGGCACTTGGCCTCGAACAATTTCTCGTACCGAATAAAATTTTAGATGGTGGTATTGTCGGCATTTCAATCATTGCCTCACATCTTTTTGGCATTCCATTAGGCGTCTTTATTTTTATTTTGAATATTCCTTTTTTCTTTATTGGCTACAAGCAAATCGGTAAAACATTCGCATTATCGACAGCACTCGGTATTACGGTGCTATCGATTGCGACAATCATGCTGCACCCTGTTGCGGCCTTTACAGATGACCTGCTGCTTAGTACCGTCTTTGGTGGCGTCATTCTCGGTACAGGTGTCGGTATCGTCATTCGCTACGGCGGCTCACTCGACGGTACAGAGATTATGGCGATTTTATTCAACCGAAAGTTGCCTTTTTCTGTTGGAGAAATCATTATGTTCTTTAATATTCTCATTTTCATCGTCGCCGGCTTTGTCTTTAATTGGGAGCAAACGATGTATTCAATGCTCGCTTATTTTATCGCCTATAAGACGATTGATATTGTTATTGAAGGGCTTGAAGAGTCCAAGGCGATTTACATTATTAGCGACGAATACGAGGAAATCGGCTCTGCTATTATGAATCGTCTAGGACGTGGTGTAACGTTTTTAAATGGTGCTGGTGGCTATACGGGAGACCCGAAAAATGTCATCTTCACCGTTGTCACACGTCTTGAGGAGTCAAAGCTCATCTCGATTGTTGAAGAGAAGGATCCGACTGCCTTCCTTGCAATTGGCAATATCGCCGAAGTGCGCGGCGGTCGCTTTAAAAAGAAAAACATTCACTAAAATGCAAGAGGCCAGGGATTACTCCTGACCTCTTTTTTGATGAAATAAAAAGACACCCGCCTTTGCCGAGCGGATGCCTTTTCTGCAATTATTTTGTACGTTATTGAAACGCTTCACTATCTAAAAGATAGGGAGCAATAGTACCGTATTTCATTTCTTACTTCTATTATCGATGATAGAGGAAAATTTAAACAATTGCAATGCTTAAATGGATTAGTTATCCCAAACGTCTACTAATACATTTGTTTGGTCACGGTCTGGACCTACAGAGAAAGTCGCAATGCTAATACCAGTTAATTCGCTTACACGTTTCACATAGTTTTGTGCGTTTTCTGGAAGGTCTTCTAGACGGCGTACGCCTGTGATATCCTCTTCCCAACCAGGAAGTTCTTCGTAGATTGGTTTACAATCTTCGATGATGTGGTTGTTTGCAGGATATTCAGTGATGCGTTCACCATTGTAATCATATGCTACACAGATTTTAACTGTATCTAAACCTGTTAATACGTCAATTGAGTTAAGTGCTAAGTCTGTAATACCAGATACACGACGAGAGTGACGTACGACTACTGAGTCAAACCAACCTACACGACGTGGACGGCCCGTAGTTGTACCGTATTCACGGCCTACTTCACGGATTTGGTGACCTACTTCGTCAAATAATTCAGTAGGGAATGGACCATCACCTACACGAGAAGTGTACGCTTTTGAAACGCCGATTACGCGTGTTACAGCAGAAGGTCCGATACCAGTACCAGTTGTAACACCACCCGCTACAGGGTTAGAAGATGTTACGTATGGGTACGTACCATGGTCAACGTCTAATAATACGCCTTGAGCGCCTTCAAATAATACTTTGCCTTCTGAATCGATTACGTCGTTTAATACTTTAGAAGTATCCGTTACGTATTTCGCGATTTGTTGGCCATATTCGTAGAACTGTTCGAACATATCATCGAAGTTTAAAGGTTCTACTTCGTAGAATTTCGTGAATAGACGGTTTTTCATTTCTAGGTTAGAGCGAAGTTTTTGTTCAAATACTTCTTTATCTAAAAGATCAGCTACACGGATACCCATACGTTGTACTTTGTCTGTGTAACATGGTCCGATACCTTTACAAGTCGTACCAATTTTAGCGTCGCCGCGTGATTCTTCATCCACTTTATCTTGGTACACGTGGTAAGGAAGAATTACGTGAGCACGGTTAGAGATACGTAAGTTAGAAGTATCGATACCGCGGTCTTGAAGACCAGTCAATTCTTTAACTAAAGATTGTGGGTTGATAACCATACCGTTACCCATTACTGACGTTTTGTCGCTATAGAAAATACCTGATGGAATCAAGTGTAATTTATACGTTTCGCCTTCGAATTGAATTGTGTGTCCTGCGTTGTCGCCACCTGAGTAACGGGCAATCGCGTCTGCTTGTTTAGATAGGAAATCAGTAATTTTACCTTTACCTTCGTCTCCCCATTGTGTTCCTACTACTACAACTGATGTCATTTAATCAGCACCTCCGTCAGGCAAATTATGTATGCCCTGATTCAAACAGACTTATTGTATCAACCAAATCGATAATAGTCAACCAAAAATGCGAAAAAACACGAACGTGATGCCAAGGTCAGACATCATTGTTCGTGTTTTGAGAAAATTAATAGCTTGACGGTGGCATCTGTTGAGACCAATCCACACTGACAAACTTATTATATTCTTTTTTAAATGCCAGTTTTACCGTATCGGTTGGACCGTTACGTTGTTTTGCTACAATAATTTCAATTGTATTAGCATCTTCAGTTTCTTTATCATAGTAGTCTTCACGATATAGGAAGGCTACGATATCGGCATCTTGCTCGATCGAACCTGATTCACGTAAATCACTCATCATCGGGCGCTTGTCTTGACGTTGCTCAACACCACGAGATAACTGAGATAGCGCGATTACAGGAACTTCTAATTCACGGGCAAGCCCTTTTAATGAACGTGAAATATCCGATACTTCTTGTTGACGGTTTTGACCGGCTTTTCCGGGTCCTTGAATCAATTGAAGATAATCAATCAAAATCATGCCAAGGCCATGCTCTTGTTTCAGACGACGACATTTTGCTCGTATATCATTTATACGAATGCCAGCCGCATCATCAATGTAAATGCCCGCACGCGATAGTGCACCCATCGCAAGCGTCAATTTACCCCAGTCTTCTGTCGTTAGTGCACCCGTACGCAGCACCTGTGCATCAATATTTCCTTCTGCACAAAGCATACGCATAACAAGTTGTTCTGCACCCATCTCTAGTGAGAAGATGGCGACATTTTCATCGGTTTTTGTACCAACCGCCTGTGCTACATTTAGCGCAAACGCCGTTTTACCTACCGATGGACGTGCCGCAACGATAATTAAATCGCCACGCTGAAATCCTGCCGTTAACTTATCTAAATCTCGGAAGCCTGTTGGAATCCCTGTGATATCTCCTTGGCGGTTTTGAAGTTGCTCCACATGGTCATACGTTTCTACAAGAACACCCTTGATGTGCTTGAAGTCAGACGAGTTTTTACGGCTCGCCACTTCCATGATTTGCTTCTCCGCTTCGCCTAAAAGCTCAGTGACTTCATCCTCACGCGTATAGCCATCTTCAACGATTTTTGTAGCGGTACGAATTAAGCGACGTAGTACCGATTTTTCCGCAACAATGCTTGCGTAAAACGCGACGTTTGCTGCAGTTGGTACCGCACTCGCAATTTCCGTAATGTACATGATACCACCGACATCATCCAGCATATTTTTGTTCGATAGCTCTTCTGCTACCGTCACTGTATCAATCGCTGTACGTTGGTCGTTCAATGTGAGCATCGTTTCAAAGATGAGCTTATGTGCAGCATTATAGAAATCCTCTGGCACCAATACCTCCGATGCAGTCACAAGTGCTTGTGGCTCTAAGAAAATAGCACCGATAACAGATTGCTCCGCCTCCTCATTGTGAGGCATGACGCGGTCCATTTCGTTCATACGCGTCTCCCTTTCTTACGCTTCTTCTGCAACATGTACTTTAAGAACAGCCGTTACTTCATGGTGTAATTTTACGTTCACTTTCGTTACACCTAATGTACGGATAGCATCTTTTAAATCCATTTTACGTTTATCGATTTTGATGCCGTGATCTTTTTGCAGTTGTTCAGCAATTTGTTTTGATGTAATTGAACCGAATAAGCGACCATCTTTCCCTGGTTTCGCTGTTAATTCAATTGTTAATTTTTCTAATGTTTCTTTTAATTGTTTTGCATCTTCAAGCTCTTGTGCAGCGTTTTCTTCAGCGCGTTTATTGTTAGCGCGTAATTTCGCCATTTCAGCACTTGTTGCTTCAACTGCTTTTTTTTGTTTTAGTAAAACGTTACGTGCGTATCCATCCGATACTTCTTTCACTTCACCTTTTTTACCTTTACCTTTTACGTCTTCTAAGAAAATAACTTTCATTATTCCGAGCTCCCTTCTATTACATGATCGATTGCTGTTTTTAAGCGTGTCATTGCCTCTTCAATTGTATCCGCTTCAAGCTGACTTGCGGCGTTCGTTAAATGCCCACCGCCGCCAAGCTCTTCCATTACGAGTTGTACATTAATATCCCCTAATGAACGTGCAGAAATACCGATACGGCCATCTGCACGATGCGCGACAACAAAGGATGCGGAAATGCCTTGCATCGACAATAAAATATCCGCTGTTTGTGCAATCAATACTGAGTTATATACTTTTGTCCCTTGCCCACGAGCAATAGCAATCGTCTTGTGATAAATCTCTGCCGTTTCGACAATTTTTGAACGCATAATATACGTATCCATATCTTCCTTCAGTAAGTTCTGCACGAGCACAGTATCTGCGCCGTTTGTACGAAGGTAAGATGCAGCCTCAAATGTACGCGCCCCTGTACGAAGCGTAAAGCTTTTCGTATCAACGATGATTCCCGCAAGAAGAGATGTTGCTTCCAACATAGTTAGTTTATCATTTTTTGGCTGATATTCGAGTAATTCGGTCACAAGTTCCGCTGTTGATGAAGCATATGGCTCCATATAAACAAGCATCGGTCTATTAACGAACTCCTCACCACGTCGGTGATGGTCGATAACGACGACTTTATCGGTACGCTCTAATAAGCGCTCATCAATCGTCATCGACGGCTTATGCGTATCGACAATGACTAATAATGATTTCTCCGTCATACGCTCCATCGCCTGCTCTGGCGTTAAGAATTTATCGAATAAATCCGATTTTTCCTTAATGACACGCATCAGACGTGTTGTACTGTTGTCGATATTATCAAAATCAATGACCACATAGCCGTTTATATTATTCATATCGGCCATTTTACGCACACCAATGGCCGCACCAATCGCGTCCATATCCGGCATTTTATGTCCCATAACAAACACTTGGTCACTATCTTGGATTAAATCACGTAGCGCATGGGAAATGACACGTGCACGCACACGCGTACGTTTTTCAACCGGGTTTGTTTTCCCGCCGTAAAATTTCACCTTACCATCAGGCTGCTTAATCGCCACCTGGTCCCCACCTCGCCCAAGTACTAAATCAAGACTCGACTGCGCAAGCTCACCAAGCTCTGATAGAGAGGGCGAACCCGCACCGATACCAATACTTAGCGTTAGTGGTAGACTTTGCTGCGCTGTTTCTTCGCGAATGTCATCCAAAATCGCAAATTTCTTTTTCTCAAGCTGTTGTAAAATCGACTCATTCATAATCGCAATAAAGCGATCTGTGGAAATACGTTTAATGTAAATATCATGTGCATTTCCCCAGCGATTCACAAGCGATGTCACAAGCGCATTCGTTTGACTCTTATGCTGATCGTCCATATTTTCAGTAATATCATCGTAGTTATCAATAAATAAAATCCCGATAACCGTCCGATCATCATAATACAGTTCTTCAATTTCAACTTGCTCTGTAATATCAAAGAAGTATAAGAGCTTTTCATTGCGTTTATAAAGTGTTTGATACTGACGATTTTTAATTGTAACCGTCGTTTCATTTAAATCCGCATGCTTTACAAGTGCCTGTAGTTCCTCAGAAATCTCTAGTAAATCGATTCCTACAAGTGTATCTACCTGCATGACACGCTTCATAAATGGGTTTGCCCATTCCACCTGGAAATTATCATTTATTAATAACACCCCAAGTGGCATTTCTAATAATGCCTCTTCCCCGACTTCCTTTAGTCTGTAGGATAAGAGTTCGATATGCTTCTCTGTTTGCTCATATGCTTCACTTTCAGCTTTAAATGCAATCGCTAGTACGACAATAATAACGACTCCATAAATGGCACCTATTATCGGGAATTTCATGACGATAACAACGATGCTAATGACCGCAAGCAATGACAAGATGATGAGCGGATATCGAACCGGCCTTTTTCTAAATAGAGTATCCAAAAAATCAACTCCTATTTCTTTGTCTCACCAGTGATAAATCCACGAACATTAAATCCTAAATCCACTAAGCCAATTAGTGAAACAAACTGTAAAAACGGCAGCGCAATAATTGTTGCGATCACTACCACACCTTTTGGCATTCCCTTTTCCAAAATGAAAAAGTGAATCAGTGACAAGCCTTGTAGTGCCAATAGCATTGTCAAAATAGAGGATAAGTTTAAAATTGCCACATAAAGATATGTACCCTCTTCTGGTCTTACAAACAACGAAATAATAAGAACGATGAAGTAATACCAAAGAATCGAACGTGGTAACTGCATATAACGAAACGGTTTAAATTTTGGCACCTCTAGTTTTAAACGTTTTAACAGCGGCAAATTCACTGCAAGAATAATAAATGCGATGCCAAGGACCGCAAATACGAGTAGAGAAGGTACTAAATACGTAGCTGTCTTCTCCATTAACTCAAGCTGTTTTTCAAAGCTTGCCAACTGGTCAGCAGGCACATTCGACGCCTCCATCATTTTACGTGATGTATCAAATGATTGCATCGAGAGGTCGAGTGTTTGCTGGATAATATTAATATTTAAGATTTTTACAAAAGCAAAATAAACGATGGCGAATGTTGCAAGAATCGCGCCACTGGTTGCTAAAAAGATAGTCGCCTTGTTTTTCTTTAGACGAAGCATCGTCCCAAGCACGAGGCCAATCACAGCATACATAAAGGCTACTGGTAGCGCTAAAAAGCCGCCTCCAACGATAAATGACAACATAATCCCAGCAATTGTTACAGCAACTGATGAGCTCATATTATACTTTGCGCTATACCAAGCAATTGGTAATGGTAGCGCCCAAGTAATCAATATCGATGTAAGCGGAATATATGTAGATACCGCAAGAAGCACCGTAAAAATAGCGACCATCATCGCGCCATGTGTAAGGCGACGCGTACGATTTTCTGGCATGTTGTACCTTCCTTTTTTAAGAGAAACTTTTAATATTTCATCTTCCCATTGTACCATGTTTCATAGTACCTAACAAAAAAACGACAGAGGTCATTGGTCCCTAAAATCGTACGATAGGAAGTAAAATTACACCTTATTTCTTTAAAAAAGAGCATAAGAAAAGAGACCAAGCGAATGCCTAGTCTCTCTAAGAACAGTGTCTTATTTTTCTTCAGCTACGAATGGAAGTAAAGCCATTACACGTGCAGTTTTGATAGCTAGAGTTAATTTACGTTGGTATTTAGCGCTAGTACCAGTTACGCGACGTGGTAAGATTTTGCCTCGTTCTGAGATGAATTTTTTTAATAAATCAACATCTTTATAATCGATGTGTTTGATGTTATTAGATGTGAAATAACAAACTTTACGGCGTTTGCGGCCTCCTCGACGTGGTGCCATGTTCAATTTCCCTCCTTCTTAAAATTAGAATGGAAGATCGTCTTCAGACACATCAACTTTTTTGTTGTCAGTTGGTGTTGCAAAAGGATCCTCATTCATGTTTGTGTAGTTTTGATTAGTTGGCTGATTCTGTTGATAAGATGGTTGTTGATAACCGCCTTGTTGAGAATTACCGAACTGGTTGCCACCAAATTGGTTTTGATTGCCGCCATTATAAGGCTGTTGTTGGTATCCACCTTGTTGTTGGAAACCACCTTGACCTTGTTGATAATTGCTGTTAGCGTTTTTCGGTTCTAGGAACTGAACGTTATCAGCGATCACCTCTGTCGTGTAGACACGTTTACCGTCTTGGCCTTCATAGCTACCTGTTTGGATACGTCCTTGAACGCCCGCTAAGCTTCCTTTGTGCAGGAATTGTGCACAGTTTTCCGCTTGTTTGCGCCAAACAACGATGCTAATGAAGTCCGCTTGTTTTTCACCATTTTGGCTAGAAAAAGGACGGTTTACAGCAAGTGTGAAACGAGCTACAGCAACACCAGATTGTGTCTGGCGAAGTTCAGGGTCTTTTGTTAAGCGACCGACTAATACGACATTGTTAATCATCAGAATACAACCTCCTTACTTTATATATTATAACTGATTATTTTTCTTCTTCGCGTACAGCGATGTGACGGATGATGTCTTCGCTGATGTTAGCTAGACGAGTGTATTCGTTGATAGCTTCAGTTGGAGCATTAACTTTCATGATTTGGTAGAAACCTTCACGGAAGTCATTGATTTCGTAAGCAAGACGACGTTTGCCCCAATCTTTAGATTCAACTAATTCAGCACCGTTAGAAGTTAAGATTTCGTTGAAACGTTCAACTAGAGCTTTTTTAGCTTCTTCTTCGATGTTTGGACGAATGATGTACATTAATTCGTATTTGCGCATTTGTATTTGCACCTCCTCATGGTCTTTGGCCTACCTACCGTAGATAGGCAAGGAGAGTTAGTAACGTGTACTACTCACATCTTTAAATACTACCATATTCGACTTTTGTTCGCAACGATTATTATTCGCTATTTTATGAACGTTTTGCAATACTAAAGGTTAGGAGGTGGGGTCATGCGAGAACCAGTAAAATTCGCTGTTATCGAGCTAGATATGCACGAAGTAGGCAAGCAAAATTTATGGGTCACAATCGGTGCATCGGTCATTTTAGTTGGCATCTATGTCTACTTTTTTGGTTTTACCAATCATTTTGAATCATGGCGCTTTTTAGTCGATCTTTTATTATTTGCTGGACTCTATATGCTCTTAATTGTGCTCCATGAGATCTGCCATCTCATCGGCTTTGTACTCTTTGGACGTGTGCCCTTATCATCGCTTAAATACGGCGTTAATTTAAAAATGGGCATTGCCTATGCCACAACGACGGAGTTACTTCCAAACGCTGTGATGCGAAAGGCGCTGTTACTCCCATTTTGGCTAACGGGGGTCGTACCCGTCATTTTAGGCTTCTGGCTTCAAAGTCAGATGCTCGTGCTAGCAGGTGCTTGGCTAATCGCTGGCGCAGTGGGTGACTTTGCGATGTATGCCGGACTGTTAAAATATCCGAAAAACTGCCTTGTAAAAGATGATGAGAAATTTCCACGGCTCCATCTATATACACTTCATCCAGTCGAAAAAAAAGAGGACACCGCCAGCTAAGGCCGTGTCCTTTTTTGATTAAACGTTAAATAAGAATTCCATTACGTCGCCATCTTGTACAACGTATTCTTTCCCTTCAAGACGAAGGCGACCCGCTTCTTTTGCGGCTGGTTTTGAACCGTAAGCAACTAGGTCCTCAAATGAAATCGTTTCGGCACGGATGAACCCGCGTTCGAAATCAGAGTGGATAACGCCGGCACATTGTGGTGCTTTCATGCCTTTACGGAATGTCCATGCGCGTACTTCTTGTACACCTGCAGTGAAGTAAGTAGCTAAACCAAGTAGGCTGTATGCCGCTTTGATTAATTTATCTAAACCTGATTCTTCGATACCAAGCTCTTCTAAGAACATTGCTTTTTCATCGTCATCTAATTGCGCGATTTCTTCTTCAATCTTCGCACAAACAACGATTACTTCAGCGCCTTCTTTTGCAGCGTAGTCACGTACTTGTTGCACGTACTTATTGTTGTCAGCGTCTGCTACTTCATCTTCTGCAACATTTGCTACGTATAATGCTGGTTTTAGCGTTAATAGACTTAAGCCTTTGATGATTTTTTTCTCTTCATCACTTAGGTCAACTGAGCGAGCTGGCATTTCGTTTGCGAATGCTTCTTTTACTTTTTCAAGCACAGCTGCTTCTTCCATTGACTCTTTATCTTTTTGTTTCGCTAATTTACTTACTTTCGCATAGCGTTTGTCAACTGATTCTAAATCGGCAAGAATTAATTCTAAGTTGATTACTTCGATGTCGCTAAGTGGGTCTACTTTACCTGCAACATGTGTGATGTTTTCATCTTCGAAGCAACGTACAACTTGTGTAATCGCATCTACTTCACGAATATGAGATAAGAATTTATTCCCTAAACCTTCACCTTGGCTAGCACCTTGTACAATACCAGCGATGTCAGTGAATTCAAATGAAGTTGCCACTGTTTTCTTTGGTTCTACTAATTCAGTTAATTTATCTAAACGAGCATCTGGCACTTCTACGATTCCTACGTTTGGGTCGATTGTTGCAAACGGATAGTTCGCTGCAAGCGCGCCTGCTTTTGTAATTGCGTTAAATAATGTTGATTTCCCTACGTTAGGTAAACCTACGATACCGGCTGTTAAAGCCATGTTCATCCACAACCTTTCAAATTGTTCCTACGTGTTTAACCTGTCTATTATAATTTTTCAGCACGTAAAAGTCTATTATTGTTCTGGTGCCTCAATAAGCACTTTTTTTAATTTCTTCTCAAACTCGCGACGAGGAATCAGCACACTATGCTGGCAACCTGTACATTTAATGCGGATATCTGCACCTAAGCGAATAATTTTCCATGCATTTGTGCCACATGGATGTTGCTTTTTCATTTCGACGACATCATTTAACTTATACGTTTTCGCTTCCACTACTCTTCGCCCTCCTCTGAAATCGGTGTTGCTTCACGCTCATAAACCATCATTTTCGGATACGGAATGTCAATACCATTTGCATCAAACATCTCCTTCACATCGCGGCGAATCATACGTGAGATACCAAAATGCTGCATCGGCAATGTTTCAACAGAAATTCGTAAAACCACTTCTGCGCCAACGACACTTTGCACACCTAGAAGTGTCGGTTCTCCAACGATATTTTCATCCTTTTGAGGTAATGTACGTAAATAATCTATAATGAGCTCCTCAGCTTTATTAATGTCTGAGCTATACGCCACACTGACATCGATAATTGCTGTTGAGTTATTAATCGAATAGTTGATAACTTCAGTAATTGAACCGTTTGGCACAATATTAATTTCGCCACCCGCTCCTTTAATTTTCGTCGTACGCAGACCAATTTCAAGTACGGTTCCTTCAATATTCGTTAAACGAATATAATCTCCTACACCAAATTGATCCTCGAAAATAATAAAAAATCCTGTAATGACATCTTTCACTAAGCTTTGCGCACCAAAACCGATTGCTAAACCAACAACCCCAGCACCGGCAATTAAACCGGTGATGTTAATGCCAACAACCGATAAACAGGCCACGCCTGCGATAAAGTACACGACATACCCAACAATACTCTTCAATAGACGAAGTACCGTTCGATAACGACGATCTGCATTATACGTTTTATAGCCGCCAACTTGTAGCTTGTCAGTTAGACTCACACGCATCGTAAACGTTTTTGTAATCGCAGCGCGTGCAATACGGACGATAATCATCGCACCAAGAATAATGCTAATAATTTTCAACGAGTTTACGCCAAGTGTAATCCACATTTTTTCATCGATGATATAATTCATCACCGTATCATATGCATTCTGTAACATAAGTCGTCTCCTCTTCTTCATATTGAAAACAGCCATCTACGAAACGTAAATAGCTGTTTTGTCTATCATTCATTATAGTCAAAATACGTCGCAATTTCGATTGATTTTATGCGGAATTTAGAGAACGTACATAATTGCGACAATAATTGCCACAACTGGAATCGCCGGCAACGTATTCGCTACGCGTATTTTCGTTAAGCCAAGCATATTCAATCCAATGGCCGCAATCATAATCCCACCTGTCGCTGTTAATTGCTTTAAAAATAAATCAAGTGCCTCCTGCGGAATAAATGCACTAATGAAGCCTGCAAAAATCGCAATAAGCCCTTCATATAGCACAGTTGGTATTGCCGCTATCAACACACCAACACCCATTGTTGACGCTAATATCATCGCTGTAAAACCATCGATGATTCCCTTTGTAATTAATACTGAATGGTCGTTACGTAAACCACCATCAAGCGCTCCAATAATACTCATCGAACCAATAACAAAAATCAAGGTTCCTGTCACAAAGCCCTGCGCAAGACTTCCTTTATTCGCCTCTTTATTTGATAGCTTACCACCATCGAGCTTGCCTTCCATCCATTGACCAAGTCGGTTCAGCATTCCATCAATGTCAATTAACTCGCCGATAATGGTCCCAAACACGAGACTTACCATGACAATAATAAAATTATCGCTCTGAATCCCCATTTGCACACCAAGCACAACAATTGCTAGTGCAATGACAAGCATGACCGTCTCTTTGACGCGATCTGGAATATTTTGCAGCAGACGACCAATAAACCCTCCAAGTAAAATGAGTGCGCCATTAATTAATGAACCTAGTAAAATCACTCTCTATTCCCCGCGTTCTTTTAATAAATTGATAATACGCTCCAAATCTTCGTCTGAGAAAAAGTCGATTTCAATTTTCCCTTTATTTTTTGATGACTTAATCGATACGCTTGTACCTAGATAATCGCGCAGTTCTGTCGCCGCCTCGTCCAAGTACAAGTTTTTAACCGATTTCTTTTTAGTTACACGTGAAACATCTTTATTTAGCGCATGTACATAACTCTCTAGCTGACGGACATTCATCTGCTGGTCGACAACTTTTTTCGCCACAATCGGAATAATATTTTTTCGCTTAATACCGATTAATGCGCGACCATGCCCCATCGACAATTCGCCGCGATCTACCATCTTTTGAATATCCTCTGGTAGCGTTAATAGGCGCACATGATTAGCAATGTATGAACGACTCTTACCGAGTCTCTCTGCAAGTACTTCCTGCGTCATATTTAGCGCATCCATCAGCTTACGATACGATTCCGCCTCTTCAATCGGCGTCAAATCTTCACGCTGTAAATTTTCAAGCGTCGCAAGCTCCATCATTTCGCGGTCATCGTAGTTACGCACAACCGCTGGAATTTCAGGAATCAAAGCTTTTTTCGTTGCACGAAAGCGTCGTTCCCCTGCAACAATCTCATAGAAGTTACCGGTTTTTCGTAAGATAATCGGCTGCAAAATCCCGTGCTCTTTAATCGATTGTGATAATTCTTCAAGCGCCTCCTCATTAAAAATACGACGAGGCTGAAACGGATTTGGTCGGATTTTTCGCACCGCTATATTTTCCACAATATCGCCATCTGCTACATCAATAAATGTCTCCTCCACAATGATTCCCCCTTTCATGCATTTCCTTTAGTGTAACAGATATCCTAAAATTTCTTATTTCAGAACATAAAAAATGTCACGAAATCGTTTATCAGAAATAGCCCCTCACCTTAGAAAGCGTGTTTTGACTACAACATAGTTTAAAATAAGTGCCAAAGCAAGCCATTTCACTTACGAAAAAAGGACAGATTAATAAGTATCCCGCAAAAGTCTGTCAATGAAAATTTTTATTCACTATTTTTCCTCATATCGTTACTATTTTTAATTATAAAATATGTCCTCAACTACCCCAAAATAAGTGAAAAATCGCCCTTTCGGCTTCTCCGAGGGGTGTTTTTTGCACAAATAGTTTGTACAATCGCGCTGCACTGTCATTTATTCAGTTTTTATAAAAAGCGACAAATACAAACTCCGATTTGATGTTACAAAGGCAAAAAGGTTCCCGAAATAACGCAAAACGGGTTCAAAATCGGCCCGTATGGGGTGTTTTTTGCCCGTTTTTATTCATCATCTGTACAAAGTTATCGTAACTATCACCACAGAATTAATAAATATATTTGAAAAAGGGCGTTCTGGCAAAATAATCACTAGATTTACAGCCCTATATACATAGCTCTGACGCATATCCAAAAATATGTCGTATCTAAAACCCGCTTCCTGAGGTTATCGTGAATGCAGGAGAAAAATGCGCAAAAAAAATAGCGATGACAAAACCATTTCTGGCATCATCGCTACGTTGTTATTTTGATTTCTTTTTCGCGATGCGTACCGTTACTTGGAAGTAATCATCGTTCTCTTCTTCCTGCGTATCAATCGCAATGCCGTTATCATGAATAACCGACACCGATTCACGAATCGTATTAAGCGCGATGCGTACGTCTTTATTAACGATACGACGCACACGCTTTTTCTTCGGCTTTTTATCTGCTTTAGTCAGTTGTTCAATACGTTGCTCCAACTGACGCACATTATAATCTTTTTCTAATGTTTCATTGAAAAGTAGTAGACGCTGCGCTTCATCTTTCAACGGAATAAGGGCGCGTGCATGACGCTCAGAAATTTGGCGATTTAAAATCGCGTCTTGGATTTCCTGCGGCAACTTCAACAGGCGCAGTTTATTCGCAATCGTTGATTGACCTTTTCCTAGTTTTTCTGCAAGCGCACCTTGTGTCAGCTCATGCATTTCAAGTAATGATTGATATGCATGGGCCTCCTCAATCGCCGTCAATTCTTCGCGCTGTAAGTTTTCAATCAACGCAATCGATGCCGTTTCACGTTCGCTCATTTCACGAATAATTGCAGGTGCCTCTGTCCAATTTAAGGATTGCATCGCACGATAACGACGCTCTCCTGCGATAATTTCAAAAATCCCGTCCTCTACCTCACGCACAACAATCGGCTGAATCACGCCATGGGACTCAATTGTTTGCGCAAGCTCTGCTAATTTGCCACTATCAAAAATCGTTCGCGGTTGATAGCGATTCGGTTGAATTTTATCCATTGGAAGCTGTACTACTGATTCATGATTTTTAGTTGGCGTCTGGTCGCTACTACCAAAAAATCGTGAAAAAGCACTTCTCATTTACGAGCACCACCTTTTTCGATATTTGCTACTTACCATTATAGTGAATTTCCCTCAAAAATACATGACTAAGTGTGGAAAAAAGAAAGTCCGACTCCCATTTGCTCGTTTTCATGACGTAACACACAAAAAAAGAATCGTACCATTGTACGATTCTTTTTAAGGCTTATTGAATAGGTGATTTATTCGGTACACCCGGTTTACGAGGGTACTTTTTCGGTGTTGCTTTCACTTTATTAAACGTGAAAATCACACGATCACTTTCTTCTACTGGTAATAAGAAATGATGCTCTTCATCAAGTTTTACACCAAGTGTTGTTAATGCTTTTTTCGCATCCTTCACTTCATCTTCGCCACTAGCAGCTTTCATTGCGACAAATTGGCCGCCTTCTTTGACAAGTGGTACACAAAGCTCTGATAGCACAGACATACGCGCAACGGCACGTGCTGTCACTAAGTCAAATTGCTCGCGATATTGTGGATTACGACCGAAATCTTCAGCGCGTGAATGCACAAAATTCACATGAGATAAGCCTAGCTCTTTGCTTAGGTGATTGAGGAACTGGATACGTTTATTTAATGAATCCACAATCGTGATGTGAAGATGTGGGAAACAAATTTTAATTGGGATACTTGGGAAGCCAGCGCCAGCGCCAACGTCACAAAGAGTCGTTACTTTTGCGAAATCAACGTAGAATGCTGCGCTGATTGAATCATAAAAGTGTTTTAAATAAACCGATTCTAAATCAGTGATAGCAGTTAGATTCATTTTTTCGTTCCATTCTACTAATGTTTCGAAATATGTTTTAAACTGCTGAAGTTGTTCTGTGGATAACTCAATGCCTTTTTCTTTTAATGCATCGAAAAATTGCTGTTCGTTCATCGTTTTCTCCTTTTATCCACAAAATAATCCACAGGCTGTGGATTATTTTGGTTGATTAATGAATTTTCGCGATTTTACCTTGTTCAATATACACAAGTAAAATTGAAATATCGGCAGGGTTTACACCTGAAATACGAGATGCTTGTGCAACCGATAATGGGCGAACTTCTTTTAATTTTTCTTTTGCTTCTGAAGCAATACCGCTGATGGCATCGTAGTCAATGTTTTCTGGAATACGTTTTGTTTCCATTTTTTTCATTTTCTCTACTTGTTGCATTGCTTTTTCGATATAGCCTTCATATTTCACTTGAATTTCAACTTGTTCAGTTACTTCTTCATCAAGCTCTGGTGCATCTGTTACTTCTGCAACGAAGCTATAATCAAGCTCAGGACGTTTTAATAAATCCGTACCGTGAATACCATCTTTTAATGGGCTACTACCTAGTGCTGTCAGTTGTTCGTTTACAAGACGTGGTTTAATACCAAACTCGCGTAAACGTTTTATTTCGGCATCTACTAGCGCTTTTTTCGCTTCAAATTTTTCGAAGCGCTCTGCTGATACAAGACCCGCTTTATACGCTTTTTCAGTTAGACGCATATCCGCATTATCATGACGTAATAATAGGCGGTACTCGGCGCGAGAAGTTAGTAGGCGGTAAGGTTCATTTGTTCCTTTTGTCACAAGGTCATCGATTAATACACCGATGTATGCTTCTGAACGGTTTAAAATGATTTCCTCTTTACCTAGGGCGCGAGCTGCTGCGTTGATACCAGCCATCATCCCTTGACCAGCCGCTTCTTCATAACCTGAAGTACCATTAATTTGTCCAGCTGTGTATAAGTTTTGGATACGTTTTGTTTCAAGTGTTGGCCATAATTGAGTCGGTACAATCGCATCGTACTCGATTGCGTAACCAGCACGCATCATTTCTGCTTTTTCTAAGCCAGGAATTGATTCAAGCATTTTACGTTGTACGTGCTCTGGTAGGCTTGTTGATAACCCTTGTACATAAACTTCTTCCGTATTACGACCTTCTGGTTCTAGGAATAGTTGGTGACGAGGTTTGTCAGCAAAACGAACGATTTTTGTTTCAATTGATGGGCAATAACGAGGACCTGTACCTACAATCACACCTGTATACATTGGTGATTGATCTAGGTTATCGTTAATGATTTTATGTGTTTCTTCGCTAGTATAAGTTAACCAGCAAGGGATTTGGTCTGTAATGAATTCAGTTGTTTCAAAGCTGAATGCACGTGGTTCTGGATCCCCTGGTTGAATTTCTGTTTTTGAGTAATCAATCGTTTTACTATTGACGCGAGGTGGTGTACCTGTTTTAAAGCGTACTAAGTCAAAGCCTAATTCTTTTAAGTTGTCGGCTAATTTGATTGATGGTTGTTGGTTGTTTGGACCTGAAGAATATTTTAAATCCCCAATAATGATTTCACCACGTAGGAATGTACCCGTTGTAATCACGACGGTTTTCGCACGGTAAATGTCACCTGTTTGCGTAATGACACCGACTACTTTTCCATCTTCAACCATTAACTCCTCAACCATACCTTGGCGGATCATTAAATCATCTTGTTGTTCAAGTAGCTGTTTCATTGCGTGTTGGTATTGGAATTTATCTGCTTGCGCACGTAATGCACGCACAGCAGGGCCTTTACCAGTGTTTAGCATACGCATTTGAATGTGCGTTTTATCGATGATTTTACCCATCGCTCCGCCCATCGCATCGATTTCACGTACGACAATCCCTTTTGCAGGACCCCCGACAGATGGATTACATGGCATAAAGGCGATCATATCTAAATTAATTGTTAGCATTAATGTTTTTGCGCCCATACGTGCTGAAGCGTATGCAGATTCTACACCTGCGTGACCAGCACCGACAACGATAACATCAAACGTTCCTGCTTCATGAGTTTGCATGACTCATATACTTCCTCTCTATTTTCGAATTTATTATTTACCTAAACAGAATTGAGAGAACAGCTGATTGATTAATTCATCTTGTACTGTTTCCCCAATAATTTCACCGAGAATTTCCCAAGAGCGTGTTAAATCCATTTGAATCATATCCACAGGAACACCTGCTTCAGCAGCATCGATGGCATCGCGAATGCGGTCCTTCGCTTGGTGAAGTAGGGCGATGTGGCGCGCATTTGACACATAAGTTGGGTCTTCCGCTTCCACTTGACCAGAGAAGAATAGACGCGCGATGGCTTCCTCGAGTTGCTCGATGCCCTCGTCTTGTAAAATCGACGTCGTAATTACTTCATGACCGGCCGCGAGTTCTTTAATACGGTCTAAATCAATATTTTGTTCAAGGTCTGTTTTATTCACGACGACGATATAGTTCATATCTTGTACCGTTTCAAACAAGCGCTCATCCTCTGGAGATAGCACTTCATTATAGTTCATTAACAATAAAGTTAAATCGGCATCGCGCAGTGCTTCACGCGAACGCTCTACACCGATTCGTTCAACGATATCTTCCGTTTCACGAATACCAGCCGTATCGACAAGACGAAGTGGTACGCCGCGAACATTGACGTATTCCTCAATAATATCACGAGTTGTCCCCGCAACATCTGTCACGATTGCTTTATTTTCTTGCACTAAATTATTTAAAAGGGATGATTTACCGACATTTGGACGGCCTAAAATGACCGTTGATAAACCTTCACGTAAAATTTTACCTTGTGAAGATGTATTTAAAAGTTTCGTAATTTCCGATTCTACCCAACCGCAGTTTTCAAGCATTAACGGAATCGTCACTTCTTCGACGTCGTCATACTCTGGGTAGTCGATATTTACCTCAACTTGAGCTAAAACTTCTAAAATCTTTTGGCGGAGTGATTTCACTAAGCGTGATAATTTACCGTCCATTTGACCAAGTGCGACATTCATCGCGCGGTCTGTTTTTGCACGAATTAAATCCATTACAGCTTCTGCTTGAGAAAGGTCAATACGGCCATTTAAAAAGGCACGTTTCGTAAATTCTCCTGGATCTGCCATGCGCGCACCATTACGAAGGACTAACTGTAGTACGCGATTAACTGTTACAAGCCCACCGTGACAGTTAATTTCGACAACATCTTCACGCGTAAATGTTTTAGGACCCTTCATTAATGACAACATCACTTCCTCGACGATTTCTCCTGTGTCGACTTCCTTTAAATGGCCATAATGAATTGTATGCGACGCTTGGTCCACTAATTTTTTGCCACTTGGTGAATGAAAGATTTTATCGGCAATTGCAACTGCCTCATCACCACTTAAGCGTACGATAGCAATCGCACCTTCACCCATAGGGGTTGAAATCGCAGCAATTGTATCAAACTCCATAAAAGATTCCCTCCTAAATAGTTATCCACATGTGAATAAGTAATTTCCTAACTGTTGATTCTAACATATTCTACGCTCACGTTATAGCGAGCTGTTTGAAGGAAAAATTTTCCTCCATACAATAATAAAAGCCCTTCTCAAAAATATGAGAAGGACTCTTTCACAATCCTTATTAAACGTTATAAAACTGGTTCGATCACTAAGTGACGGCGATTATTTTCGCCTTCTGAAAATGTATCAACGTCCAAACGTTTTGACAACGCATGATGGACGACTTTTCGCTCCGCCGATGGCATAGGTTCAAGCACGACTGCCTTGCGCGTACGCACTGCTTTATCCGCCATATTATTCGCAAAATCAACAAGTGATTCTTCGCGGCGATTACGATAATTTTCCACATCCAATTCTACCATAAGAAAATGATTTGTGTGTTTATAAATGACTAATTGCGTTAATTGTTGTAAAGAATTTAATGTTTGTCCACGCTTGCCAATTAATAGAGCTGCTTTTTCGCTTTTCAAATTAATTAACAACAGTTTGCCTTTTTTTTCTTCCACATCCATCGTCAAATCATCGATGCCCATACCAGCAGCTACTGTGTATAAGTACTCTTGTACTGCAGCAATTGTTTTAGAATTATCGCGGCGCTTTGGCGTTTTTTCGATAATTTCTGGCGCTGGTTGTGAGTTATCCACCGAGTTATCCACTGGTTGTGGAAAACTTTCAGACTTTTCTGAAGTGTTATCCACATTATCCACTGAGTTATCCACTGTATCCACAATATCTGTGGATATGTCGGCCTGGTTATCCACACTCTCCACAACATCCTGTGGTTTGTCCACAGTTGGGGTAGGGGATAACTCTTTTTCAGTGACAAGTACACGCGCTTTTTTCGCGCCAAGTCCTAAAAAACCTTTTTTCGGTTGTTGCAGGATTGAGATATCCACCTGTGCATAACTTAAATTTAATTCTTTAAGCGCCAAGTCGATTGCCTCATCCACAGTCTTGCCGATTTGAGTTGCTTGTTTCATGTTAAAGCCCCCCTAAATTCCAGGTCATCATCCAGTTATCCACAAAGTTATCCACTTTGTGGGAAAATCTTAATTTATTTTAGCATGGTTTACGTGTTTTGCTCTACCCGTTCTTTTTAAAACTTTCGCAACTTTTAATACATGTTCCAGACTTTTCTTTGTTTCGAAAAAGTCCATAGTGGCCGCCGGTTTTCTGGCGATAATGACATAATCCATTGACTGGGCCAATTCTTGATCCAGTTCATGGAACGCTTGACGGATATGGCGTTTGATTTGGTTACGCACTACGGCATTGCCTAGCTTTTTATTCACTGACAGCCCGATGCGAAATTCTGTTTGCTGTGGCTTTTCCAAACAGTAAACAACAAATTGACGGTTAGCGAACGATTTCCCTTTTTTAAACACCTTTTGGAAATCGCCGTTTTTCTTCACTCTGCGTTCTTTTTTCATTCTTGCACCTGCTTTATCCTCTATTGTATATAGAAGAAATTTGTCGTAATAGTACGGAAAGACGTTCCCATTCAGACCACTGGGAACGCCTTTCATCTTCTTCCTCTTTTTAACTTGTTCGATCAAGCTCTTTAAAGAAAAAAGACCACTGAATTGGTCAGTGGACTTATGCTGATAAAACTTTACGGCCTTTACGACGGCGAGCTGCTAATACGCGGCGACCGTTTTTAGTAGACATACGTGCGCGGAATCCGTGCACTTTGCTGTGTTTACGTTTTTTGGTTGGTATGTGCGTTTCATTATATACACCTCCTACTACATGAAAGTCTATTAAAAAAAATTCATTACAGACAGTCCTTGCTATTATAGTGGTTTCTCCTATCTATTGTCAAGTTTGTTTATTAAAATGTTTCTGAAAATAGGGGAGTGCAATGCATTATTTTCTGTGGTAAAGTTAGTCACATTCCGTCTCACTTTTCCACAAGAACAGTGGATAACTCTGTGGATAATATTTTTCAGTAAAAAAGTTATACACAGCACTTATCCACAGGTTATCCACAAATCCACAGGGTGTGCATAACTTGCTTGTGTATAAATATACATTCTGTGGATAAGTACTTCAAACTATTGATTTAATAACGATTTCTTGGTATGCTATCTGTGCATAACCTTGTGGATAACTTTTTATATACAAAACTTATCCACACTATCCACAGGCTGTGGATAACTTTCATCCACAGGGTGTGGATAGTTTTTTTTTTGCTTGTGGATAGTGTGGATAACATACATGCACTGAACCATATTGTGTGGTATTTTCTCACACAATATTTTTTTAAGAAAGGGAGAAGCCAGCTTGGATCACTTAGATGAACTATGGGAAAAGGTTTTATCTGAAGCGAAAGAAAAAATCTCTAAACCAAGCTTTGAAACTTGGCTTAAATCTACAAAGCTTCTTGCTTATACTGGTGATGCTGTAACCGTTGTTGCACCGAACTCATTCGGTCGTGAATGGTTAGAGAATCACTATGTAACGTTGATTTCATCTATATTAGAGGAATTAACGGGCGAATCATTACAAATTCGCTTTATCGTGCAGCAAGATGCCGACCTAGAGGATTTTGAATCGAAACCAATGAAACCTAAACCTAAAGAGAAAAAAGAGGAAGAAGAGCCGATATTTGACCAGGCAACGATGTTAAATACGAAAAATACATTCGATACATTCGTTATTGGTTCGGGTAATCGCTTTGCACATGCAGCATCACTTGCTGTAGCTGAAGCACCTGCAAAGGCCTACAACCCCCTATTTATTTACGGCGGCGTTGGACTTGGGAAAACGCATTTAATGCATGCTATCGGGCATTACGTATTAGAGCATAACCCAAGTGCAAAGGTCGTTTACTTATCTTCTGAGAAATTCACAAACGAGTTTATTAACTCGATTCGTGACAATAAAACCGAAGAATTCCGCAACAAATACCGCAAAGTAGATGTGCTATTAATTGATGATATTCAGTTCCTAGCGGGGAAAGAATCTACACAGGAAGAGTTTTTCCACACCTTTAATACCCTTCACGAAGAATCAAAACAAATCGTTATTTCAAGTGATCGACAACCAAAGGAAATTCCTACATTAGAAGACCGCTTACGCTCACGCTTTGAATGGGGTTTGATTACGGATATTGCGCCTCCTGATTTAGAGACGCGTATTGCGATTTTACGCAAAAAAGCCATTGCAGATAAACTGACAGTGCCAAATGAGGTCATGCTATATATTGCGAATCAAATTGATTCAAATATTCGTGAACTTGAAGGTGCTTTAACGCGTGTTGTCGCCTACTCTTCATTAGTAGGGGAGACCATCACACCTGATGTGGCGGCACGTGCGCTGAAAAGTATCATTCAGGAGGGGGCACCAAGCTCACTTAATATTGGGGATATTAAACGCTCTGTTGGCGAACATTATCATATTGAAATCGATGAATTTGCGTCTAAAAAACGTACGAAAACTATCGCATTTCCTCGTCAAGTTGCGATGTATTTATCGCGTGAATTGACCGATAATTCACTGCCGAAAATTGGTGATGAATTTGGTGGTCGAGATCACACGACAGTTTTACACGCACATGAAAAAATCAGTTCACTCTTAAAAGAAGATATTCTTTTACAAGAAGATGTGAAACAGATTAAGATTACATTAGGCCAGTCATAAGCTGTTTTTAACCTGTGGATAAGTCACTAAGTTATCCACAGAGTTATCCACAGTTTATCCACAGGTGGATTGTTGATATACCAGTGCTTGAAGGCACTTATCCACAGTATCCACAGGCCCTACTATTATTTCTTCTTTAAATACTAAATATATATATAATATAAGAGAGGTCTTATTACATGAAATTTGATATCCAACGTGACCATTTATTAAATGGTGTAAATGACGTTTTAAAAGCTGTAAGTTCAAAAACAACGATTCCTATTTTGACTGGGATTAAATTAGATGCCACTAAAGATGGACTAGCTTTAACAGGGAGTGATGCAGATATTACAATCCAGGCATTCATTCCAGCTGAAAAAGATGGTGAAGAGTTAATCCATGTAACAGAACCAGGTTCAATCGTGTTACAGGCACGCATGTTTAATGAAATCGTTCGTAAGCTTCCTACAAACGATGTTGAGATTGAAGTAGCAGATAGCTATGAAACACGTATTCGTTCAGGAAAATCAGATTTCCATTTAATCGGCTTAGATGCTTCTGAATATCCAATGACACCAGATGTAACGAATGATAGCCAATTCACTTTAGCAGCGGATTTATTAAAACAAATTATTCGTGAAACTGTATTTGCGGTATCAGCAAGTGAATCTCGTCCCGTATTAACAGGCGTAAACTGGCAAGTAAAAGACAAAGATTTAGTTTGCGTTGCAACAGATAGTCACCGTCTTGCTCGTCGTAAAGTAGCTTTAGATAATTTACCAACGAATATGACAGGCGTTGCAATTCCAGGGAAAAGCTTAAATGAACTAAGTAAAGTCCTACCAGATGATCAAACATCTGTGGATATTTATTTAAATGCACAGCAAGTTGTCTTTAAAACAAATGATGTTGTGTTCTATTCTCGTTTATTAGAAGGCAACTACCCTGACACATCTCGTTTAATTCCAGAAGAATACCAAACAACAATTAAACTAAACGGTAAAGAATTATTACAAGCGATCGACCGTGCGTCATTACTTGCACGTGGCGACCGTAACAATGTGGTCCGTTTATCAATTGTGGATAACCAAACAATCGAAATTTCTTCTAACTCACCTGAAGTAGGTAAAGTAGAAGAACAAATTCCAGTTGAAGTATTTGAAGGCGATGATTTACGCATTTCATTTAGTGCGAAATTTATGATGGACGCGCTAAAAGCCATTGATGGCCAAGAAGTAGTGATTCAATTCACAGGTGCAATGCGTCCGTTCATTTTACGTTCTGTCCATGACGATGCTATTTTACAATTAATCTTACCAGTTCGAACTTATTAACAGCCTTATCCACAATATGTGGATAACTTTAACAAAAACGAGGACTCTACTCCCCCTCCGACAAGAATGGATGGGAGTCTGAGTCCTCGTTTTTTCAATAGAGAAAAAGGCACGCTGTGAATAACTTCAGCTTCTTTTACTTCTAGCCAAAATTTCGGTACAATATAGTAATAATGAGCAAAATTGAAGAGGATGAAAAAATTGAATCAAATTAAAATCAAAGATGAGTTTATTACGCTAGGACAATTTTTAAAATTAGCGGATATTATTAGTTCAGGCGGTCAAGCAAAATGGTTTTTACAAGAATATGAAGTGTATGTCAACGAGGAATTAGAAGACCGTCGAGGACGTAAATTGTATATTGGCGATGAAGTTGATATTCCTGGAGAAGGCCGCTTCGAAATTGTTACTGGAGAGTAGCCAATGTACATTGAACGTCTGAAGTTAACAAATTATCGAAATTACGATACAGAAGAACTAACATTTTCTAAAGAAATCAATGTTTTCATCGGGCAAAATGCGCAAGGTAAAACGAATGTCATGGAAGCCATCTATGTGCTTGCGATGGCAAAATCTCATCGAACATCAAACGAGAAAGAATTGATACGATGGGACACAGACTATGGTAAAATAGAAGGTGACATTCAAAAGAAATATGGTCGCCTTCCGCTTGAATTTATCATCTCGAAAAAAGGTAAAAAAGCGAAGGTCAATCACTTAGAGCAAAGTCGTCTAAGCGACTATATCGGACAAATGAATGTTGTCATGTTTGCACCTGAAGATTTAACGGTCGTAAAAGGCAGTCCACAAGTTAGAAGACGTTTTTTAGATATGGAGATTGGGCAAATTTCTCCGGTCTATTTACACGATCTTGTGACGTTTCAAAAAATATTAAAGCAGCGTAATCATTTATTAAAAGATAGTCGCGGTAAAAAGTTGGATGAAACACTGTTCTCGATTTATACGGAGCAGTATGTAGCGGCGGCTGTGAAAGTGATTCGTAAACGCTTTGAATTTATGGAGCTTTTGCAACAATGGGCAGATCCGATTCATTTCGGTATATCACGAGAACTTGAAAAGCTCGAGATTAAATATCGTCCTGTTAGCGGATTGGAGCGAGATTTTACAGAGCAGCAAATGTGCGAACATTTATTGCAAAAGTTAGACGAACAAAAACAACGAGAACTTGAGCGCGGTGTGACGCTCGTTGGTCCCCACCGTGATGACTTAGCATTTTTTGTAAATGGCTATGATGTACAAACATACGGCTCACAAGGGCAACAGCGTACAACCGCTTTATCATTAAAGCTTGCGGAGATTGAATTAATTCAGCAAGAGACTGGCGAAGCGCCGATTTTACTGCTCGATGATGTTTTGTCTGAGCTAGACGACTATCGCCAATCGCATTTATTAAACACAATACGTGGGAAAGTGCAGACGTTTGTGACAACGACAAGTGTTGATGGAATTGAGCACGAAACAATACGTGAAGCGAAGATGTTTCATGTGAAACAAGGTTCTGTAGACGTGTAATACATCGCGTTTTCAGAGCCTTGTCAGGTTCGATAACAAAAATGGAACGCCATGAAAGAGTAGGTGGAGTAATAATGGCAGAAGAAACAAAGCCGGCTGCATATGATGCCGATCAGATACAAGTATTAGAAGGTCTAGAAGCTGTCCGAAAACGTCCAGGGATGTACATCGGTTCAACAAGCTCTAAAGGTCTTCACCATTTAGTATGGGAAATCGTCGATAACAGTATCGATGAAGCATTAGCAGGTTATGCGACTGATATCGTTGTAGCCATCGAGAAAGACAACTGGATTCGCGTTGAGGATAACGGTCGTGGGATTCCTGTTGATACACAAGAAAAAATGGGGAAACCAGCCGTAGAGGTTATTATGACTGTGTTACATGCCGGCGGTAAATTCGGCGGCGGCGGATATAAAGTATCAGGCGGTCTGCATGGTGTAGGGGCATCGGTTGTAAATGCGTTATCAACAACCACAATCGTTCAAGTACACCGCGACGGTCATATCCACGAAATTATTTTTGAACGTGGTCAAACAGTACAGCCTCTTAAAGTAATCGGGGATACAGACCATAATGGTACGACAACTCGCTTTAAAGCGGACCCTGAAATCTTTAAAGAAACAACTGTTTATGAATACGATATTTTAGCGCACCGCGTACGTGAGCTTGCTTACTTAAACCGTGGGATTCGCATTTCAATCGTTGATGAGCGTGAAGGACAAGAACGTCGTAATGATTATCATTACGAAGGCGGGATTAAATCTTATGTTGAACATATCAACGAGAAAAAAGAACCGCTTCATGAAGCAATTGACTTAAAAGGTGAAAAAGATGGAATCTCAATTGAAATTGCGATGCAATACAATTCAGGCTTCGCATCAAACATCTTCTCATTTGCGAACAACATTAATACGTATGAAGGTGGTACACATGAGTCTGGTTTCAAAACAGCACTTACACGTGTTATCAACGATTACGCACGTAAAAACAATCTATTAAAAGCTGCGGATGCGAATCTTTCAGGTGAAGATGTTCGTGAAGGCTTAGTAGCGATTGTGTCAATTAAGCACCCAGACCCTCAATTTGAAGGTCAAACGAAAACAAAACTAGGAAACTCAGAAGTGAGCACGATTACAAACTCATTGTTCTCTGAGCACTTTGAACGTTTCTTATTAGAGAATCCAACGGTTGCTCGTACAATCGTTGATAAAGGGTTAGTCGCTTCTCGCGCACGTGTTGCAGCGAAGAAGGCACGTGAAATGACACGTCGTAAATCGGCGCTTGAAGTTTCAAGCTTACCTGGTAAACTAGCAGACTGTTCTTCTCGTCATCCTGAAGAATGTGAAATCTACATTGTAGAAGGGGACTCTGCAGGTGGTTCAGCAAAATCTGGTCGTGACCGTCACTTCCAAGCTATCTTGCCACTACGCGGTAAAATCTTAAACGTTGAAAAAGCACGTTTAGATCGTATTTTATCGAATGCAGAGATTCGTATGATGATTACCGCAATCGGTACAGGTATCGGTGAAGAATTTAATTTAGAAAAAGCACGTTATCACAAAATCGTTATCATGACCGATGCCGATGTCGATGGCGCGCATATTCGTACCCTACTATTAACATTCTTCTTCCGCTTCATGCGTCCGTTAATCGAAGCAGGCTACGTGTACATTGCACAGCCACCACTTTATCAAGTGAAACAAGGCAAGCACGTTGAATATTGCTACTCAGATGCAGAGCTACAAGAAATTTTAACGCGTCTTCCACAACAACCAAAACCACTTGTACAACGTTACAAAGGTTTAGGGGAAATGAACGCTGACCAATTATGGGATACAACAATGGACCCTGCGCACCGCGTACTATTACAAGTAGAGTTAGATGATGCGCTTGAAGCAGATCGCGCATTTGAAGATTTAATGGGTGATGACGTAGAACCACGTCGTCAATTCATTCACGAAAACGCAGTATATGTTGAAAACTTAGATATTTAGGTGAGCGAAGGGAGGTCACATACGTTGACTGAAGCAAATAACTCCGGTGTAAAGGGAGTAAATATTACAAAGACAATTAAAACGGCATTCTTAGATTATGCGATGAGTGTTATCGTATCACGTGCCCTACCAGACGTACGTGACGGCTTAAAGCCAGTACAACGTCGTATTTTATACGGAATGCAAGAACTAGGTAGTACATCTGATAAACCATACAAAAAGTCAGCACGTATCGTCGGGGATGTAATGGGTAAGTATCACCCTCATGGTGACTCTTCTATTTACGAAGCGATGGTCCGCATGGCTCAAGATTTCAGCTACCGCTATATGCTCGTTGATGGTCATGGTAACTTCGGTTCTGTCGATGGTGACGGCGCCGCTGCGATGCGTTATACGGAATCTCGTATGTCAAAAATCGCAATGGAAATGCTACGTGATATTAACAAAAACACAATCGATTATAAAGACAACTACGATGGCAATGAAAAAGAGCCAGCTGTATTACCAGCGCGTTACCCGAACCTTTTAGTAAATGGTGCTTCTGGTATCGCAGTAGGTATGGCAACAAATATTCCACCTCACCAATTAGGTGAAATCATCAACGGTGTATTAGCGCTTTCTGAAAATCCAGCGATTACAACCGAAGAACTAATGGAAATTATTCCAGGACCCGATTTCCCAACTGGCGGTATTATTTTAGGCCGTAGCGGTATTCGTCAAGCGTACGAAACAGGTCGAGGCTCAATTATGATTCGTGCAAAAGTTGAAATTGAAGAAAAAGCGAGTGGCAAAGAAGTAATCGTCATTCATGAACTTCCTTACCAAGTCAATAAAGCGAAATTAATCGAAAAAATTGCAGAACTTGTACGTGATAAAAAAATCGATGGTATCACAAGTTTACGTGATGAATCTGACCGTACTGGTATGCGTGTCACAATCGATGTGCGTAAAGATTCGAATGCGAATGTCGTATTGAACAACCTTTACAAACAAACAGCGATGCAATCAAGTTTCGGTATTAATACATTAGCTTTAGTCAATGGCCAACCAAAAACATTAAGCCTAAAAGAATGTTTATACCATTACTTAGAGCACCAAAAAGAAGTCATTCGTCGTCGTACAGAGTTTGAACTTAAAAAAGCAGAAGACCGCGCACATATCTTGGAAGGTTTACGTATTGCACTTGATCATATCGATGCAATCATCGCGCTAATTCGTGGTTCACAAACATCAGATGTTGCGAAACGTGGTTTAATTGAGGAATTCAAATTATCTGAACGCCAAGCACAAGCAATTTTAGATATGCGTCTACAACGTTTAACAGGTTTAGAGCGCGATAAAATTGAAGCAGAATACAATGAGCTTCAAGCGTTAATCCACCGATTACGTGATATCTTAGCGAATGAGGAAAAAATTATTGAAATCATTCATACCGAATTAAACGAAATTCGTGAAAAATTCAATGATGCTCGTCGTACAGAAATTATCGCAGGTGGCGCTGGTATGATCGAGGATGAAGATTTAATCCCTCGTGAAAACTCAGTACTTACATTAACGCATAATGGCTATATCAAACGTCTACCTGCTAATACTTACCGTAGTCAGCGACGTGGTGGTCGTGGTGTACAAGGTATGAATACGCATGAAGATGACTTTGTAGAACATCTATTGTATACATCAACGCATGATACGATTTTATTCTTCACATCAAAAGGGAAAGTATTCAAAGCAAAAGGCTATGAAATCCCTGAATACGGTCGTACTGCGAAAGGCTTACCAATCGTCAACTTATTAAACGTTGATAAGGGTGAGTATGTCACTGCGATGATTCGTGTTCCTTCATACGAAGAAGATGCGTACTTTATCTTTACAACACGTACAGGTGTAACAAAACGTACTTCATTATCGCAATTCGCCAACATTCGTACGAACGGCTTAATCGCTATTTCATTACGTGAGGACGATGAGTTAATTTCAGTACGTCTAACAGATGGCACGAAAGAAATCGTTATCGGTACACATAACGGGATGCTTGTCCGCTTCAAAGAAGAAGACATTCGCCCAATGGGACGTACTGCCGGCGGTGTCCGTGGTGTTCGTTTGAAAAATGATGACTTCGTAGTCGGCATGGAAATTCTAGAGCCGGGTCAAGAAGTATTAGTTGTTACAGCGAATGGTTACGGTAAACGTACGTCAGAAGATGAGTATCGTCTACAAACTCGTGGTGGTGTCGGTATTAAAACCATCCAAGTAACAGATAAAAATGGTCCAATGGCTGCTGTGAAAACAGTAACTGGTGAAGAAGATATTATGCTGATTACGGATAATGGCATGTTGATCCGTATGGACGTTGAAGATATTTCTGTAATTGGACGTAGTACACAAGGTGTTCGTTTAATCCGTTTATCAGATGGCGAACATGTTGCGACTGTTGCAAAAGTAGAAAAAGAAGTACCTGAAGATGATATCGATAGCGATGAAGCGTCTGAATCAGAAGAATAATTTATAACTATAAGAGACTAGGATGTATTCCTGGTCTCTTTTTTTATGTAAATTAAATAATGTTAATCATATTTAAAGTATGATAAGATACTATTGACCTATTATTGGAGTGAAAAAATAATACTAATGCTATATAAAAGTAAAATTAATGAAGCATTTGAATCAAATTAAAAGAAGAGGTGTTCATATGGAAGGTGTATTAACGAAAATACCAGAAGTTCGCTTAGGAAGTATTGTGTGTGAAGATATTATGGGAAGTACTCAGTCACCAATTATTAAAAAAGGGACAAAGGTAACGCGTGAAGTGATTCAAGTATTTAATGCATTTCAGGTGAAGACGGCATATGTTACGGGACCTGTTATATCTACGGATGTTATTGAGCAGCAGACCATGATTACAACACCGCTCAATTTTGATGAACCATTAACGCCATTTAAGAAGCGCTATCGTAATGCCGTTGAAAAATTTAAAAATGAATTTTTAAGCTGGGAGTCAGGTGCGAAGATTTCAATTCCAAATGTACGAGAAATCATTCTACCTCTTATTAATGATACGCTGCGCTACCGTCTACGGATTTTTACACTGAACGAATATTCAAATCCACGTGACTATATTTACAATCATGCCATTTCAACAGCACTTATTACAGCGGTAATCGCGCAAAAAATGAATTACACGAAAGGTGAGGTGATTCAGTTGGCACTTGCTTCTATGATTGCAGACAGTGGAATGGCTAAAATACCGAAAAAAATTCGTGAAAAGGCTGGCCCTCTTTCACAGTATGAATTTCAGATGATTAAAGAGCATCCTCGCGACAGTCTTCTTATGGTAAAAGAACTTCCATTAGTTAAAACAGAAATGAAGATTGCGATTTTTCAGCATCATGAACGTTTAGATGGTAGTGGCTATCCATGTAACTCTGTTGGTAATACGATTACTGTGTGCGCACATATTTTAGCTGTTGCAGATGTATTTCATGCCATGACTTGTGAGCGTATATATAAGAAAGCAACGTCTTCCTTTAATGTAATTGAAATGATTCAAAAAGAAGAGTTCGGTAAATTCCATATTGAACCTGTGCAAGCGTTATTAGATTGTGTGACAGATGTTGGCTTAGGAACGAGTGTTATGTTATCCAATCATTCAATAGGACAAATTGTTTTTACGAATAAGAATAATCCAACACGTCCAGTTGTAAAGATTGTAGGTTCTGATGAAACGATTGATCTTTCAAAAAGCAAAGATTTATATATAGAGAAAGTTTTAGTGAAAGATTAATAATAGAAGAATGAACTTATAGGGGCTTTGTATTGTATATAATGCGTACGTAATACGCTTTCATACGTTATTTTCATTCAAATAGTTTTCTTTAAAATTATTTCACAAAAGTTGTTGACTTCAATGGGGAATCTCTATATAATAAATTATGTTGAGTCGCCAAGAGCGTGACCGACAAAAACATAATAAAATTTCTTTTGAAAAAGTTGTTGACAACTTTAAAAAGATGTGTTATTATATATAAGTCGTTAAGATAACGACAGCG
>NZ_HE578965.1:0-49248 GCF_000307285.2 Kurthia sp. Dielmo
GTGCTTTTTTTGTGTTTAAAATATTTTTAAGTGTACTAAAAATTTTTTTCTAAAAAAGATTTAGAAACATTTATTTTTAGAAAATTTTGACTTTCTTCTATTATATATCCAGTTTGTGCGTTTTTTCACATGAGCGTAATTTATCTGAAAATTCTAAAAGTTGCTATTGACAGTAAAAACATCCTCTCGTAATATATTGAGCTATCAACAGAAAACGAAAAATTGGAATGAGGGATGAGCATGAAGGAAGCGTTGAAGAGAGAAGCATTAGCATTGCATGAGCAATACAAAGGGAAGTTGTCAGTTGAGGCAAGTATTCCCGTAAAAGGTATTGAAGAGCTGAGTTTAGTTTATTCACCTGGCGTAGCAGCACCATGTGTAGAAATTCAACATGATGTAACGAAGGCCTACACATATACAATGAAAGGCAATCTTGTGGGTGTTGTATCAGATGGTACAGCGGTATTAGGATTAGGAGATATTGGACCCGAAGCTGCGATGCCAGTGATGGAAGGAAAGGCGCTTCTTTTAAAGCAGTTTGCAGGAATTAATGCCGTACCAATTTGTTTAGATACAAAGGATACGGATGAAATTGTACAAATCGTACGTGCATTGGCACCAACGTTTGGTGCGATTAATCTAGAGGATATTTCAGCTCCGCGTTGCTTTGAAATTGAAGCACGTCTACAGGATTTAGGAATTCCAGTATTCCATGATGACCAACATGGGACGGCAATCGTTGTAGGGGCAGGACTGATTAATGCTCTGAAAATTGTAGGAAAGCAAAAAGAACAAGTTCGTGTTGTAATTAACGGTGCTGGTGCAGCGGGTGTCGCAATTTTAAAGATTTTATTATCTCTTGGTTATCAAGGATCGAATATCGTTGTTTGTGACTCAAAAGGCATTATTTATGAAGGGCGCAAAGAGGGCATGAATTCAGAGAAGGAATATGTGGCGCTTTGGAGTAATACAGCGAATCTAACAGGATCATTAGAAGAGGCAGTTGTGAATGCAGATATCTTTATCGGTGTTTCAGCCCCAAATGTGTTAACAGAGAAAATGATTTCGACGATGAATGTGGATCCAATTATCTTTGCTCTGGCAAATCCAGATCCAGAGGTGACCTATGAAAATGCGCTTGCTTGGGGAGCGAAAGTGATTGCGACAGGACGTTCTGATTATCCGAATCAGATTAATAATATGCTTGCATTCCCAGGTATTTTCCGAGGGGCATTGGATGTGCATGCAACCGCTATTACAGAAGAAATGAAACTTGCAACAATTGAAGCCATTGCAAATCTTGTAACGAGTGACCAGTTAGTAGAAGGCATTGTTGTTCCAAATGTTTTTGAAATCGATGTAACGGAAGCTGTAGCACATGCTGTTCGCCATTGTGCGTATGAAACAGGCATTGCCAAGACGAAAATTCCGGTATTTACAAAATAATAAATGGTTTTCGCAAAAAGAGCGTCAGTTATGTGAAACTGACGCTCTTTTAGTTGTTTTTCGGTACAATAAAAGGTAAGGTAATGGCAAAGAGTTATAAGGAAGTGTACAAGCTTGGCAAAGAAAACCGTATGGTATGAAGTAGAAGAAAATGAAACAATTAGCGAATGTTTGGATAGAATGCAGAAAGATGGCTATATGCCTGCAGGACGAAAAGAGGAACCGTTATTTGAAATGATTGATGGGAATCCAGTACCAGTTCGCCAATTGATTAAATTCAAAGGTCTTTTGATTGAAAGTGACGAAAAATAGATAAAAAATACGAACGATTGAATTTTTTAAAATTTAATTGTTCGTTTTTTATTGACTTCTTTACGTAGCGTTGTTAGAATGGCAATGAAAACAATATATCCCACATATATGCTAGAGGATTGGCTCTAGTGTCTCTACCCGACACCGTAAATGTTGGACTATGCGGGAAAGCAAGCACTTAGGAATATTGCGCTCGAGTTCACAGAGGGGGACTTGTCGCTTTCGTTGATCCTTGAGTAACTAGCTTTTCCACATATGTGTGTAGAGCTGACGTTATTTGGGGATTTTTTATTTGTCTAAAGGAGCGTATATAACATGAATCCGAAAATTGGTGTCATTATGGGAAGTTCTAGTGATTGGGAAACAATGAAGCATGCGTGTGACATTCTTGATGAGCTAGCAATTCCTTATGAAAAACGAGTAGTATCCGCACATCGTACTCCTGATTTAATGTTTGAGTATGCTGAGAGAGCACGCGAACGTGGTATCGAAGTAATCATTGCAGGTGCAGGTGGTGCAGCGCATTTACCAGGTATGGTTGCTGCGAAAACAACATTACCGGTCATTGGTGTACCGGTTCAATCTCGCGCATTAAACGGTTTAGATTCATTACTTTCAATTGTTCAAATGCCTGGTGGTGTACCGGTAGCAACAGTAGCAATTGGGAAAGCTGGAGCGACAAATGCCGGCTTGCTAGCAGCACAAATTTTATCAACGACAGACAAAGACATCACAGAAAAACTTGAAGCACGTCGTTTAGAAATGAAAGCAAAAGCAATGGAAAGTACAGGTGACCTACAGTGACGGCAACAATCTATCCAGGACAAACAATCGGCATTATCGGTGGAGGTCAGCTAGGTCGTATGATGGCATTAGCTGCAAAGGAAGCAGGATTTAAAATTGCTGTACTTGAACCTTCAATGGATTCTCCATGTGGCCAAGTCGCAGACATCCGCATCGTCGCACCATATGATGATGAGGCGGCACTTGAAGAATTAGCAGAAGTAAGTGATGTGATCACATACGAATTTGAAAACATCGATTACGAAGGCTTAAAACGTTTAACTGAAATTGCTTATGTTCCACAAGGTGCAGAGCTTGTACGCACGACACAAGATCGTATTTTAGAGAAGGCTGCAATTACGGAAGCAGGCAGTCCTGTCGCACCGTATATTGTCGCTAATGATTACCAAGAACTTTTAGCGAAAGTCCAAGAAGTTGGGTATCCATGTGTAGTGAAAACAGCGCGTGGTGGCTATGATGGTAAAGGGCAGCAAACATTGAAATCAGCAGCAGATCTTGTTGGAGCAGAAGTATTATTTGAACACTCTGCCTGTGTTGCTGAAGCTTTCGTACCGTTTGTAATGGAAGTATCTGTTATCGTACAGCGTAATCCGCAAGGCGAAACGTATTGCTTACCAATGGGTGAAAATATACATGTCAATCACATCCTACACGAAACGATTGTACCGGCGCGTGTTGAGGCAAAAACACTTCAGCAAGCAGAAGAGGAAGCCATTAAAATTGCGGATGCACTGAACTTAATCGGTACACTAGCAGTTGAAATGTTCGTGCTAGAAGATGGCTCGATTGTCATTAACGAATTAGCGCCACGTCCTCATAACTCAGGGCATTATTCAATTGAAGCTTGCAACATTTCACAGTTCCATCAACATATTCGCGCGGTATGTGGCTGGCCACTTCGTAAGCCGAAGTTACATGCACCATCGATTATGGTCAATGTGTTAGGTCAACATGTCGTACCGGTGATTAATTCGATTGGGAAGTATCCTGATTGGTCGATTCATTTATACGGAAAATCAGAAGCAAAGAACAATCGTAAAATGGGACATGTTACAATAATGACGGATGATATTAATCATACCTTAGAGGAAATTAATCAATCTGCTATTTGGGCAGAATAAAAGGGAGAACATTATACAATGATCGCACGTTATACTCGTCCTGAAATGGGCGCCATTTGGACAGAACAAAACCGTTATCAAGCATGGCTTGAAGTTGAAATTTTAGCTTGTGAAGCATGGTCAGAGCTAGGCGTTATTCCTAAAGAAGACGTTCAAAAATTACGCGAGAATGCTTCATTCGATATCGAACGTATTTTAGAAATCGAAAAAGAAACACGTCATGACGTTGTAGCATTCACTCGTGCCGTTTCTGAAACATTAGGCGACGAACGTAAATGGGTACACTACGGCTTAACTTCTACAGACGTAGTTGATACAGCTCTTTCTTATCAAATTAAACAAGCAAATGAAATTATCCGTAAAGACATCCAAAACTTCATCGACATCATTGCTGCTAAAGCAAAAGAGCATAAGATGACTGTTTGTATGGGCCGTACACACGGTGTTCATGCAGAGCCAACAACTTTCGGTTTAAAACTAGCTTTATGGCATGAAGAAATGCTTCGTAACCAAGCGCGCTTTGAAGCGGCTGCTAAAACAATCGAAGCTGGTAAAATTTCAGGTGCGGTAGGTACATACGCAAATATCGATCCGTTCGTTGAAAAATTCGTATGTGAAAAATTAGGCCTAACAGCAGCGCCAATTTCTACACAAACACTTCAACGTGATCGTCATGCTGAATACTTCTCAGTGTTAGCATTAATCGCAACATCAATTGAAAAATTCGCTACGGAGGTTCGTGGTTTACAAAAATCAGAAACTCGTGAAGTAGAAGAAGGCTTCGCTAAAGGTCAAAAAGGCTCTTCAGCAATGCCTCATAAACGTAACCCAATCGGTTCTGAAAACATGGTAGGGATGGCTCGCCTAGTACGCGGTCACATGCTTACTGCTTACGAAAATGTTCCATTATGGCATGAGCGCGATATCTCTCACTCTTCAGCAGAGCGCGTAATCATTCCAGATACAACAATTGCAATCAACTACATGTTAAACCGTTTCGGTAACATCGTGAAAAACTTAACTGTGTTCCCAGAAAATATGAAACGCAATATGACACGTACATTCGGTCTAATCTACTCTCAACGTGTATTATTAGCACTTATCGAAAAAGGTCTTTCTCGTGAAGAAGCTTACGATACAGTACAACCGCTTACTGCACGTTCTTGGGATGAGCAAATTCAGTTCCGTCCATTAGTAGAAGAAAACGAAAAAATCTCTTCTCTACTTTCTGCAGAAGAAATTGACGATTGCTTCGATTATAATTACCACCTAAAAAATGTGGATATGATTTTCGATCGTCTTGGTCTTAACGATTAATACTTGCTTTAATAATGTCAGCACACAGTGAGTGCGCTGACATTCTATTTTCAAAATTTTGATTATTCAATAAATTATTATCCTACGGGGGAATTCAAAGTGGAAAAAGGTCAACTTTTATACGAAGGTAAAGCAAAACGATTATATGCAACAGATACAGAGGACGTTTTATACGTTGAGTACAAAGATAGCGCAACAGCATTTAACGGTGAAAAGAAAGCTGAAATTGCTGGTAAGGGCGTACTGAATAACAGCATTACATCATTGATTTTCGACAAATTAAAAGCAGCTGGCATTGAGTCTCACTTTATCGAGAAACTAAACGATAATGATCAATTAGTTAAAAAAGTCGACATTATTCCAATTGAAGTTGTAGTCCGTAACATTGTAGCGGGTAGCCTGTCAAAACGTTTAGGCATCGAAGAGGGTACCGTCCTTCCTCGCACGATTGTCGAATACTACTACAAAGATGATGATTTAGGTGACCCAATCATCAACAACGAGCATATTGATATTTTAGGCATCGCATCAGAAGAAGAAGTTCAAGCCTTATATGAAAAAGCACAACAAGTGAATGATGTCATGGCCCCATTCTTCAAGGAAATCGGCGTAACATTAGTCGACTTCAAATTAGAGTTTGGTCGTGATGCACAAGGTAACGTATTATTAGCAGATGAAATTTCACCTGACACTTGCCGTCTTTGGGATACGGAAACGAATCAGCATTTAGATAAAGATGTATTCCGCCGTGGTTTAGGTGACTTAACAGAGGTTTATAAAATTATTCTTTCTCGTCTAGGAGGACAAGCTTAACATGAAAAAGGTCAAAGTATACGTAACATTACGCGAAAGTGTTTTAGATCCACAAGGCTCAGCAGTAATGGGCTCACTACACAACATGGGATACGATGAAGTACAAGATGTGCGCATCGGTAAATTCTTAGAATTACAGCTTGCTGACGCAGAACGCGATGTTGATACTGCAGTCAAAGAAATGTGTGAAAAATTACTAACGAATACAGTCATCGAAGACTACCGTTACGAAGTCGAGGAGGCTAACTAACATGAAATTCGCAGTACTCGTATTCCCTGGGTCGAACTGTGATTTAGACATGTATCACGCAATCAAGGACGAACTTGGCGAAGAAGCAGAATATGTTTGGCATGACGAAACAGATTTAAGCGCATATGATGGCATTTTAGTACCAGGTGGTTTCTCTTACGGTGACTACTTACGCTGCGGCGCAATGGCGAACCAATCAAATGTTATGAAAGAAGTAAAAAAGCCGCTGAAGCTGGTAAGCCAGTACTAGGCGTTTGTAACGGATTCCAAATCTTAACGGAAGCGGGTCTTTTACCAGGTGCACTTCTACGTAACCGCGACTTGAAATTCATCTGCAAAACAGTGGAACTCAAAGTAGAAAATAACCATACATTATTTACAAATGGTTATAACAGCGATGAAGTTATCTCTATTCCAATCGCTCACGGTGAAGGAAATTACTACTGTGACGACGCGACATTAAAGCAATTACAAGACAATAATCAAATTGTCTTCACGTATAATGGTGAAAACCCAAATGGTAGTTTAGAAAACATCGCAGGTATCGTCAACGAACGCGGCAATGTGCTTGGTATGATGCCTCACCCAGAGCGCGCAGTAGACGAGCTTATCGGCGGTGCAGATGGTCTTAATTTATTCAAATCAATTGTAAAACAGTGGAGGGAATCAAATGTCAACTAAGCTTGAGCCAACAGCGGAGCAAATCAAAGAACAACAAATGTATGCAGATTTAGGTATGAGCGACAGCGAGTTTGCCCTTGTTGAAGAGATTTTAGGACGCTTACCAAACTGGACAGAACTTGGTCTGTTTTCAGTAATGTGGTCAGAACACTGCTCTTACAAAAACTCTAAGCCGGTTCTTCGTAAATTCCCAACAGAAGGTCCACAAGTATTACAAGGTCCTGGTGAAGGTGCCGGAATCGTTGATATCGGTGATAACCAAGCGGTCGTATTCAAAATGGAATCGCATAATCACCCATCAGCAATCGAGCCTTACCAAGGTGCTGCAACAGGCGTCGGCGGTATTATCCGTGACGTATTCTCAATGGGTGCACGCCCTGTTGCGATGTTAAACTCATTACGCTTTGGTGAACTAGACGCATCCAAACGTGTGAAATATTTATTTGAAGAGGTCGTTGCTGGTATCGCAGGCTATGGGAACTGTATCGGGATTCCAACAGTAGGTGGCGAAATTCAATTCGACCCTTGCTACGAAGGAAATCCATTAGTTAATGCGATGTGTGTCGGCTTAATCGACCATGATGATATTCAAAAAGGTATCGCAGCGGGTGTTGGCAATACGGTAATGTACGTAGGTGCTAAAACAGGTCGTGACGGTATCCACGGTGCAACATTTGCATCGGAAGAACTAACAGAAACATCAGACGAAAATCGCCCAGCTGTTCAAGTGGGTGACCCATTCATGGAAAAACTGCTATTAGAAGCTTGTCTTGAATTAGTTAAGTTTGATAGCTTAGTTGGGATTCAAGATATGGGTGCCGCTGGTCTAACATCATCTGCATCAGAAATGGCATCAAAAGCCGGCTCTGGTATCGAAATGAATTTAGACTTAGTGCCTCAACGTGAAACAGGTATGACAGCATATGAAATGATGCTATCAGAATCGCAAGAGCGTATGCTTGTTGTCGTGAAAAAGGGTGAAGAACAACCAATCGTTGATCTATTCGCAAAATACGGTCTGGATGCAGTATCTGTTGGTGTCGTAACAGATGATAAACAATTCCGCTTATTACATCATGGTGAGGTTGTAGCAGATGTTCCAGTTGATGCATTAGCAGAGGATGCGCCTGTTTACCACAAACCATCAGCTGTTCCAGCTTACTACGAGGAATTCCAAAAAATGAAAAATGAGGAGCCTCAAGTAGCAGATTATAAAGAAACATTACTAGCATTATTACAACAACCAACAATCGCTTCAAAAGAGTGGGTTTATGGTCAATATGATCATCAAGTACGTACATCAACTGTTGTGGCTCCTGGTAGTGATGCAGCCGTTATTCGTGTACGTGGTACAAATAAAGGATTAGCGATGACAACAGACTGTAACTCTCGCTATATTTATTTAGACCCTGAAGTGGGCGGTAAAATCGCTGTAGCAGAAGCAGCACGTAATATTATCGCATCAGGTGGTCAGCCACTTGCTATTACAGACTGCTTAAATTTCGGTAATCCAGAGAAGCCTGAAATCTTCTGGCAAATCGAAAAATCAGCAGACGGGATCTCAGATGCTTGTCGCGCATTAAACGCACCAGTTATCGGTGGGAATGTATCTCTTTACAACGAACGTAGTTCAGAAGCAATCTACCCAACACCAACAATTGGTATGGTTGGTTTAGTAGAGGACCTGGCACATGTAACAACACAAGAAGCGAAGCAAGCGGGCGATGTTGTATACGTTATCGGTGAAACAGCAACGGAATTCGGTGGCTCAGAGCTTCAAAAATTAACAAATGATGGTAAAGTATTTGGCTTAGCACCTGCGATTGATTTAGATGTAGAACATGCACATCAACAATCATTATTACAAGCAATCAAAGCGGGCGTTGTTCAATCTGCACATGATGTAGCAGAGGGCGGTTTAGCAGTAGCGTTTGCTGAAACAGTATTCGGTACACAACTTGGTGCAGAAGTAGAACTTACAGGCTCTGCAACGACTGCTTTATTCGCTGAATCACAATCACGCTTTGTTGTAACAGTTGCACAAGAAAAAGCAGCACGATTTGAAGAAATCGTTCCTGCTGCAAATAAAGTGGGGATCATTACGCCAAATGCTGATCTTGTGATTAAAGGAACAGATGGAACAACTTATGTAGAGGGCGCCGTAGCAGAATTCCATGACGCTTGGAGAGGAGCTATCACATGCTTGCTGAACTCAGAGGCTTAAACGAAGAATGTGGTGTGTTTGGTATTTGGAATAATCCAGATCCGGCACAATTAAGTTATTATGGGCTCCATGCTTTACAACATCGTGGGCAAGAGGGCGCTGGTATTGTCGTATCAGACCGTGAACGCTTACGTGCTGTAAAGGGTGAAGGGTTAGTTAACGATGTTTTTGACGAAGAAAAATTACGCGCTGTTGAAGGTACTGCTGCCATTGCACATGTTCGCTATGCGACAGCTGGTGGCAATGGTATCGAAAATGTTCAACCGTTATTATTCCACTCTTCGACAGGTAGCTTGTCGATTGCTCATAACGGGAACTTAGTAAACGCGAATCGTTTAAAAAAGCATCTTGAGCGTCAAGGAAGCATTTTCCATTCTAGTTCGGATACAGAAGTTGTCGCGCATTTAATTAAGCGCTCAACATTACTACCATTTAAAGAAAAAGTGAAAAGTGCATTGAATTTATTAATCGGTGCCTATTCATTTTTAGTGATGACAAAGGACGAAATGATTGTGGCACGTGACCCGCAAGGCTTACGTCCACTAGCATTAGGCAAGCTAGGTGAAGGCTATGTTGTCGCATCTGAAACATGCGCCTTTGATTTAATCGGTGCATCGTATGTGCGTGATGTCGAGCCGGGTGAATTATTAGTCATTAATGATGACGGTATTAAGTCGGAGCGCTTTGCAGTCGAAACGAATCGTGCGATGTGTGCGATGGAATATGTCTACTTAGCACGTCCGGACTCAGATATTGATGGCATTAACGTGCATATGGCACGCAAACGTATGGGGCGTCAATTAGCACGTGAATGTGCACATATCGAAGCGGATGTTGTAACGGGTGTTCCGGACTCAAGTATTTCCGCAGCGATTGGTTTTGCTGAAGAAAGTGGTCTGCCATATGAGCTAGGTTTAATTAAAAACCGCTATGTTGGTCGTACATTTATTCAACCAACACAGGAGCTACGTGAACGCGGTGTAAAAATGAAATTATCACCCGTTGTGCAAGTTGTTAAAGGCAAACGTGTTGTCATGGTCGATGACTCCATCGTACGTGGCACAACGTCTCGTCGTATTGTAACGATGTTAAAAGAAGCCGGCGCAGCAGAAGTACATGTTGTGATCAGTTCACCACCGATGTCGAATCCTTGCTACTACGGCATTGACACTTCATCAAGTGAGGAATTAATTGCTTCGACAAAAACAGTTGAAGAAATTCGCGACACAATTGGTGCGGATTCCTTAACATTTTTATCTCCTGAGGGCATGATTGAAGCGACAGAGCGTCCATTTGATGAACAAAATCGTGGCCTATGTCTTGCTTGCTTCACAGGTGAATATCCAACACAAATCTTTGCAGATACCGTACTACCACACGAAAAAGAGTTACAAAACTAAGGAGGAACTTATTGTGTCAAAAGCATATGAACAAGCTGGCGTAAATATCGAAGCTGGTTATGAAGCAGTACAACGTATGAAATCACATGTAGCCCGCACAGAACGTAAAGGCATTATGGGAACATTTGGGGGATTCGGAGGTATGTTTGATTTATCTTCGTTAAACTTAAAAGAACCTGTCTTAATTTCAGGTACTGACGGTGTTGGTACGAAATTAAAGCTCGCATTTATGGTCGATAAACATGACACAATTGGTGTAGATGCTGTGGCGATGTGCGTCAATGACATCGTTGCACAAGGTGCAGAGCCTCTTTATTTCTTAGACTATGTAGCGGTAGGTAAGGCAGTTCCTGCAAAAATCGAACAAATCGTTAAAGGTGTAGCCGATGGTTGTGTACAATCGGGTGCTGCATTAATCGGTGGTGAAACGGCTGAGATGCCAGGTCTATACGATGAGGATGAGTATGATTTAGCTGGTTTTGCAGTAGGGGCTTGTGAGAAGAAGGATATTGTAACAGGTGAGCGTATTGCTGAAGGTGATGTCTTAGTTGGGCTTGCATCAAGCGGTGTGCACTCAAACGGTTATTCATTAGTGCGTAAAATTGTTTTTGCGGATAAAGGCTATACACCGGAGCAAATCGTAGAAGGTTACGAAGATCTTGGTCCAATTGGTGAAGCATTATTAACACCAACGAAAATTTACGCGAAACCGGTTCTTGATATGTTAAAAGAGGCGGATGTGCATGGTATGGCACACGTAACAGGTGGTGGCTTCTATGAAAATCTTCCACGTATGATGCCAGAAGGTCTTGCGACAGAAGTAGAGCTTGGTTCATGGCCTGTGTTACCGATTTTTGATTTCTTAGCGGAGCAAGGCGAGCTAAAACAAAAAGATTTGTTCAACGTATTTAATATGGGGATTGGCTATGTGTTAGCAGTTCCTGCAGCGGACGTTGAAAAAGTAATTGCTGTAGCAGCGCGTCATGGCGAAAAAGCATACAAAATCGGTCAAGTGGTTGCAGGCGAAGGCGTTGTCTTCAAAGGCGAGCATGATGGGAGTCTTGCGTAATGAAGAGCATCGCAGTTTTTGCATCAGGTAGCGGCTCAAACTTTCAGGCGATTCAAGAGGGGATTGAGCGTGGTGACATCGATGCGACGATTAAGGTCGTTGTGACAGATAAGCCAGGTGCCTATGTGACAGAGCGAGCAGCAGCGAAAAATATCCCTGTATTAGCACTTAGTCCAAAAGCATATGACTCAAAGGAAGCGTATGAGCAGGCGATTTTAGCCGAGCTTCGTAAAAATGAAGTTGAGTTTTTAGTGCTAGCTGGCTATATGCGTCTGATTGGCGCTACATTACTTGAAGCCTATCCTAATCATATTATTAATATTCATCCATCACTTCTTCCTTCATTCCCAGGGAAAGATGCGATCGGGCAGGCGCTAGCACATGGTGTCAAAATCACTGGTGTGACCGTGCACTATGTAGATGCAGGAATGGATACAGGACGCATCATTATGCAGCGTGCCGTTGATGTAGTAGAAGGCAACCGCGAGGAAACGGAAGCGGCGATTCATGCGATTGAGCATCAATTATATACAGAAGTGTTAAAATATTTGTTCAATTCTAGTGAAAATCGTGTAAGATAGAATTATCAAAACTTTATTATATTAGTAGAGTAAAGTGTTTGTGCGTACAGGCACTTTATGATGCTAAATTGCTGTACATAATCTAAGGAGGAACTTATTGTGACGAAAAGAGCATTAATCAGTGTTTCTGATAAAACAGGCATTTTAGAATTTGCGAAGGAATTAGAAACATTAGGCTATGAAATTTTATCAACTGGTGGTACAAAAAAACATTTACAAGAAAATGGTGTAGCAGTAACGGCTGTCGACGAAGTAACAAACTTCCCAGAAATTCTTGGCGGTCGTGTAAAAACACTGAACCCATTAATCCATGGCGGTCTTCTTGCAAAATTTGATGACCCAGAACATCAAGCACAAATGGACGAACATGGCATCGCGCCAATCGAAATCGTTTGTGTAAATCTTTATCCATTCGTTGAAACGATTTCAAAACCAAACGTAGAATTTGCTGATGCAATCGAAAATATCGATATCGGCGGTCCTACAATGCTACGCTCAGCAGCGAAAAACCAAAAATATGTGTCTGTAATCGTTGATGCAACAGATTACCCGGCAGTATTAGCGGAATTAAAAGCAGACGGTCAAACAACACTTGAAACACGCCGTCGTTTAGCTGCAAAAGTATTCCGTCACACAGCGGCTTACGATTCATACATCTCAAACTACCTAACAGACTATGTAGGCGAAGAGTTCCCAGATCAATTAACACTAACATACGAATTAAAACAAACATTACGCTACGGTGAAAATCCTCACCAGAAAGCGGCATTCTATCAAAAACGTCTAGCTTCTGATTTCTCAGTAGCATATGCGGAGCAATTACACGGGAAAGAACTTTCTTATAACAATATTCAAGATGCCAATGCAGCACTTCAAATTGTAAAAGAATTTACACAACCAGCAGCAGTTGCTGTGAAACATATGAACCCGTGTGGCGTAGGTGTAGGTGAAACAATTGCGGAAGCATTCAACGAAGCATACGAAGCAGATTCAACATCAATCTTCGGTGGTATTGTCGCGCTTAACCGTGAAGTGGATGCACAAACAGCTGAAAAACTTGCGGGTATTTTCTTAGAAATTATCATTGCCCCTTCATTCTCACAAGAGGCGATTGAAAAGCTAACAGTGAAGAAAAACATTCGCTTACTAACTATTTCATTCGACCAAAATACAAAAGATAAATTCAACACAGTATCTGTTGAAGGTGGCTTACTAGTACAAGAGCCAGACCGCAATGGCTTTGACGAAGCAGATATTCAAGTAGTAACAGACCGCGAACCAACAGAAGCAGAATGGGCAGCACTAAAACTGGGCTGGTCTGTTGTGAAGCATGTGAAATCAAATGCAATCGTTGTAACTGACGATAAAATGACATTAGGTGTAGGTGCTGGTCAAATGAACCGCGTAGGCTCTGCGAAAATTGCTTTAGAGCAAGCAGGCGAAAAAGCAAAAGGTGCTGCATTAGCATCGGATGCATTCTTCCCAATGCCTGACACAGTAGAAGAAGCGATTAAAGCCGGCATTACAGCGATTATCCACCCAGGTGGTTCAAAACGTGATCAAGATTCAATCGACGTAGCAAACGCCGCAGGTATCACAATGGTAACGACTGGCGTACGTCACTTTAAACACTAGAATTTACGGTATGACACAACTGAGAGGCTAGGATACACTTACTAATCTAAGGAAGGTGTTCCGGCCTCTTTTTTAAATCAAAGGAGGAAATGACACGTGAAAGTTCTTGTAATCGGAAGCGGTGGCCGCGAGCATGCCATTGCAAAACAATTTAATGATTCACCCTCAGTTGAGGAAGTATTTGTAGCACCAGGAAATGATGGAATGAAAAATGATGCAACAGTTGTTGGTATTGCACAAAATGATTTCAAAGCATTGATTGAGTTTGTGAAGGCAAATGATGTGGCGCTAACATTTGTTGGTCCAGAACAACCACTTGCAGAAGGAATTGTGGACGCATTTACAGCAGAGGACTTACGCATTTTTGGTCCAACACAGGCAGCCGCACAAATCGAGGGCTCTAAATCCTTTGCAAAGGAATTAATGGCAAAATACGATATCCCAACGGCCGCTTATGCGACGTTTACGGATGCAGAGGAAGCAGCGTTATATATTCAAAAACAGGGCGCGCCAATCGTCGTAAAAGCGGATGGTCTTGCGGCTGGTAAGGGCGTTATTGTAGCGATGACAGAACGTGAAGCTATTGAAGCGGTACGTGATATGATTGGCAATCAACGCTTTGGTGAATCTTCATCACGTGTTGTAATCGAAGAATTTTTAGACGGTGAAGAATTCTCATATATGTCCTTTGTACATGATGGACAGATTTATCCGATGGTGATTGCGCAGGATCATAAACGTGCGTATGACGGCGATAAAGGGCCAAATACAGGCGGTATGGGGGCTTATTCACCCGTACCTCAAATCTCTGATGAAGTCGTAAAACGTGCGTATGATGAAATTGTCGTACCGACTGTTGCGGCAATGGAACAAGAAGGAAAATCCTTTACCGGTATTTTATATGCGGGCTTAATTTTAACAGAGGACGGACCAAAAGTAATCGAGTTTAACGCACGCTTTGGTGACCCTGAAACACAGGTTGTGCTACCGCGTATGGCCTCTGATTTTGGTGAATTTATGATGGCACTGCTTGATAAAAAGCCATTTGATTTACAATGGTCGGATAAGGCAATGCTAGGTGTCGTGATTGCATCTGAAGGCTATCCGGGTACAGTGGAAAAAGGGAATGCACTACCAGATTTGACAGCATTAGCAGCGAAGTATCCAGTATTTCATGCGGGTACGAAGCAAGAAGGCAAACAATTTGTTGGGAATGGTGGACGTGTTCTTTTAGTGGCTGCACAGGCAGATAGTTTAAAAGAAGCACAGGCAGAAGTGTATGCAGCGATTCAGGACATACAGTGGCCGAACTTCTTCTATCGTCATGATATTGGTTGGCGAACATTTCAGTAATGTAAATATTTAAGCTATCCGAGTACTAGGGATAGCTTTTTTTTATGCATATATGGCATAATTATACCTATTAATGATAACGCTTACATTAACTTACTTATTTTGTGAACACCTTGTTAACGAATGAGTGAAGGCATGTTTAATTTATAGGCCATATGATACGATACACCATATGATGTTTAAAAAGTATGAATCGAACATAATCTATGCACAAAAATAATAAAGAAAGAGGTGGAAGAAATGCTTGAGCCAACTTGGAAACTACAGGATTTACATCAACAGGCAGACGTATTGGACGGTAAAAAAGGGCCGTCAATACTCTTAATGAATGCACGCTATTTACATAGCACACTAAAACAATGGTTACAGGGGAATATTTGGATTGAGGGAGAGCGCATTGTTTACGCGGGTCCAGATATGCCAAAAAATCTAGAGGGTACAGAAGTAGTAGAGATGTCAGGGAAAACACTTGTACCAGGATATATCGAACCACATGTTCATCCATTCCAGCTATACAATGCCGTCACATTTGCAGACTTTGCAGCGCAAACAGGAACGACAACGATGCTTTGTGATAACTTAACGTTTTATTTGAATATGAAAAATGATACAGCATTTCACCTGCTGGATGAATTGAAAAAATTACCGTTTACGTTTTATTGGTGGGTACGCTTAGATTCCCAAACACAAATGATTCGTGAGCATAACTTATTCTCAGGGCATGCACTTAAAGAATGGGGGAAGCGACCAGATGTATTAATGGCGGGAGAACTGACGTCATGGCCGCGTTTAGTAGACGGGGATGACCAGCTACTTTACTGGCTACAACTTGCGAGCACATACGGTAAAAAAATCGAGGGGCATTTACCGGGTGCTTCTGAAAAAACATTAGCGAAAATGAAATTGTTTGGCATTGATGGGGACCATGAATCGATGACATTTGATGAAGTGAAGCGTCGTTTATTGCATGGTTATGATGTGACATTACGTTATTCATCGATTCGCCCGGATTTACCAGACATTTTACGCGATATGGTGGCAGAGCAATGGACAGCTTATGACCACTTAATGCTAACAACAGATGGTTCGATGCCTCACTTCCATGTAGATGGATTAATGGACAAATGTATTCGCGTCGCACTTGAAGCGGGTGTACCGCCGATTGAAGCGTACCAAATGGCATCTTACAATACAGCGCGCTATTATAATCTTGATAAATACCAGGGCTTTATCGCGACGGGCCGCTTAGCAAATATTAATGTGTTAGAGGATGAATTCCATCCAACGCCTGTCAGTGTATTATCAAAGGGTCAATGGTTAAAGCGTGATAATAAACAGGTGCGTTCACTGAATGATTTCTCACTCAACGACTATCATCAGCCATTGACGCTTGATTTTGATCTGACTGAGGATGATTTCCAGTTCTCGATGCCATTTGGAATTGAGATGGTTAATGATGTCATTACGAAGCCCTACAGCATTAACTTACATGTGAATGAAGGGGACCTTGAAAAAGGTCATGATGAATGTTTCCTTGTGCTCGTTGACCGCTATGGTAAATGGCGTGTTAATACGATGTTAAAAGGTTTTGCGACGCATTTAGATGGCTTTGCTTCAAGCTATTCAATTACGGGCGATATTATTTTAATCGGAAAAAATACAACATCGATGATGCGCGCGTTCCGTGAAGTCCGTGCTATGCAAGGCGGTATCGTTGTTGTAGAAGGCAATGAAGTTATTGAAAAAATGGAGCTGAAACTCGATGGTATTATGTCAGATAAGTCAATGGATGACCTCATCGTTGAGGAAGCACGTATCGTTAATGCCGTAAAAGAACGTGGCTATAAACATGGGGATTTAATCTATACTTTATTGTTCCTACAGGCGACGCATTTACCGTATATTCGCATTACACAGCGCGGCATTTTTGACGTTATGAAAAAACAGGTACTATTCCCTTCAGTTATGCGCTAACTTTCCCTTTCACACGTTGAAGTGCGACGCTTTCACAGATGAAAGTAATTTTACTTTTCTCTCACACTTTAACGTGCTAAAATAAAGAGGAATTATAGTAAAAATCTTGCCCGGACTGTGGGAGGAGGATTCTTATGCAAATTGAGAAAATTCGTGGTCATCAAACAGAACAACTTTTTAAAGCCATTTTAGAATTAAAAGATATTGAAGAATGCTATCAATTTTTTGATGACTTATGCACAATTAGTGAAATTCAATCACTATCACAACGTTTTGAAGTAGCTCATTTACTACGTTTGAAAAAAACATACGAAGCGATTAAAAATGAAACTGGCGCATCTACTGCGACAATTTCACGCGTACGTCGCTGCTTCGATTATGGAAATGATACGTATGATGAAATGTTGGGTCGTCTTTATCCGGACGAAAAAAGCTACGCAGAAGCAACACGAAAATAGACACAAGAAAAGGCCTGTCCTACACATTTACAAAAGTAGGATGAGGCCTTTTTCTATTCGCAGTAAGACGTTAGACAAGGTATACTAAGAGAATAGAAAATTGATAAAGGTGGAGAACGATGGAATTTCAACAGTGGAAGCATGTCTTCAAGCTAGATCCTGCAAAGGACATCGACGACGAGGCACTAGAGAGGCTATGTGAGTCAGGGACAGACGCTATTTTAGTTGGTGGTACGGATAACATTACAATCGATGGTGTACTCGACTTATTAGCTCGTGTGCGCCGTTTTTCTGTGCCAGTCGTATTAGAGGTTTCAGATTTAGAATCAATTACACCTGGCTATGACTTCTATTTCATTCCAACGGTCTTAAATAGTACAAATACGACGTTTGTGAAAGATTTACATCATGCTGCGATTAAAGAATACGGCATGTTTATGAACTGGGATGAAATTGTTGCAGAAGGCTACTGTGTATTAAATCCTGACTGTAAAGTGGCGAAGTTAACGGAAGCCAAGACAGATTTAGAAGATGAAGATGTTGTAGCGTATGCACAAATGGCAGAGGAGTTATTTCATTTGCCGATTTTCTACATGGAATATAGCGGCACATATGGCGACCCAGATCTTGTTTACGAAGTGAGTCGTGTGCTAACGAAGACGAAGTTAATTTATGGCGGTGGCATTACCTCGGTTGAGCAGGCGAAGGCAATGGCTAGTTATGCAGATATCGTCGTTGTAGGAAATGTAATTTATGATGATTTGAAAACCGCATTGAAAACAGTGAAAGCTGTTCAGGAAATGTGTTAAAATAAGAACAAATGTTTGTAAAGGATGGTGCAAAATGGACCAACTAACGAAAAATTTATTGAACGGTATGAATAAAGAACAAGCACAGGCAGTCCAAGCAACGGAAGGACCCCTGCTAATTATGGCAGGTGCCGGTTCTGGTAAAACACGCGTGCTAACACATCGCATTGCGTATTTAGTAATTGAAAAAATGGTGAATCCATGGAATATTTTAGCGATTACCTTTACGAATAAAGCGGCACGTGAAATGCGTGAACGTATTGACGGTCTACTAGGTAATGGTACAGGTCAGCAAATGTGGGTATCTACATTCCACTCGATGTGTGTGCGTATTTTACGTCGCGATATCGACCGGATTGGCTTTAGTAAAAACTTCACGATTTTAGATACGACAGACCAATTAACAGTTATCAAAAATGTATTAAAAGAACAAAATATTGACCCAAAACAATATGACCCGCGCATGCTATTAAATGCGATTAGTTCTTCAAAAAATGAATGCATTTCGCATCGTGAGTATAAGGCAGCGGCAAGTGAAAATAATCCACATGAAAAAACGGTTGCCAATGTCTATGAAGGTTATCAACGTCGATTAGAGAAAAACCAAAGTCTTGATTTCGATGATTTAATTATGATGACCATTCGTTTATTTGAAGAAGTACCAGAAGTATTAGCGTTTTATCAAGATAAATTCCAGTATATTCACGTTGATGAATATCAAGATACGAACCACTCACAGTACAAGCTCGTAAAAATGATGGCGTCTAAATTCCAAAACATTTGCGTTGTGGGGGATTCAGATCAATCAATTTACCGCTGGCGTGGTGCGGATATTACGAATATTTTATCGTTTGAAAAAGATTATCCAACAGCTAAAACAATTATGTTAGAGCAAAACTATCGTTCGACCAAAACGATTTTAGCGGCGGCCAATAGCGTTATTAAAAATAACTCAAGTCGTTTTCCAAAAGAATTACGTACGGAAAATGAGGAAGGCGCAAAAATTATATTAAATCGTTCATACGATGAAAAAGCCGAAGCACAATTTGTCGTGAAAACGATTCAAGAGGCGATGCGTGATGGCTATAACGCGGATGATTTTGCCATTCTTTACCGTACAAATGCACAGTCACGTGTAATGGAAGAAATGCTTGTGAAATCAAATATGACGTACACAATCGTTGGCGGCACGAAGTTCTATGACCGTAAAGAGATTAAAGATTTATTAGCTTACTTACGATTGATTGCGAATAATGATGATGACCTAGCACTTGCGCGTATCATCAATGAACCGAAGCGTAGTATTGGAGCGACGTCATTTGAGCGCATGATGCAGTTTGCATTTGAGCAGGATCGTTCGATTTTTGATGCACTACGTGAAGTTGATTTTATGGGGTTATCAATGCGTGCTACAAATTCAGCAGTAGGTTTCCGTGCGATGATTGAGCGTTTTACACAAATGCAAGATTATATGTCGGTGACGGAACTTGTAGAGGAAGTGCTTGATAAATCAGGCTACCGCGAAATGTTAAAAGCGGAAAAAACCATTGAAGCGGAAAGCCGATTAGAAAATATTGAAGAGTTTTTATCTGTAACGAAAGCGTTCGAGGAAAGCAGTGATGACAAAACATTGATTGCCTTCCTAACGGATTTAGCACTTGTCGCAGATATTGACCAGCTTGGCAAAGAGGAAGAAGAGCAAAAAACAGGTGGCGTTGTATTAATGACAATGCACTCTGCAAAGGGTCTTGAATTCCCAATCGTCTTTATTATCGGTATGGAGGAAAATATCTTCCCGCACTCACGTTCATTAATGGACAATGATGAAATGGAAGAAGAGCGACGTCTTGCTTACGTAGGAATTACGCGTGCAGAGAAACAGCTCTATTTAAGCTGTGCGCAAATGCGTACGCTGTATGGTCGCTCAAGTTTCAATACACCTTCTCGTTTCTTAAATGAAATTGATTCGGATTTAATTGAAGAAACGATGACAAAACGTTCATCGCAAAGTGGGGCATATAGTGCGCCTCGTCGTCAGTCAGGCTATCGTCAGTCAACAGGCCAAACACGCGGGAAAGCATTAGCGTCGAAATCAGCATTAAAAGATACAGGCGGTAGTAAGGTAGCTTGGCAAGTGGGGGACAAAGCAGCTCATGGTAAATGGGGTGTCGGTACGGTCGTATCCCTTCGCGGTGAGGGCGATGGTATGGAACTTGATATTGCGTTCCCAGCACCAACAGGTATCAAACGTCTGATGGCTAAATTTGCGCCAATTACGAAGCAATAAGGAGGAATTCATGTGGAAAAAGTACAGCTAGAGCAACGCGCGGCTGAATTAAATAAAGTATTAACACAATACGGTCACGAATATTATGATTTGGATGCGCCAACTGTTCCGGATGCAATTTATGATCAATTAATGAAGGAACTCATCGATATTGAAGAGGAATATCCAGATTTACGTTTTCCAGACTCTCCAACGCAACGTGTCGGTGGGCAAACATTAACAGCGTTTGAAAAAGTCACACATGACCATCCGATGCTAAGTCTTGGTGATACATTTAGCGAGGAAGATGTACGTGCCTTTGATGAGCGTGTACGCCAAAATATCGGTGATAACTTCCGCTACGTCTGTGAGCTCAAAATTGATGGTTTAGCGATTTCATTAAAATATGTCGATGGCGTTTTCGTACAAGGCGCTACACGCGGAAACGGGACAATCGGTGAAAATATTACTGAAAACTTAAAAACCGTTCGTTCCGTACCACTTCGTTTAACGAAACCTGTAACGCTTGAGGCGCGCGGTGAGTGCTACATGCCGAAACGTTCATTTAATAATTTAAATAAAGAGCGTGCCGAGCGCGAAGAAAACTTATTCGCCAACCCACGTAATGCGGCGGCTGGCTCGTTACGTCAGCTAGATCCTAAAATCGCAGCAAGCCGTAATCTCTCAACATTTATGTATGCACTTGGTACAAATGGCGAGGAGTTTGGTCTTACATGTCATAGTGATGCACTTGATTTCTTAGAAGAATTAGGTTTCCGTTCAAATCACGAGCGCCGTATTTGTACATCATTAGATGAGGTATTTGCATATATCGAGGAATGGACGGAGAAACGTCCGACATTGCCATATGAAATCGATGGTATCGTAATTAAGGTTGATGATTATGACCAACAACAAGAGCTTGGCAACACTGTAAAAGTTCCTCGCTGGTCGATTGCGTACAAATTCCCAGCAGAAGAAGTTGTCACGAAGGTACTCGATATCGATTTAACGGTTGGTCGTACCGGGGTTGTAACACCAACAGCTGTTCTTGAGCCTGTGCTTGTTGCAGGGACGACAGTACAACGTGCATCACTGCATAATGAAGATATTATTCGCGAAAAAGATATTCGCATTGGAGACCATGTGATTATCCGCAAAGCGGGCGACATTATTCCAGAGGTGAAGCAGGTACTCTTTGACCAACGTGCAGAGGATGCGGCACCATACGCGATGCCGACACACTGTCCGGCATGTGATAGCGAGCTTGTGCGCCTTGAAGATGAAGTAGCACTGCGCTGTGTGAACCCACAATGCTTCGCACAAATTGCAGAGGGCTTAGCGCATTTTGTGTCACGTAATGCGATGAATATTGATGGCTGTGGTGAGAAAGTGGTCGCACAACTTTTACGTGAAGGCTTAGTGAAGGATGTTTCGGATTTATATCATTTAAAGATGGACGAACTAATTCAGCTAGAGCGTATGGGTGAAAAATCTGCGACAAAATTAATCGATGCAGTGGAAGCATCGAAAGCAAATTCACTAGAGCATTTATTGTTTGGGTTAGGCATCCGCCATGTCGGCTCAAAGGCAGCGAAAATTTTAGCAGCGCATTTTGAAACGATGGATGCACTAATGGCTGCGACAGAGGAGCAGCTAACAGAAGTATTTGAAATTGGTGAAAAAATGGCATCCTCTCTTGTGACATATTTTGCGAATGAAGAGGTGCAAGAATTGCTAGCGCGTTTACGCGATGCAGGGATCAATATGTCGTATACTGGCAAAAAAGTAGATACATCTGAAATCGATAGCAACTTTAACGGCAAAACAATCGTCCTAACAGGGAAACTTGAACGATTGACACGTTCCGAAGCAAAGGCGAAAATAGAAGCATTAGGTGGAAATGTAACAGGGAGCGTCAGCAAAAAGACAGATCTTGTCATTGCTGGTGCTGAAGCTGGCTCAAAACTCGACAAGGCCGAAAAATTAGGCATTGTCGTATGGGACGAAGAACGCCTAATCGAAGAATTATCAGAGTAAAGGAGATCGCATACTATGAAACGACATCTTCGCTGGATTCCGGCGATGGTTGCGACTGCCTTATTAGCAGGTTGTAGTCTACCTTCGTTTAACAAAAACTCCGAAGTAACAACGACTGAAACAACTTCTAAAAGTTCAGAATCAACAATCATTCCGAGCATGCAAATTGATGACCAATATTACCGTACGCTACTACCATATAAAGAGAGTGCGTCACGTGGATTAATCGTATCAAATATTTATTCTCGCTACGATATTCAGGAAGCGGAAACCGGTTTAATGCGTTTATCATTAAACCAATTCCCGACGGATAAATATTACTTCCAAGAAGGCCAATATTTAGATGCAAAAACAATGAAGAGCTGGCTTTCTCGCAGCAATGTAGACAAATTAGGCTTAAACCCAAGTAATAAAGGAATGAATCCTGAAGAAAGCGCCACAAAAGCTCCTATTTATGTAGCACATGTAATCGAACAAAATTATTTAACAAAAACTGGCGACAAAAAAGTGAAACTAGGCGGTATTTCAATTGGTCTAGCTATGAACTCCGTTTACTATTATCAAAAAGAAGCGTACGGTGCGACATATGAGGAAGCAATTCCACAAGCACAGCTTTTAGAGAATGGTAAAAAAATCGCACAAAAAATGGTGAAGCGTCTACGTAGTATGGACGGCTTAGGGAATGTGCCGATTACAGTTGGTTTATATAAACAATTGAGCCATAAAGACATTGTGCCAGGCACTTATTTTGCAACTGCCACAGCTGGGGAAGGTTCGTCCTCTCTTCAAAAATGGGAAACCGTTGATGAGGAGTATGTGCGTTTCCCAACGGATAGCACAGATGACAAGTACAGCGAAACAAATGACAACTTTAATACATTTAAAGATGACATTGATACGTACTTTACAAACAACACCAATGTAATTGGTCGTGGCTTCTTCAAAGATGGCAAAATCCAACGTTTATCAATTGAGATTCCAGTTAAATTTAATGGTACAGGGGAAATGATTGGCTTCGTACAATATGTTTCAAGCGCTGTATCATCACAATTTAAAAAAGATTTACAAGTAGAAATTAGTATCACATCGTCCAATAAACCAGAAGCGCTCGTTGTAAAAGATTCTGGCGAAGCTGAGCCATATGTGCATATTTACAATGACTAGCTTGTAACATGACAATGAGAATTGCGCGAAGGCGTGATTCTTATTTTTTTTGGAAATGACTAGACAACTTTTCATTAAACTGCAACAATCGTTTTTGAAAAGAATGATTTTTTTCAGACAATTCATTGTATAATTTGATAGTGTCGTTTAAAGTGCATTCCTGCCTAATTGGCATAAAAAAGCTTTAAACCCTTTATTTACAAGGATTGGCCGACACTTTAGTGAATTAGAGTGTCTTGATTAAACAATCATAGAAATGATATTATTATCGGTATGGTTATCGAATTTGGAGGTGTACAACATGGCAAAACTTTCAGTAGAGGAAGTAAAACACGTAGCGAAATTAGCTCGTCTTGCGATTACGGACGAAGAGGCAGAAAAGTTTGCGACGCAATTAGACGCAATCACTGACTTTGCGAACGAATTACAAGAATTAGATACAACAGACGTCGTACCAACTACGCACGTTCTACCAGTTCACAACGTATTCCGCGAAGATATTCCTGCTAAAGGTCTTGATCGCGATTTAATGATGAAAAACGTTAAAGAACAACAAGATGGTTTAGTTAAAGTACCACCAATCATCGCTCAATAATTTTACAAGGAGGCACAATGATGTCATTGTTTGATAAAACATCAGCTGAATTACAACAAGCTCTTTTAAACAAAGAGATTACAATCGCTGATTTAACAAAAGAAGCATATGCACGCATCGACGCTTTAGACGGCGAAGTAGGCGCATTTTTAGCTTTAAACGAAGAAGCTGCAGAACAAGAAGCTGCAGAAAAAGATCAAGTACCATTTGAAGAACGTGGACCACTATTTGGTTTGCCTATCGGTGTGAAAGATAATATCGTAACTGAAGGCATTGAAACAACATGTGCTTCAAAAATCTTAGAAGGCTTCAACCCAATCTACAGCGCAACAGTTGTGGAAAAACTACGTGAAGCAGGCATGGTTACAGTTGGTAAAGTAAACATGGATGAATTTGCGATGGGTTCTGCCAACGAAAACTCAGCAATCAAAAAAGTTCATAACCCTTGGGACTTTGACCGTGCTCCTGGTGGTTCTTCAGGTGGTTCTGCAGCAGCAGTAGCAGCTGGCGAAGTACCATTCACATTAGGTTCTGATACAGGTGGTTCTATTCGTCAACCAGCAGCATTCTGTGGTGTAGTCGGTATGAAACCAACATATGGCCGCGTATCTCGTTACGGTTTAGTAGCGTTCGCGTCTTCATTAGACCAAATCGGACCAATCACACGCAACGTACGCGACAACGCTTTATTACTTGAAGCAATCGCTGGCGTGGATGAGCACGATTCAACTTCAGCAAACGTAGAAGTACCAAGCTATGTTGACCAATTAACTGGTGACATCAAAGGTCTTAAAGTTGCTGTACCTCAAGAATACTTAGCAGAAGGTGTATCAGAAGGCGTGAAAGCACAAGTTCTTGCTGCAATTGAAAAATTAAAAGAACTTGGCGCAACAGTTGATACTGTGTCACTTCCACACTCTAAATATGCATTAGCTGCTTACTATATCATTTCTTCTTCTGAAGCATCATCTAACCTTTCTCGTTTTGACGGTATCCGTTACGGTTTCCGTGCTGAAGCAGATAACTTAGAAGATTTATATCTACAAACGCGTGCACAAGGCTTTGGTGATGAAGTAAAACGTCGTATCATGCTTGGTACGTATTCATTATCAGCTGGTACGTATGATGCTTACTACAAAAAAGCACAACAAGTTCGTACATTAATCAAACAAGATTTCGATAAAGTATTCGAAGAGTATGATGTAATCGTTGGACCAACAACACCAACAACTGCATTCAAACTAGGCGAAAACTTAGACGATCCAATGACTGTCTATGCAAACGATATCTTAACTGTTCCTATTAACTTAGCTGGCGTACCTGCTATCTCAATCCCTTGTGGTTTCGATAACAACATGCCTGTAGGTTTACAAATCATCGGTAAATACTTCGAAGAAGGCACAATTTACCGCGTAGCAGATGCGTTCGAGAAAGCTACTGACTTCCACAACGCAAAACCTCAAACTTGGGAGGTAAAATAACAATGGCATCAACTAATTATGAAACAGTCGTTGGTTTAGAAGTACACGTTGAGTTAAAAACGAAATCTAAAATTTTCTCTCCATCTCCTAACCAATTCGGCTCTGAACCAAATACAAACACATCTGTAATCGACTTAGGTTACCCAGGTGTTTTACCGGTTGTAAACAAAGAAGTAGTAAACTACGCAATGCGCGCAGCACTAGCTCTTAACATGGACATCAACCAACATACAAAATTCGACCGTAAAAACTATTTCTACCCTGATAATCCGAAAGCTTACCAAATTTCACAATTTGATAAACCAATCGGTGAAAACGGCTGGTTAGAAATCGAAGTAAACGGTGAGAAAAAACGTATCGGTATCACGCGTATCCACATGGAAGAAGATGCTGGTAAATTAACGCACGGTGCAAACTCATCATTAGTCGATTACAACCGTCAAGGTACGCCTTTAGTTGAAATCGTATCTGAGCCAGATATCCGTACACCGGAAGAAGCGTATGCATACCTTGAAAAACTAAAAGCAATCATCCAATACACAGGCGTTTCAGACGTACGTATGGAAGAGGGTTCTCTACGTTGTGATGCCAACATCTCAATCCGTCCTTACGGTCAAGATGAATTCGGTACACGTACAGAGCTTAAAAACTTAAACTCATTCAACTTTGTTCGTAAAGGGATTGAGTATGAAGCACAACGTCAAGAAGCGGTATTAAACGCTGGTGGCGAAATCAAGCAAGAAACTCGTCGTTTCGATGAGAAAACAGGTAAAACAATTCTTATGCGTGTCAAAGAAGGTACGGACGATTACCGTTACTTCCCAGAACCTGACTTAGTAGACATCGTAATCGATGATGCATGGTTAGAACAAGAACGCGCTATGATTCCTGAATTACCAGATGCTCGTCAAGCACGCTACGTAGCAGAAATGGGCTTACCAGCTTATGATGCCGGCGTATTAACACTTTCTAAAGAAATGGCTGACTTCTTTGAAGGCACAGTTTCTGAAGGTGCAGATGCGAAACTTGCTTCTAACTGGTTAATGGGTGAAGTAAGTGCATACCTAAATGCAGAACAAAAAGAATTACATGATACGGCATTAACACCAGCTGGTCTTGCTAGCATGATTAAATTAATTTCTGACGGTACGATTTCTTCTAAAATTGCGAAGAAAGTATTTAAAGAATTAATCGAAAACGGTGGCGATGCGAAGAAAATCGTTGAAGAAAAAGGGTTAGTTCAAATCTCTGATGCAGGCGCGCTTGTACCAATGATTACGGAAATCCTTGATAACAACGAACAATCTATCATCGACTTCAAAAACGGTAAAGACCGTGCGATTGGCTTCTTAGTTGGTCAAATTATGAAAGCTACTCGCGGTAAAGCCAACCCACAAATGGTTAATAAAATCTTATTAGAAGAAATCCAAAAACGATAATAAGTGTTGAACACACTTGTTCAGCACGCTTGTTTTTGAAAGATGGATGACATGCTAGAGGACCATCTATCCTTATAACGGCATGAAATCAATGATTTCTCTAGTACTCGATGGCCGGAATTTTACCATCAAAATGCGTCTAAAAAGCCCACAATCTCATTTGAGACTGTGGGCTTTTTTCTATTTTATTTATGCAGTTTTACGACTACGTAGGACAAGCACAGTGCCGTAGATTGCGGCAATAAATGAAATAACCGCGATAACATAATAAAATGTTGTACCACCGAAGTCATTGTACATAATTCCTCCGATATACGAGGAAATAATACCGGATACACCGAAGAATAGGAGCGCGAGAACGGTTTGTCCTGTCGAACGCCATTCACGAGGCATAATACGGTATAAATACTGAATCGCCGCAGTATAGTATACAGGGAATGTCAGCATTTGAAGTACTTGTAGCATGACAATCATTTTTGGGTCATCAATAAAGCCCGTTAGGAAAAAGCGTAGGGCATAGAAGAAAATTGCTGCCGTAATTAATTGCAGCTCCTTGCCTTGCTTGAGCCACATATAGCTTAGCGCAAAGACGACAATCTCACTTGCACCAGAAATAAAGAAGGCGATGCCGACTAGATTATTGGCGCCACCAAGCGTCGTAATATGAATTCCTAAAAACGTATCGTTCATTCGTGCAGGAATCGAGCTAATAAAAATTAATACTAAAAATAAAATCATTTCTTTGTTTGTTAAAACTTGTTTTAAGCTACTTAGCGTTACAGGTGCAGACGATGCCGGGACGTCTGGAATATTCCACACGATGGCAAAGCAGATAATGCCGATGACGACAAATGATAAGCCAATTACACCCATGCCAAACCAATCTGTTAAATAACCGATAACCAGTGATAGCACCGCATAGCCTAGAGAACCATATGTACGGACGGAACCATAACTGATACCATTCGTCTCAGTTGTAGTGAACGTTAATGATTCCGTTAATGGATCAAGTGGCATTAAGAAGAAATAGACGAACATTGCTAGGAGTACAAGCAATAGGAAGCTATCCACCTGATATAAAAAGTAGCCAAAAACGGCCGTCATCGCAACAAGAATTAATAAGATTTTACGAACTGTTTTGAGCTTATCGCTAATCATGCCCCATAATGGTTGTGCGATGACAGTCACAATCCCGCCGAGCGCAATAATTAGACCGATTTCGCTCGTATTTAAGCCGGCAGATTGTAAATAGACCGGTAAAAATGGAATAAACATTGCCAGCATACCGAAGAATAAAAAATTATAGCCTTTTAAAAGAACTGTTGTTTTTTTCAAGCAGGTCACCATACCCTTTCAACAAATCATTGTACCGAACAAAAACGGTCATGTATACAGCATGCTTATATGCCGTGTGGAAATTTGTTATAATGAATAAAAATGACAAAGGGGGGTTCACAATGTTAAATGAACAACATTATTTTGAGCAGGGCGTCGATTTGGCTACGTATATGAGTAATATGGCAACACTTAAAAACGATAGTTACCGCGTCTACAATGCATTTGACTTACCAGAAGACCCTGAGTTTATCGAAGCAGTAAAACGAGCAAACATACATATTTTAGTCATCACAGAAGATTGGTGCGGCGATGCTATGATGAATAATGCCATCTTGCGTAATATCGCAGAAGCTGCCGAGCTCGATGTACGCTGTGTGATGCGCGACCAGCATATCGAATTAATGGACGCGTATTTGACGAATGGTAGTCGGTCGATTCCACTTTATTTATTTTTAAACGAAGCGGGAGAAGTTATCGGACAATGGGGGCCACGTGCACCAGAGCTACAGGCATTTGTTATGGCGAAATGGGCACTTTTACCACCAAAAACAGATGATGAATTTTCGATGAAACAGCGCGAATTATTTATGACACTAAGTGAAGAGTATGCATCGAATGAACAGTTTTGGCAGTATGTGTATGAAGATTTAAGGACGACTTTATTGAATATATTGTGAAGTGAAGTAGTAGATTTGCAGAAACAAAACATTTAGGTATAGAATGATAAAGATTGTTAAAAGGTCAGGCTGACTCTTTTTTGTGCACGTAGCAAGAAGTGGGGGCCTGTTTTCGTGATTTTGGACAGAATTTTTAGAAACAGGAAGGTACAGTTATGAAAAGAGCACGCATCATTTATAACCCAACATCAGGTCGAGAGTTATTTAAAAAACATTTGCCCGAAGTTCTACAAAAACTTGAAGTGGCAGGATATGAAACATCTTGTCACGCCACTACTTGTGCAGGAGACGCGACAGTTGCCGCCAAACATGCGGTAGAGCGCGGCTTTGATATTATTATTGCGGTTGGTGGTGATGGTACATTAAACGAAGTGGTTGCTGGCGTTAGTGAATTTGAGGAGCGCCCGAAACTAGGTCTTATTCCAATGGGCACGACAAATGACTTTGCACGTGCTGTGCATATTCCACGCGATATTAAGGCCGCTGTCGATATTATTATTAAAGGCGATTCGATTCCAGTCGATGTCGGTGTGGCGAATGACCGTTACTTTATTAATATTGCCGCTGGTGGACGCATTACCGAACTAACATATGAAGTGCCAAGCAAGCTTAAAACGATGCTTGGACAGCTTGCCTACTACTTAAAAGGAATTGAAATGTTGCCGTCAGTAAAGGCTACAAAAATGCGCATTGAATACAATGACGAGGTATTTGACGACGATGCGATGATGTTCCTTATCGGTTTATCCAATTCAGTAGGTGGTTTTGAGAAACTTGCACCCGACGCAAGCATCAATGATGGACAGTTTACGGTATTTATTTTGAAAAAATGTAATATTGCCGAGTTCGTACGTCTTGTGACACTTGCTGTACGCGGAGAGCATTTAAAAGATCCGCATGTGATTTATACGAAAGCTGACCATGTAAAAGTATCATCGGATGCTCGTGTGTTAATCAACTTAGACGGTGAATATGGTGGCGATGCGCCGACAGAATTTAGAAACTTAAAACGTCATGTTGAGCTATTCGTTCCAATCGATGAAATTCGTGAGCAAGACCGTGTACTTGAAATAGAAGAATAAAAAGCAGGAGGTATTCAACTAAGTTTGGATACCTCCTTTTTCATTGGGATTCGTGATACAATAGAGAAATTGAAATGGAGGAACGAATTGAATGACTGCACCAGTGAAAAAGAATGATCGATTAACTGTTTATATAGAAGATTTAACACATGACGGAGCGGGCGTCGCAAAAGTGGATGGCTATCCATTGTTTATCCAAGGCGCGCTACCGGATGAAACATGCGAGGTCCATGTGATGAAGACGCTTAAAAACTATGGCTTTGCGAAAGTAGTAGACATTACGGAGCCATCGCCAAATCGCGTAGAGCCACCATGTCCTGTATTTAACATGTGTGGCGGCTGTCAGCTTCAGCATTTATCTTACGAGGGTCAGCTTGAGTGGAAGCGCAAAATGGTCCGTGATGTCATGCAGCGTATCGCTAAAATCGACGTGCCTGTCCATCCAACGAAAGGGATGTCAGAGCCGTGGAACTACCGCAATAAAGCACAAATTCCATTTGGTATGAATGGAGATGTGCCAGTTGCAGGATTTTACCGTACGAAATCACATGCGATTGTCGATACGAATCGCTGCTTAATCCAAACAGATGAGGCAGATGCGATTTTAGAAGGCTTAAAACCACAGCTTTGGGCACTTGGGCTAACACCATATAACGAAGAAACAAAGCAAGGGCAGCTGCGCCATGTTGTCGTACGTAAAGCGCGTGCTACAGATGAAGTAATGGTTGTACTTGTAACGAAAAAACGTAAATTCCCACAAAAGGATGTTGTCGTTGAGGCCATCCGTAAATTAGTTCCAAATGTGAAATCAATTATGCAAAACGTCAATCCGAATAATACGAATGTCATTTTCGGTGACGACACCATTTGCCTATGGGGTGACACAACGATTGAGGACCATATTGGCGATGTACGCTTTGAAATTTCAGCGCGTTCATTCTATCAGGTGAACCCAATCCAAACGGAAGTATTATACAAGCAAGCACTTGATTATGCGGCGCTAACAGGCGAAGAAACAGTAATCGATGCTTACTGTGGTATCGGGACAATTTCATTATTCCTAGCGAAACAAGCGAAGCATGTAATGGGTGTAGAAATCGTGCCACAAGCCATTGAGGATGCGAAACGTAATGCCGCATTAAACGGCTTTACGAACACGTACTTTGAAGCTGGCCCAGCAGAGGAAGTCATCCCACGCTGGTTTAAAGAAGGCAAGGAAGCGGACGTCCTAATGGTCGATCCACCACGTAAAGGCTGCGACAATGCCTTACTTGAAACGATTTTAAGCGAGCGTCCAAAACGCATCGTCTACGTATCATGTAACCCTGCAACACTTGCACGTGACCTACGCGTACTAGAAGACGGTGGCTACAAAACACAAGAAGTACAGCCAGTTGATATGTTCCCACACACAGCACACTGTGAAGCAGTAGCTTGGTTGGAATTGGTTTAAGATAAAAACCACGTTAAATGTCTATTAGGCATTTAACGCGGTTTTTTTATGTCAATTAAATGAAGTGCTTGGCTAACCGTTGTAAGAAATGTTAAAGGACTGGCTACTATGCACTTCTAGAAGAGGTGTAATCCTACGTGTATCATCATTTTTTTGAATGATTTCTGAATGTTTTTGAAAGAAATAATTATAAAAATGAATGTTTTTGAAAGAAAATTGATTGATTTTACAGAATATTTCGTTTAAAATCAAGTACAAATAAATAGAAGAGGTGAAGACAGTGAATTTTACAGAACGCCAACAGCAGATTTTAGCCTATTTAAGACAATATGGCTCTGCGTCTTTACAGCAACTCATAGAATTTACAAATTCGTCAGAGTCTTCGATACGCCGTGACTTAACAGAGCTTGATAAACAGCAGCTAATCGACCGCTTTCACGGAGGCGCGACTTTAAATCAGCCACTACTTAGTGAAAAAAGTTTATTAGAAAAGTCGGATGAATCATTAACTGAAAAACAAGAGATTATGAAGCTGGCCGCTCAGCATATTCGATATGGTGAATGCATTTATTTAGATGCAGGGTCAACGATTATTCACCTGATTCCACATATCGTCAATAAAAACGTTACCGTCGTCACAAATGGCTTAATGCATGTGCCGCTTTTAATGGAACAAAATATTGAAACCGTTATCATTGGGGGTAAAGTGAAGGCGAAAACGCAGGCAGTCATTGGTGCCAAAGCAATCACACAGTTTCAGCAGTACTATTTTGACCGTGCCTTTATCGGAGCGAATGGCTTTTCAGAGCTACAAGGCTATACGACCGCTGACTTTGAGGAAGCGACGCTGAAGCAATTAGCTATTAAGCAGTCAAAACAGGCGTATATCGTAGCTGATCACTCTAAATTTGGCCTCAGTCAATTTGCTAAGTTTGGTGATTTAGAAGATGCTATTTTAATTACAAGTGGACTAACAGATGCGCAATACGAACAACTTGAGAAAAGGACGGAGGTGTTACGTGCGTGATTTATACATGTACTTTTTCACCAGCTATTGATTACACACCATATGTGGCGCAGTTTGAAACCGGAAAACTAAACCGCGCAACATCAGTAAGTTATTTACCAGGTGGCAAGGGTATTAATGTTTCCCGCGTATTAACGACGCTTCATACAGCCTCAACCGCTTTAGGGTATGTGGGTGGCTTTACGGGTAATTATTTAACGCAGATGTTACATGAGCAACATATTCAAACAGATTTTATTCAAACGAATGACATGACACGAATTAACGTGAAAATTAAATCGGATGTAGAGACTGAATTAAATGGACCATCACCTACGATTACAACTGCTATGTATGAGCAACTGCTACATAAGATTGCGCTCTTAGAAAGCGATGATTGGTTCGTTTTATCAGGTACTGTACCGAAGAGCTTGGATTTAAAAGCATTGTTAGATATGCTTGCACAAAAAAATGTAAAGCTTGTCGCGGATATTGCAGGTCAAGTGCTACATGAAATCGCACCGTATAAACCGGTACTTGTGAAGCCAAATTTAGAAGAGCTTGGTGCACTTTTTGGGACGACATTGGTCACTGTAGAAGAGGCAATTCCTTATGCTAAACGACTTGTGGCATTAGGCGTCCAAAATGTTATTGTGTCACTCGGCGGTGCAGGCGCTTTATTCGTTAGTGAAGAACAAGTATATTATGCGGCGGCACCAGTTGGAGAGGTTGTAAATACGGTGGGTGCAGGAGATTCTGTCGTTGCAGCGACGATTGCAACATATTGCCAAACTGAGGAATGGCTTAAAGCGTTTCAATATGGCGTTGCAGCCGGTAGTGCAACAGCATTTCAATTAGATTTATGTCAGGAGCAAGATATTTTAGATTTAGTCAATAAAGTAATTGTAAAAAAACTTTAAGGGGTGAGTTTTATGCGAATTACCGAATTATTAACAGCAAGTACGATTCAGTTAAACGTACAAGCAACATCTAAGAATCAATTGATTGAAGAATTAGCACAAGTACTCGTGGATGCAGGCAAGGTGAGTGATCAAGAAACTTATATCGCAGATTTACAAGCGCGCGAGGCACAAAGCTCAACAGGAATTGGGGAAGGTATTGCCATTCCACACGCAAAATCAGCAGGTGTTGCAGTACCAGCTATCGCATTTGGTCGTCAGTTAGCAGGCATTGATTATGATTCCTTAGATGGTCAGCCAGCAAAGCTATTTTTTATGATTGCAGCAAATGATGGCGCAAATAACGATCATTTAGAAACGCTCTCAAAGCTTGCTACATTTCTAATGGATCCGCAATTTACAGAAAAAATGATGACTGCTTCGACGAAAGAGGAAATTTTAGCAGCAATTGAGGAAAAGGAAGGCGTAGATGTTGAAGAGCCAATGTCTAATGCACAACGAGTACCTACAGCAGGTAAACATATTTTAGCGGTTACAGCTTGTCCGACTGGGATTGCGCATACCTTTATGGCAGCAGAAAAACTACAAACAACAGCTGCAGAGAAAAATGTCTCTATTAAAGTAGAAACAAATGGTTCCGGCGGTGTGAAAAATCGGTTGACTGAGCAAGAAATTGCCGATGCAGATATCATCATTGTAGCAGCTGATACGAAAGTTGAAATGGCCCGTTTTAACGGTAAAAAGGTTATTCAAACGAAAGTAAGCAAAGCTATTTATGAAGTAGATGCGTTGCTCGATGCGGCAATTGCTGGAGAGGCACCAATTTATTCATATGATGGCGGTAGTGACGTGGAGGCACAAACAGAGGGGAAAAGTGGATTTCAATTTTATAAGCACTTAATGAATGGTGTTTCTAATATGCTACCATTTGTCGTTGGTGGAGGTATTTTAATTGCCCTTTCATTTTTCTGGGGTATTAATTCAGCAAATCCGGATGATCCTTCCTACAATGAATTTGCAGCAATGCTCAACACAATTGGGGGAGGAAATGCATTCTTCTTAATGGTACCTGTACTGGCCGGCTTTATCGCGATGAGTATTGCAGATCGTCCAGGTTTTGCACCTGGGATGGTTGGGGGCTTGCTAGCGATTACAGTGACGAATGATGCTGGTGCGAATTCAGGATTTTTAGGTGGTCTGCTAGCCGGTTTCTTAGCGGGATATATCGTATTAGGACTCAAAAAAATATTTGAAAAACTACCTTCACAGCTTGAAGGATTAAAGCCTGTCTTATTCTTCCCACTGTTTGGCATTGGGATAACAGGAATCATTATGATGCTCGTCAATCCACAATTGACGAAGTTATATACTGGATTGACAGGATTTCTAGAAGGATTAAGCGGTACAAATGTGCTGCTTCTTGGTTTGATTTTAGGTGGAATGATGGCCGTTGATATGGGTGGCCCTATTAATAAAGCAGCCTATACATTTGGGATTGCGATGTTATCGAGTGGCAATTTCAATATGATGGCTGCGGTAATGGCTGGTGGTATGGTGCCACCATTAGCAGTAGGGCTAGCAACAACGTTCTTTAAAAATCGCTTCACAAAGCAAGAACGCGAAGCAGGAAAAACAGCATATGTGCTTGGCGCTTGTTTTATCTCTGAAGGAGCTATTCCTTTTGCTGCCGCAGATCCGATTCGAGTTATTCCATCCTTCGTGCTAGGATCTGCAATAGCAGGTGCATTAACGATGCTATTTGATATCGCATTACGCGCGCCGCATGGTGGTATATTCGTTATGGGTCTTGTGGATGGAGGCTTACCAAAAGCACTTCTTTATTTATTAGCCATTTTAATTGGCTCCGCAGTATCAGCAGTATCGATTGGCTTGCTAAAGAAAAAAGTAACGATTCAAAAAAATACTTCTGTGCAGTAAATCATTATATAAGTGGTACGTATGAAAAGCAGCATGTTTGCACAATGCAAACATGCTGCTTTTCTACGTTGAATGCATTCCTCTGATACGTGTAAAACAATTGCCAATGAGGTCATTTTTTTAGAATATGACTATATTATCTCAAGTACTTCCAGTTTTTTAAGAAAAGATAAAAAGCAAATTGATAAGTGAAGATGTATGCGCTGAGGCTTTTTCATGTTTACATGCCATCTCTCAAAGGTATTGAATATGAATAAGGTTAAATACATTGAGAAGAGAGGTTTTCATAATGGATGTAAGGTTTCCAATAGGTGAATTGCAGGTTCCGGAGCATATTACGATGAATGAAGTAGAGCAGTGGTTAGCGGATATTTCGACGTATACGACACGTTTACGGGCAGTTGTCGATGGCTTGAGTGACGAGAAATTAAGCAAAACATATCGGGAAGGTGCTTGGAATGTGCGCCAGCTTGTGCATCATATTGCAGATTCTCAGCTCAATATGTATCAACGTTTAAAACTCGCACTAACAGATGATAATCCGACCGTACCATCATTTAATCAAGAAAAATGGGCAGTAGAGCCAGACACTGAACTACCCGTAGAAAGTTCTATTAAGATTCTTGAAGGACTAAATGAGCGTATTGTAGCACTTGGTCACACATTAAATGATGCACAATTACAGCGTAAATTTACACATGCGGAAAATGGTGAGATTACGGTAGGGAAAAAAATCGCTAAATTAAGCTGGCATGAGAATCATCACTTAGCTCATATACGACTTGCACTTGAAAATTAAAAATAAATGGGTATTGATGGATTTAAAGTAAAATGTGACTAAAAAAACGTTTGAAATAGCGAATTATTTTTAAAATGAGTAATAAATGTATTTTAGTCGAAAAAAATGCCATGAAGTAGAAGAAAATGCCTATATAGTTAGCAAAATATAAAAATAACATTCGACAAAATGAGACAAATTCCGTATACTAGGAAACTAATAAAATAAGAAAAACTTATATAAGTATTAAAAAGGAGTTTGGCATGATTGTTGTAAATAAACCAAAATATAAAATATCAATTGATGAAGAGGCATGTGAAATAGTTGCTCAACTCAACGGTTTTTTTAAACAGCAAGTAGTGTTGGAGTATTTTGAGGATCTTGATGATGCAGCTGATAAAGTGGTCGTCGAAGACTACAAATTAATTATCGATGCAACGATGCAAGCTGCTCTTGCATCAGATGTCGTATCGGCATTAACATCAGCCCTCCTTTACTATCAGACTTTCGGATTTAAAGAAGTGGTTGTTGTCATGCCGATTTCGAAAATTTCGAGCGCACAAGTAGCAGAAGCATTGAAAGATGTTGATTTTAAAGGAACCGTTGTTTCGCCTACTATTCAAAAAAATGATTAGATGATAAAACAGGCATTGATAAGATGTCTGTTTTTCTTTCGTAAGGAATGCAAGCTTAGAGTGTGTTACAATAAGCTAGTTATGTAAAAAATAATCCTTCTTATAAATAAGATGTACAATAAAGGAGACCAATCATATGGTAACAAACGATTTATTAATTCGCCTGCGCTATGCATTAAATATTAAAAATAGCGATGTGGCTGAAATGTTCAAACTAGGTGGCGTACCATTAACGGCTTTAGACGTATCAAACATGCTTCAAAAGGTGAAAGATGACGAGCCGCGTCCAGAAAATTATAAAGTATGCACAAACGAAATGTTTGAAGCATTTTTAAATGGCTTAATCACAACAAAACGTGGTCCACAAGAAAAAAACCAGGGCAAGAAGTGGTGAAATCTCAACGCGAACCAGCGAATAATATGTTGATTAAAAAAGTGAAAATCGCACTTCAAATGACAACAGAAGATGTGTTAGATGTCTTTTATGATGGTGGCATCAACGTATCAAAAGGCGAGCTTGGCGCGATTTTACGTAACCCAAGTCACCGTAACTATAAAGAATGTGGTGACAAATTCGCACGTAAATTCTTAAACGGCTTAACAGCACGTTATCGTAAATAAATAAAAAGAGACTGGGACAAAACACGTCATTTTTCTTTTTAGCTTTCCAAACGAAAAACCGGAACCGCGCCACCGCGCGATTCCGGTTTTTTTATGCTTATAGGAGCGGTCGTTTTAAAGCCTCTTTTTTATTGTTCGATAAACACTTCATTTACTTTATTAAAGAGTACAAGCATCTTTCCTTTACTGTTAAATAGTAACCCCTCTGGCTCACGAGTTGTTTGAAGTGAAACGGTTTGCTGGTCGCTACCATCGTGTTTAAAGCTTGTATACTCACCATTTGAAAGGATATAGTAGCGGTCTTTTGTACGCTCAAAACCCTGGATTTCCTTTCCTTTTGTTGTACCAATTAAGCCGTCGACGCGTAGTTTTTCACGTGGATGACGAATTGTATACCTAAAGTTTTCACCGATATGTAATCGATTGAGTTCATAGCCCTCACCTAAAACGTTAGAAGAAGTTGTTTTTGAGACGACAATAGCTGTTGTGTCGCTTTCCATCGCAAGTACATTTGGATGGATTTCAGCAGGAATCGTCCATTTTTTAATTACTTTTAACGTGTTCGCATCAATGCGCTGTAGTATATAATTTTTTGAGCCAACAACATCGACGATTTGATATAGATAGCCTTTATGATAATCCATTGCCTGCCCATGACCTACGCGTAATTTTTTACTAATCTTTACGAGCTTAAATTTCTTATTGTACTTATAAATATAGCCATAGGTCGTTTTATCACCTAATGCATACATTAAATAATAATTACCCTTTGCATCAATTGTCATTCCTTGAAGGGAGCGTTCTGTCCCGATTTTTTGGTTTACTTTATCTCGATATGGAAAAAAGAGCGTTGATACTTTTGTACCATTACTGAAAGTGAGCGTATTTTTCTGTTCTTTTGCGCTAGTAATAGGCATATTAATGTTAAATATTGTGATAAATAACAATAGAATACTAATTAATAAATTAAAACGTGTAATAAATTTCATAAGAGCACCTCGATTATTATAGTTTTTTTGTCTCATCCATTATATAATATTTTATATAAAAAGTATCATTTTGTGACCGTTATTTGTATATTTGCAGTAAAGAATTGTCTTTTGAAAAAGGGACGAGATAGCATGTTTTTAAGGAAATATAATTTGGTATGCGGGAGGAAAAAGTATGTTATTTAAATCAAAAAGTCCAAGTGAGCAGTATGAGTATTTCAATAAAGTGTCAGAATCAGACATTATTGTGAGTGAACGTTTTCAGGGAAAACTCGATTTTTTAGGATTTAATAAAGTGCGTCGTGAATATGTCAATGAGTTGCTGGAGTTGTATCTAGAGAAAAATGTTGAACTATTAGATCAATTTTATGTTCATTTAATGTCGATTGATGATTTTAGAAAAGTGATTGAAGAGCATTCTACTGTCGATCATTTGAAAAAAGTGTTCGATGCACATTTCCGTAGTCTCTTCGAGGAAGATTTAACATTAGACTATGTTTTCAAGCGTCGAAAAATTGCGTATACACATGCGCGCATTGGAGTATTACCGAACTGGATGATTTCAGCGTACACATTAATGAATCAACTAATTATTCCATTAATTACGGATAAATATAGCCGAAATCGTAAAAAGATGCTAGATGTTTTACTTGCGTACGATAGCTTAGTGACGATTGACCAACAAATCATTGTTGAGACATATATTGAAATTCAAGCAGGTTCGATTGTAAATGGTTTAGGAAATATTATTAAATATAATACGCAGCTTGACCAAATTAAAAACCTAATCCAGTTCCAAGATACGCAGCAGCAAGCAGTACTTGCGGCAAATGCTTCGATGGACCAGCTCGAGTCATCGATTGATGAAGTATCCATGTCCGTTGTTGATGTCGCAAAAGATACGCAAACATCACTGCAAAAATTAAACGCTGATATTTCAACGCTTGAAAACATTACGTCTTCGCTACAGACGACGGACCGAGAGCAGGTGAAGGTGCAAGAGCATGTTGGGGAGCTAGTAGAACGCGTAGAATCCGTTAATGAATTAATGCGCTTTATTCAGGGTATTGCGGAGCAAACAAATTTATTAGCATTGAATGCCTCGATTGAAGCGGCACGTGCAGGTGAAGCAGGGAAAGGCTTTGCGGTTGTAGCAGAAGAGGTGCGTAAGCTTGCTGACAATACAAAGCAATCCATTCAGCAAATTCAAGGCGATATTAATCATTTATTATTAATTACGACAAATATTAATGATTTAACGAAAAAATCGGCTCATGATTTACATGAAACAGTAAATGATACATCGAGCATTACAAAAGCACTTGTTGAATTAAATACAACGCTGCAGCAGCAAGGTTCAAGCTTTGAAACGATTGCATCGACAACACAGCAACAAGCACAGGCGGCACAGACGATTACAGCAAGCAATCGCGATATTGCGCGTAGCACCGAAGAAAGTAAAGAAATTGTCAATCAAACAGGGGATGCCATTTATAAGCTAAGTAAGATGATTGACACATATCGTGTTGATACGATTTCGAAAAACTTTATTATTAGCCAGGAAGATATTATTGAGCTTGCGATTACAGATCATTTATTATGGAGATGGCGTATTTATAACTTGTTGCTTGGTTTTGAGACAATGAAGGAATCTGAAATTCAATCAACGCGTGAAACACGTCTTGGCGATTGGTATTACGGTCAAGGACGAGACATCTTAGGTGATCATGCGGCATTTAAGGCGCTTGAGAAACCATTTACACGTGTGCATGAGGTGGCGAAGCTTGCGGTGCGCGCTTATTATAGTGGCGATAAATTAAAAGCAGAGAGCTATTTAAAAGAAGTAGAACAAAATTCTACTGAAGTTATTGAGAACTTAAATATTTTACGTAATGAAATTGTATCGCGTAAAAAGCCATTTGAGAGATAACTAAAAATATTATAGATAAATGCGTAACTATAAAAGATGAGCATGGATAGCATGCCCATCTTTTGTATTGTTTTTCCAATAAAAGCATTCTAAAATAGAGTTGGGCATGGAACTTAAACAATAGGTAATCGTCCTATTTTCTGACGAGTGCGATAAAAGATTTTAAATAAAACAGGCGTTTTGTGGTTAATTTATTTGGAAAATGGGAATAAAAATAACAGGAACATTAACTGTTTTAAGGGGAAATTATAATGAAAAAAACATTACAAGATCAAGAATGTAATAAAAATCACTTAGTCGATCATTTATTAGATTTAGGTATTTTTAAAATTAATGGTAAACAATTATATCAAGCTACATTACAAGAATTAATTCAAGCGTATCAGCAGTATACGATGAAGCCCGTTCATGCATAATATAACGGTTTAATAAAAAGCAGGAAGTGTGAAACAATCGCGCTTCCTGCTTTTTTGTTGAAATGCTTAAAAGAGAAAGCAGTATATCAAAACCTTATTCTTTTGTATAATAGAAAGATATGTAGAAAGTACGAACATAGAAGGAGACAAAGTATGTCAGTAATTAATTTATTAAATGAAGATTTACAATCAAAGTGGAAGTTTAATGTGGCGACGCCGATTCAGGATCAAATGATTCCGGCAATGTTAAATGGGGATGATGTAGTAGCAGAATCACCAACAGGAACAGGGAAAACATTAGCGTATTTATTACCGATTTTAGAGCGTGTGGATGGTACGAAAAAAAATACACAAGCATTAATCGTTGCTCCGTCACAAGAGCTTTGTATGCAAATTACCGAAGTAGCACGTCAATGGATTGCCGGCACAGATATTACTGTTGTCCCATTGATTGGTGGCGCAAATACACAACGTCAAATTGAAAAATTAAAGAAAAAACCGACGATTGCGATTGGGACACCAGGTCGCTTAAATGAATTAGTGCGTGCGAAAAAATTAAAATTACACGAACTACATCACATCGTTCTTGATGAAGGGGACCAATTATTAGGCCGTGAATCACGTGTTATCGTAAAACAGTTTATTGATGGGGCCAATCATGACCGTCAAGTAGTTGTTGTCTCTGCAACAATTACCGATGAAATTAAATTAGTAGCAGAGCAATTAATGAAAACGCCAAAACGCTTCAAAGTAAGCTTAGAAGACATGCCAGACCAAGGTATTGTGACGCATTCATTTATTAAAATGCAAGAACGTGAAAAAACAGATATGCTGCGCCGTCTATCAAACCAAGAAGGCCTACGTGCGATAGCTTTTGTTAATAATTTAGATCAATTATTAATGAAAGAAACGAAGTTACATTACCGCCAAGCACCAATCGTGACACTTCATGCAGATATGAAAAAAGAAGAGCGCAAAAGAGCACTTGATGCATTCCGTAAAGGGGAGGCACGCGTGCTAATCGCGACAGATGTTGCAGCGCGTGGATTAGATGTAGAAGGCTTAACGCATGTTATTCATGTGGATGTACCGGTTTCACAAGAGCAATACACACACCGTTCAGGTCGTACAGGTCGTGCAGGAAAAAGCGGTGAAGTGCTAACATTATTAGTAGGTCCTTCTGAAAAACAATATAAACAAATCACCCGTTCATTAGATGAAAAACCGACTGAAAAGATTTGGGATAAAGGCGGTCTCGTAAAAGGGAAAGGTTTTTATTCAGCTGGTCCTGCGAAAAAAGGCAGAAACTCTGACAATTCTAAAAAGAAAGACTATAATAAGCAGTATGATAACCGTTCAGAACGTAAATATGACGATAAACCGTACAAAAAACGTTATGACGGTGACACTACTCGTAAGGACGAAGGCAAACGCCCATTCAAAAAGTATGATGAAAATTCATATAAAAAAAATGATGAAGGTAAACGCTCATATAAAAAGAACGGCGAAGAAAATCGCTCATTCAAAAAGTATGATAACGAAGGTACTCGTAGCGGCTCATACAAAAAGAATGATGGCAGCAAACGTCCATATAAAAAACGCTAAGGGGTCGATTAATGATGACATTCGAAGAAAAATTAGCTCAATTTGCTGAGCTTGCTGTAAAAGTAGGGACAAACATTCAGCAAGGTCAAACGCTTTTAATTAACACAACCGTGGATACAATCGAGTTTACTCGTTTAGTTGTGAAAGAAGCATATAAAGCTGGCGCAGCACGCGTAACCGTGAACTACTCAGATGATGTAGTCGCACGACAATTATTTGAAAATGCATCAGTAGAAGAGTTTGAAAAATTCCCTCGTTGGATTACAGAGCAACGTGATGAGTTGATTGAACGTGGTGGCGCACTTCTTTGGATTGATGCAGCAGATCCAGACTTAATGGCTGGCATCCCTGTTGAAAAAATTTCAGCAAACCAAAAAGCGTCAGGTAAAGCATTAGAAAACTATCGTGATGCTGTAATGAATGATAAAATCGCATGGTCAATCATTGCGATTCCGTCGAAAAAATGGGCAGCGAAAGTATTCCCTGAATTACCTGAAGAAGAACAAGTTCCTGCAATGTGGGAAGCAATCTTCAAAACGGTACGTATCGGTGAAGGTAGCGCCGTTGAAAACTGGCAAGCTCACTTGAAAAACTTACATGTGCGCGGTGATTTAATGAATGAAAAGCATTTTGCTAAATTACATTACACAGCGCCAGGTACGGATTTAATTGTTGGCTTACCAGACAAACACATTTGGGCAACTGGCTCTAGTAAAACACCACAAGGCACTGAATTCGTGGCAAATATGCCAACAGAGGAAGTCTTTACATTGCCATCTAAATACGATGTAAACGGCTATGTGTCATCAACAAAACCACTTGTCTATCAAGGGAATATTATCGACAACTTCAAATTAACTTTTGAAAATGGCGTGATTGTGAAAGCAGAGGCACAGCAAGGTGAGGAATTATTAAATGAGTTGATTAAAGCGGATGAAGGCTCTAAATACATTGGTGAAATCGCACTTGTACCACATGAATCACCAATTTCAGCATCTGGCTTACTTTATTACAACACATTATTTGATGAAAATGCATCCAATCATATCGCAATTGGTGCAGCATATCCAACTTGTTATGAGGGCGGTAGCGAGCTATCTGAAGAGGAAATGGATAAAGCAGGCATCAATGTTTCAATTACACATGAAGACTTTATGGTCGGTAGTGCGGAAATGGACATCGATGGCATCCATGCAGACGGGACAGTAGAAGCTGTATTCCGTAAAGGTGCTTGGGCATTTTAATAAAAAGAAAATAGACTTTGACATACATCTAAAAATAACCGCTCCTATGAGCATAAGAAAAACCGGAACCGCGCTATGGCGCAGTTCCGGTTTTTCGTTGTGAACGCTAAAAAAGAAACATGACGTGTTTTATCCCAGTCTCTTTTTAAATGTCCTTAACGGCGATTTGTAGATTGTGACGCTTTTTTATTATTTAATACTTTTTTCACGATTGGATAAACGACAGGTGCTAATTTAACAGCTGTGCTAATTACTTTTTTTAAGTTCATTATGCATAACCTCACTTTTTAGTAGTTAGTATAGTATTACCGTTGTTGAATTTCTTTAAACGTACAGTGCTTTAATTGCTTGTACAATATTGTGAATAAACGGTTCATCTTATTTACGGAAGCGCGTGTGAAAAGTTTCAAAAAGGTTGAAAGCTTGAGCATTTTTCCGTACAATAGGATTGTTCAATAAACGAGATGTAACAACCACAAGGGGAGCTATTAAAATAGCTGAGAGTGAAGTGCGACTTCTAACCCTTAGAACCTGTAAGTTAATGCTTGCGAAGGAATGTGGATAGACAGCTGACGCTATGCGATGTCAGGGATCTTTCCCTGGCATCGCTTTTTTCATATCTATCTAATCCCACTGGTTTGATTTGTACATCAACATTGGAGGTTGAAGGGATTGAACAGTAAAAATTTATTAATGATGGTCGAAATCGCCATTTTTGCGGCCATCGGTCTTATTTTAGATAAGCTGACATTTAGCTTATGGCCACAGGGCGGCTCGATTAGTCTTGTGATGGTGCCAATCGTCATTATGGCGTTTCGCTGGGGCACAGTGGCAGGGCTTGTGACGGGCTTATTAATCGGTACGATGAATGCGATGTTTGGCGGCTTTATTTTAACACCGCTACAAGGCTTTATTGATTACTTCTTTGCGTTTACTGTAGTAGGACTTGCAGGGCTTTTACGTCCACTTGTTATACGTGCACAAACAGCGAGTGAGAAAGCTTTGTACATTACAATTGGGACGATTATCGGCGGTTTAATTCGCTATGTAGCTCATGCAATAGCTGGCTATGTATTCTTCTCTGAATATGCGGGTGACCAAAATCCACTAATTTATACGATTGTCTATAATGGTTCGTACATGGTGCCAGCCATTATTTTAACAGCAGCGATTGTTAGTCTACTCATGACAAAGGCACCGAAACTATTGGAGCCTAAAAAACGATAAAGAAACGAAGGAACTGAATTAATTCAGTTCCTTTTTCGTCATGAAAAAAGTGTGATATAGTAGAAGAAGATTCAATATAAAGGAGATCTTGAACGATGATTGTGAAAACGCAAGAAGAATTTGATGCGTTAATGAAAGCAGGCCGTGCAATGGCTGAAATTCGTGACGCCCTTAAAAATGCGACAAAACCTGGTGTGACAACAAAAGAATTAGATGAATTAGCTGGTAAATTATTCGAAGAAAAAGGTGCTGTATCAGGCCCTAAAGCAGAATATGACTTCCCAGGTTATACATGTATTAGTGTAAATGAATGTGTTGCCCATGGTATTCCGGACAACCGTAAACTACAAGAAGGCGATATGATTAACATTGATGTATCAGGCCATGTAGACGGTTTCTATGCAGATACAGGTGTATCATTTGTTGTAGGCGATGTTGAAAAACCAGAACTTCAAATCCTTTGCGATGTGGCTCAAAGCTCATTTGACCGCGCAATGGGAAAAATTAAACCAGGTGCGCGCTTGAACCAAATCGGTAAAGCTGTAGAACGTGAAGCACATGATAAAGGTTTAAAAGTAATCATGAACTTAACAGGCCATGGTGTAGGTCATTCATTACATGAAGAACCTCAATACGTTTTAAACTACTATGATGCATGGGATGCAACAATGATGAAAGAAGGCATGGTTTTCGCTGTAGAACCATTCATCTCTCAAGCTGCTGAAAACATCGTAGAGGGCACAGATGGCTGGGCATTCTTAACACCAGATAAATCATTTGTTGCACAATTAGAACATACAGTTATCGTAACGAAAAATGGTCCTGTATTAACAACAAAAATCGATTAATTTCAATAAAAAAAGACTGTAGCGGAAGCGTTTCTTCTGTTACAGTCTTTTTTAATTTGCGTTAGATGGCAAACGTTTGCGTATGAAAATGATCCCAACAATCAAGACGCCGCTTAAAAATAATGCAGCTGTTGTGACAAGCAATTCATTGAAATTATTAGCAATGGCTACGCCAATTAAAAACCAAATGAATACAGCGGGAAAGGCGGCGTCATAAAGATGGAAGCGGATTGCGAGTGCAAGTGCGGCTGCACACGTTAACAATACAACAGCCCATAGCTGACGACTAAGGCCAAAATCAATGAGGTTATTCGAAATAAACAGGAAGCCGATAGTTAAAAAAGTGAGGAATGCTATAGCAGCAAATGCAATTGAAATTGGCAGGCGTCCATTCATTTTATTCTCTGTTAACGGGTAGGTTAAATACAGTATGAATAAGCAGATAGAGATCACAGCTAGTGCCGCAAGTGCAAGAATAAATTGCTCATAGTGCCATAAATTAATCCAAACGATAAATACAATCGAGCTTATCGCAAATAAAATGGCTTGCGTGAGTGTTAGTGCAGAAGCTGTATGGCGCTTTTGCCATTGCGCAAAAACCCAATAAGCGAGCAATAACAAAGCGCCTGGGAATAGCCAATAAACGTATAGAGCTGGAAACATTAATATTTTATAACTGTAGGCCAGTTCAAGTGCCGTATGATTGTTGAGTGGTAGTGCATAAGCAGATAAGCTGGCGATAAATAAAGCGATGAACGCCAACAGAACAATTAAAAATCTGCCCAATGATAACCCCTCCTAAAAATAAAGATATACGTATTAGTATACCTCATGAATCGCGTGCAACAATTTTCATTTCTGTGAACATTCTTCGAACATACGCATATATTGCGCTTTAGCACTACATAGCTGTAAAATATATGTAATCTTTTACTAAAAGGAGCGATGAAGTTGGTACAAAAAATTGACAAGCTAGATTTATCGAAAAAGTTGAGTGACCAAATTTCGTATAAAAAGGAATTAAAGAAGCTACAATATGAAATGTTGAACATTCAACAGTTTTTATTTAAGCATGATATTGGCTTAATTTTAGGCTTTGAAGGAATGGATGCAGCTGGTAAAGGTGGCGCCATCAAACGACTAACAGAGCGTCTTGACCCACGTGGTTATATCGTACATCCGATTGCTGCACCAACACCAGAGGAATTGAAATACAATCATTTACAACGCTTTTGGAATCGACTACCTGCAAGAGGTCAAATCGGTATTTTTGACCGCACATGGTATGGTCGTGTGCTCGTTGAACGTATTGAGGGCTTTGCGAAGAAAAAAGAATGGAAACGTGCCTACGAAGAATTAAATCAGTTTGAAAAAGTGCTAACAGATGATAATTATATTGTGTTAAAATTTTGGGTGCAGATTTCAGAGGAAGAGCAACTTCAACGTTTTAAAGACCGTAAAGAAGATCCGTATAAGCAATGGAAATTAACAGATGAGGATTGGCGCAATCGTGAAAAATGGCCTTTATACGTAGAAGCTGCTGATGAAATGTTTGAAAAAACGGATAAAAAGAATGCACCGTGGGTATTAGTAGAGGGTAATGATAAAAAATACGCGCGTATTGAAGTGTTGAAACAAGTTATTAAACATGTCACAGCAGAATGTGAAAAACGTGGTCTCACAATCACAGACCCTGCAGAGGCAGTTTCAAAAGAAGTTTAACCTGACACGCCGTAGATAAAGAGAAGGTGTAACGATGGTCGTTTTAAACGGAGAACAATGTTTTTTACGGACGTTACAAGAAGAGGATGTTCGTCAGATGACGGAACTTGTACGCCGCAATAAAGTGTATTGGTCTATTTATGAGCCGAGGCATCCTTCGGAGTATTACACGGAGAAAATTCAATTGCGTAAAATTCAAGAATCCATTCGTCAAATGCAGATGCGTAGAGAATTTAGTTTTGGTATTTTTTTACGCGGTTCGCAGGAGCTCATTGGTCATATTTCGATTTATGCTATTAAACGCTTGCCTTTCTCGAGTGCGTTTGTTGGGTATTCATTGGATGAGGCCCAGACGGGAAAAGGGATTGCGACAGAGGCACTGGAGCTTATTTGTCGCTTTGCGTTTGAGGATATTGGGATTCACCGTTTAGAAGCTTATGTATCACCGAAAAATGTCGGCTCTGTGCGTGTGCTAGAAAAGGCAAAATTTGACCAAGAGGGCCTCTTGAAGCAACTGCTATATGTGAATGGAGAGTGGGAAGACCATTATATGTACGCATTACTTGAAGACGTTTATTGAAAGGGTAAGGCCACCTTTAGACGCTGGTGGAAACGCTATAAAGCGCTGTTGAATCAATAAAAGAAGAGACTGGTACAAAACACGTCATGTTCCTTTTTTAGCGTTCATAACGAAAAACCGGAACCGCACTTTGGCGCGATTCCGGTTTTTCTTATGTTCATATGAGAGGTTGTTTTTACACGTATGTCAAAGCCTCTTTTTTAGTTGAGTCTAACTCAATCAAAAATTTAAATTAGTCTGTGTAACCACTTGTTACTAAATCAAGTTTTCCTGTTTCAGGATCAATTACTAAGCCATGTACAGGAATTTCTTTTGATACTAATGGGTGGTTACGGATAACGTCTACACTATGTTCAACGTTTTTCGTTACATCGCCAAAGCCTTTTAGCCATTGGTTTAAGTCAACGCCAGAATATTGAACGTTTTTAATTGTTTCTGCGCTGATGCCACGTTGTTTCATATTTTCTAAGACAACTGCTGGATCTACGGCACTCATACCGCAGTCATAGTGACCAACAACGAAGATTTCATCTGCTTGTAGAGCATAGATTGCAACAAGAAGACTACGCATGATACCACCGAATGGGTGACTCACTGTTGCGCCAGCACTTTTAACCATTTTTACATCCCCATTATGAATGTTCATTGCTTTTGGTAAAAGTTCTACAAGGCGCGTATCCATACACGTTAAGATTACATAGTGCTTGTCTGGATATTTGCTTGTGATGTAAGGTTCATATTCTTTTTCTTCTACGAACGTACCGTTAAAATCTAAAATATCATCTAATACTGCCATTATGATATTTCCCCCTTTATGTCAGAAAAAATCTGAATTTGTGTTAGTACACATTTTTTATTGTATCGAAAATTAGTATAAAAATATATTACTTTGACACAAATTAGACAATAATGGCGTTGGACTATAAAATTTTGTTTATTTATCAGAAAGTTTGAAAAATAAAGTGCTATATAACAGAAATAAAAAAACATGCTTCGGCATGTTTTTT
>NZ_HE578965.1:49360-68693 GCF_000307285.2 Kurthia sp. Dielmo
AAACATGCTTCGGCATGTTTTTTTACTGGACTATTTGATTTTTGATTTTGATACTAAATCAAGTGAGTCGATTGAGCGACCTGTACCGATGGCAACAGATTCAAGTGGAGACGGGGCAAGATGAACAGGAACTAATAATACTTCACGTAACCATTCTGTCATGCCTTTAAGTAATGAACCGCCACCTGTAAGAACAACGCCTTCCTCGACAATGTCACCGGCTAGTTCTGGTGGACAGTTTTCAAGAGAGCGACGAATCATTTCTAAAATAGAAAGCATTGATTCTTTTAAGCATTCTTGAATTTCAGTAGAAGTGATTGTCACTGCTTGTGGTAAGCCACGTACGATATCGCGACCACTAACAGTCATTTCTTCTTCTGTGTGCTCAACTGGCGCATAGCCAATCTCTTTTTTTAGACGCTCTGCAGTCGGAATACCGATAAGAACGCTATATTTTTGACGTATATAGTGAACGATTTCTTCATTAAAGCGGTCGCCACCAATTTTTAATGTATTGGATGTCACGATACCACCAAATGAAATGATGCCAACTTCTGTTGTGCCACCGCCGATATCGACGATTACACTAGCAATTGGTTCTTGAATAGGTAAATCTGCACCGATAGCCGCTGCGACAGGCTCGTCAATTAAAAAGACGTCCTTTGCACCGCATTGTGTTGCCGCATCTTTAATCGCTAGGCGCTCTACAGATGTTGCTCCAGATGGCGCACAAATTACGACATTTGGTTTGCGAAATGATGTGCCGTTTTTAATTGCACGATCTAGAACTGTTTTTAACATGGCTACAGTCATATCAAAATCTGCAATGACGCCATCGCGTAGTGGACGAGATACCACGATTGCAGGTGGCGTTTTGCCAATCATTGCTTGGGCTTCTGTGCCAATCGCAATAACTTCTTTCGTGTTTTTATTCATTGCTATAACTGAAGGCTCATTAATAATGATGCCGTTGTTTTTTGTGTAAACGAGTGTGTTTGCTGTACCTAAATCGATGCCGATTGCTGTGCTAGAAAACATGTTTAAACCCCTCCTAAGGCAATACAAATCCATTGTAGATTAAAGTATAAAGCATAACCAGATATTTTTGTATACGCCAATCCTCATAGAACGGATTTTACTAGGTCGAAAATATCGTTTAAATCCCTTTAAATGGGTCTATTTCATACTATTAATCCTTTTAAAATAGTGAATGATACTAAAATGTAATACAAACTTAAAAAAGGTCATATTGATTCAAAAAGACTAAAAAAACAGCAAACGCAACTATCCGCGTTTGCTGTTTTGAAGTTTATTCCTTATTAAAATGCCCAGTTACCCTTACGGAAAACAGGCTCTGTTGTGCCATCTTCTAGTACACCATCGATATCCATATCTGCACAGCCAATCATAAAGTCTACATGCACAAGACTACGATTTAAGCCGTTTGCTTTTAATTCTTCTTGTGACATCGTTGTTCCACCTTCGATACAAAATGCATATGCGCTACCAATCGCAATATGATTTGATGCATTTTCATCGAATAATGTGTTGTAAAAAAGAATGCCTGAATTTGAAATAGGTGAATCATGTGGCACTAATGCAACCTCACCTAAATAATGTGAGCCTTCATCTGTAGCCACTAAATTTTTCAAGATGTCTTCGCCTTCTTCAGCTTTTACATCGACGATACGACCATTTTCAAAGGTTACTGTAAAGTTATCGATTAAGTTACCGCTATAGTTAAGTGGCTTTTTCGATGTTACATAGCCATTGACACCATCCCATTGTGGTGCTGTAAATACTTCTTCTGTTGGGATATTGGCCATGAAGTCAAAGCCTTTTTCATTTACGGCACCACCGCCACTCCATACATGTGTTTTTGGAAGCTCGATTGTTAAGTCTGTACCGGGTGCTGTATAGTGTAATGCTTTGTAGTGCTTATCATTTAAAAATGCTACTTTTTCAGATAATGTCGCATCATGCTGTTTCCATGCAGCAACAGGATCTTGTAAGTCTGCTCGTGTTGCTTTAAACATCGCATCCCATAATGCATTCACTTGTTCATCTTCGGGTAGGTCAGGGAATACTTTTGCTGCCCATGCGTCAGTTGGCGCTGCCATGACCGTCCAGCTGATTTTGTTTGCTTGTGAATATTCACGGTATTTACTTAATGCTTGGCCCATCGCTTTATTAGCGCGAGCTACGTAGTCCGGATTGACCCCTTTTAGTAAGTCAGGACTTTGTGATTTTACGGTAATGAAGGCCGCGCCGTGGTCTGCTAGCCATTCTTTTTCTGCTGCTTGCCATTCCGGGAAGAAATCAAATGAATCTTCTGGTGCATAGTCGTAGCGCATACGTGTAAGTGCATCATCATAATAGTTAACGAAAACGTTTTTTGCGCCGACCTCATATGCTTTTTTTGTTAGTGCACGAGCAAGTGGTACATTTTCTACGGAAATATTTAAAAATAAATATTGATTTTTCTGTAAATTTGCGCCGATTTTAATGCCTAATTCAGCATAATTTTCAAGTTTTTGTCGAAAATCGTTCATGCAAAATCATCCTCTTCATATATAATTGAGTTACAGTTTCATTGTAACAATTTCGGATAGCGAATTAAAGAATCTTTGTCTTCTTTGTCGCTTTATGTAAAATAAAGTAATAATATTGGGTATAAAGATAAATTTAATATTTCGAATGTGAAACTTTCTTAATATCTATCATTAGCTACCGAAATAAACAAAAGAACGAGAACTTGGAGGTACGGATATGGACATATCATCAGTAGTTGGGATTATACTCGGCTTTGTTGCTTTACTTGTCGGTATGACAATGAAGGGTGTAACACCGGATGCGTTATTAAACCCAGCAGCAATTTTAATCATCATCTTAGGAACAATTGCAACAATTGTTATTGCATTCCCAGGAAATGAATTAAAACGAATTCCGAAACTATTAAAAATTATTTTCACAAATAATAAATTAGCAAATGATGTAGAGCTAATTAAAATGTTTTCTAGTTGGGCAGACTTAGCACGTCGCGAAGGGTTACTAGCACTTGAAAGTAAAACAAATGAAATTGATGATCCATTTTTGAAAAATGGCTTAACATTAGCAATTGATGGTCAAAATGCAGATTACATTCGCGATGTGTTAACGGAAGAAGTAGAAGCAATGGAAGAGCGTCACCACGCTGGAGCACATATTTTCACGCAAGCTGGTACATATGCGCCGACTCTAGGGGTACTTGGAGCCGTTGTCGGATTAATTGCTGCACTGAAAGATATGACCGATATTGAAAAGTTAGGTCATGCCATTTCGGCGGCGTTTATTGCTACATTACTTGGTATTTTTACAGGTTATGTACTATGGCACCCATTTGCGAATAAATTAAAACGTAAATCTGCTATAGAAGCAAAACAAAAAAATATGATGATTGAAGGAATTCTGTCAGTGCTAGAAGGGGAGGCTCCTCGCGTCATTGAACAAAAATTAGCATCATTCTTAACGAAAGATGAGCGTGCTAAAATTATGAATGAAAGCGAGGCGGGTGGCCTTGGCAAAGAAGACTAAGAAGAAAAAAGAAGAGGAAGAAATTCCAGAAGCATGGCTCTTGCCATATTCGGATTTATTAACGCTATTATTAGCACTTTTTATCGTATTGTTTGCGATGAGTTCAGTCGATGCACAAAAGATGGCCGCATTATCGCAAGTCTTTAATGAAGTATTTGATGGTGGACAAGGCGTGATGGATAATCCTTCTCCTACCGAACCAATGACTACAAAGACAACCGAAGTAACAGAGCAAGTACAAGCTTATATGAAAGATCAGGCGGAGTTGAGTAATATTCAAGATGATGTCGAGAACTATATAGCTGTCAACGAGCTCGAAAATCAGTTTTCAACGGAAATGACCGATGATGGCTTACTCATTACAATTCGTGATAGCGTACTGTTTGAATCAGGCGCTGCTGAAATCGGCGACAAAAATCTTAAGGTTGCAAAGGATTTATCGAAACTGTTAATTTTCGATAAGCAACGTCCGGTGATGGTAACGGGTTATACCGATAATATACCAGCACAGGGTGGTAAGTATGATAGCAACTGGGAGCTAAGCGTTATGCGTGCAGTTAATTTCTTAAGTGTATTAATTAATACGAATGATAAACTAGATCCGAAATATTTTAGTGCCAAAGGATATGGCGAAAATAATCCAATTGCTTCAAATAAAACGGAAGCAGGGCGCGAGAAAAATCGTCGTGTAGAAGTGTTAATTCAACCGTTAGTTGAAAAAGATGGTACAAAAAAAGAAGTAAATATTGAAGCAGACGCAACAAAATAAGCTACATAAAAAAAGGAACCGCCTTGGCGATTCCTTTTTTTATATTATTTAAACGTAATAGGCGCAAGCTGTGCGAGTATATCTTCTTTTGATGTATCAATTTGTAATAACGTTGCTGCGCCGTAGCTTCCTTCGACAAGAGGGGCATCGATAATTGTAATTTCCTTTGTCGTCATTTCATCGGCCATGTCTAAGTTCATTTTTGCGCTGCCTAAGTCATAAAATGCAAGCAATTCATCCGCAGCATTGGCTTCAATAGCGGCTAAAATATCTTCAAAGTTTGTGCCAATACCATCTGCTGTACCACCAGCGAATGCCACAGGTACATCAGGTGCGACCTGTGCGATAATTTTCGGGACACCGCGTGCAACGTCGGCACTATGTGAGACAATAATTAATCCAATCATTCCACCACGTCCTTTAGTAGAGCTTCAAATAATAATTTTGACGAGGCCGCGCCAGGGTCAACTTCACCAATTGAGCGTTCACCAACGAATGAGGCACGCCCTTTTGTAGCCTGCATGTTTGTTGTCGCATTAAAGGCTTCTGTGAGCTGCTGTGCATCAAATTTTTCTGAAAGTGGTATCCACACATCCAACATCGTTTTTTCTCCTGCCACAGCTTTACCTCGTTTTTGAATACCCGCAACACCCGCTTTAATTAGTGGCTGTACATCAAACTCTGTCGCATCACCAGCTGCCTTCGCCATTTCCATAAAGGCTGTGCCATAAAGCGGACCAGATGCGCCTCCAACGGTACTAATCCATTTCATTGCTGCTGTCTTAAATGCCTCACCAAGCGTTTTAGGAGGTGTATCAACTAACGCATTTTTCAACTGTTCTGCACCACGGGCCATATTATTACCATGGTCCCCGTCCCCGATAATGCGGTCATATTCACTCAGTGCCGCTTTGTGTTCGATAAGGGCATCACAAAAATCATTTAGCCACGCGACGGTACGATCTACTGTTAACATAAAACTCCTCCTTACCATGCAGGTGCATCAGTGTGTTGATTTAAGTAATCCAGCCACTGTGCATCTGCTAGTTCAAATAATGTAAGTGACATGCCAGCCATATCAATAGCCGTCATATAATTGCCAAGTTTTTTATAGACCACTTCATAACCACGTTCTTCTAGTAACGTTAGTACGTCATTTGCGAAAACATATTGCTCCATTAGTGGTGTAGCACCCATGCCATTAAATAAGACGGCAACTTTTTTCGATGACCATGATGTTTCTTCTTCTAATTTATCTAGGAGTTCCACAGCAATTTCACGAGATGATTTTAATTCCTCGCGGCGATATCCTGGCTCGCCATGAATACCGATGCCAAACTCCATTTCTGTCGCACTCAATTCAAATCCTGGCTTGCCAACTTCAGGTACTGTCGCTGGAGAAATCGCAAAGCCAACAGAGGCTAGATGTGTCACAACATTGTCAGCGAGTGCTTTAATGTCGGTAAGACGAGCACCATTTTTTGCTGCTGCACCGAGCACCTTATGCATGAATAATGTACCGGCAACGCCGCGGCGTCCCTCTGTAAAGCTACTATCAAATACAGCGACATCATCATTTACAATCACAAAATCAACGTCAATGCCTTCCATTTCGGCTAAATCCTTCGCCATTTCAAAATTCATACAGTCACCACTGTAGTTTTTAATGACAAGAAAAACACCGGCGCCTGTGTGTACAGCTTTAATTGCGGCTAAAATCTGATCTGGTGTCGGCGATGTGAATACTTGTCCACAAACCGCTGCATCTAGTAAGCCATCACCAACAAACCCTGCGTGTGCCGGCTCATGTCCACTACCACCGCCGGAAATAATAGCGACTTTACCATCCTGTGGCGTACGACGTGCAATGACGTGTGTGTCTTTAAGTAGTTGCACATCCTCATGAATTTGCACAAAGCCTGCTAACATTTCTGTTACGACATCACTTGGGTTATTCAAAATCTTTTTCATCATCTAACCTCCTAGAATTTGTCTTATCTTTATAGTATGCGCTTGCACGCTTTGATGCAAAAAATAGCCATACAAAAAAGAGACAGCCCAATTTGGGCTGTCTCTTTTTTGACATATAGTGAACGATTATTTACGAAGTGAGCCTAGTTCAGATACGATGGCGTGCATTTCGCTTAAGCTGAATGAGTCACGTTTCATAACTAGATTGTATAAATCTAATAAATCCTCGTAGTTTGATTGGTCAAAGCTTTCAGGACGCATTGCATCGGCATTTACCATACGTAATTTGTCTTTTAATGCATCAATAATATGATGGATATTTTCCACTGATGGTTCGTTTAAATTCACTCGAATCTCATCCTTTCATTTTAGCTATATGTATCATTTCACGCTCGAAAAAGAATGTCAACGTCTTAACGCAAATCTTTCTTGCGTGAAATATGACTTTCAGAGGACAGAGCAAGCGTTTTATTGGTAAAGTAGAAGGGTAAACTACTACATAGTAGAATATTTTGGAAAAGTTTGGAGGAAGCAATTATGGCGAACAAATTTGTAGCAGGTATTGCATTAGGAGCAGTAGCAGGAGCAGTAATCAGCTTACTGGACCGTCAAACACGACAAGAAACTACACAAAAGCTGAAAAGTGCTTCAGCAACTATTCAACATTACGCTGCTAATCGTGATGAACTGAAAGACAATCTTTTAGCGAAGGTGGATGCTGTGCAAACAGTGTACAACCGCATTGCAGAAGATAAAGATTACTACTTAGAAAAAATCGAAGAAGTGAAGGCGCTGACGCCACAAGTAAAAGCGTTTGTTTCGGACACGAAAGAAGCTTTTGCTGAAGAGGCACCAACGGTCACTTCAGATGACACAGCGAAATAATGTAGCGAATAATGCGATTCACCTGTCATTCTGAATAGAAGGAGGAGTGCCGGTGGGGAAGAAAAAGAAAAACGTGAAAAAGCGTAAAGGACCATCATCTGAAGTATTCGATAAAGTAAAAATGCTGCAAATTGAAAAAAAACATCTACAAGATGTGCATAAGCCTCAATACGACCTATCCACATGGAAAGGATTTATACAGGGCTTTATTCAAAAAGTCACGCAGGCCGATTTATCTGGCATGGGTGCGCAGCTCGCATACTTCTTCTTATTATCGCTCTTTCCATTATTGATTTTCGTCATGACACTTGTGCCGTTTTTAAATTTACCACAAGAGCAAGTGTATACGATGATGAAAGAGTTATTACCAGAGCAAGTGTATTCGCTCATTGGTGATACATTAAAAGATGTACTTGAAAACCGTAATGGTGGCTTATTATCAGTCGGTATTTTAGCGACATTATGGTCTGCTTCAAACGGTGTGAATGCATTAATTAAATCACTGAATCAATCTTATGGTAAGGCAGAAACACGACCATTTATCATCGCTCGTTCGATGTCGGTTGTGTTTACACTCGTACTTATTCTATTAGTCGTTGTTGCGTTAATTTTACCAGTGTTTGGTTCACAAATCGGTCATTTCCTAGCAAATACAATCGGCCTTGGTGAACAGTTCGGCGCTATCTTTGATAAGTTCCGTATTTTACTACCACCACTTGTCATTTTCTGTGGTCTTGTATTTATGTATTGGTTAGGACCGAATGTGAAGATGTACTTACGTAGTGCTATTCCAGGAGCTATCGTTTCGACGGTTTGCTGGTTAGTCATTTCATATGTCTTCTCAATTTATATTAATAACTTCTCAAACTATTCTGCAACGTATGGCAGTATCGGGGGGATTATTATCCTCATGTTATGGCTCTATATCACCGGCATGGTCCTCATGATTGGTGGCCTTGTGAATGCGATTATGCAGGAGCGAAAAGAGCAGATTGATACGCGTCGACGTCGATTATCCGCGCAATAAATAAAAAACAAAAACACCTGCAAAGATTTTATTCTTTGTAGGTGTTTTTTGTATGAGGAGAAAGGTGATTGAACCGCCTCTTTTTTTTACAAGCGTAGCATACGTAAGCCGTTTAAAATAACGAGAATCGTACTACCTTCATGCCCGATAACACCGAGTGGAAGGTCCACTACTTGTAGGAAGTTTGAGGCGATCAATAGCATGATCACACTGATGGCAAAAATAATATTTTGCTTCACAATACGCTGCATTTTACGTGCTACTTTCACCGCATATGAAATTTTTGATAAATCATTTTTCATTAGGACAACATCAGCTGTTTCAAGTGCGACGTCTGTCCCTTCACCCATTGCAATCCCTGTTGTCGCAGTCGCAAGGGCAGGGGCATCATTAATGCCATCGCCGACCATACCGACGAATTTATATTTTGTCATTAACTCTTTGATATGCGCAACTTTTGTTTCTGGTAAGCATTCGGCAATATAGCTTTCAACGCCAGCCTCTTTTGCGATGGCTTTTGCTGTTTTTTCATTATCACCAGTTAGCATAATCGTATGAATGCCAAGTTCTTTCAACTGAGCAATGGCTTGTTTTGCCTCTTCACGAACCGTATCCTTCATCGCTGCCATCGCGACGATTCCTTGCGCATCTGCCATGAAGATGACGGTTTTACCTTCTTCAGCTAGTAGTGGAGCGGCCCCGTTCGCGAATTGCATCGCCGCCTCACGTCCAACAAAATCCATTTTCCCTACTTTATAAAAGACATCATCAATCGTCGCTTCAAGACCATAGCCAGGAATATCTTTAATTGTGGCATTAGCAAACGATACGCCTTGTTGTTTCGCATAGGCTGTAATCGCTACAGCTAATGGGTGATTAGAGTTATATTCAATACCTGCAAGCATACTAAGCGTTTGTTTTTCATCTAGACCGTCACGCACGATAAAGTCCGTCACGACGGGTTTCCCTTGTGTTAATGTACCGGTTTTATCAAATGCGATTGCTTGTAAAACACTTAAATGTTCAATGTGTAAGCCACCTTTGAATAGAACCCCGTTACGTGCGCCATTTGAAATGGCTGATAAGGTTGCTGGCATAATTGCTGCAACAAGAGCACAAGGAGAAGCAACAACAAGTAACACCATTGCGCGGTAGAATGTTGTAGTCCAGTCCCAACCTAATACGAAATGAGGGACGAATAACATTAAGCCAACTGCGATTAATACGACTTTTACATACGTACCTTCAAAGCGCTCGATAAATTGTTGAGATGGTGATTTTTCACTTTGTGCAGATTGTACAAGGTCGATAATCTTTTGGAATAATGACTCAGAGCTTGGCTTTGTCATCGTCATTTTCACAGCACCGGTCATATTGACAGTCCCGGCGAATACGTCGTCGCCTGCAAATTTAGAAACGGGGATAGATTCACCTGTAATCGCTGCTTCATCAATAGAAGTCGCGCCGTCTGCGATGACACCATCTGTTGGAATACGCTCACCCGGTTTGATCATCACAACATCGCCAACTTGTAATGTGTCAACTTTCACGCGTTCGAGTGAACCATCTGCTAGCACTAACCAAGCCTCTTCCGGCTGCATATCCATTAATGCAGAAATTTCTTTATGGGATTTATTCATCGCATACGTTTCAAGTGCGCCACTCAATGCGAAGATGAAAATTAAAATGGCGCCCTCTGTCCAGTAACCAATTACCGCAGAGCCAATTGCCGCAAGAATCATAAGGAATTCAACATTCAATTCCTTATTGGCAATCGTTTCTTCGACGCCTTCTTTTGCTTTTGCAAAGCCACCAATTAAGAAGGCTAGTAAGTAAAGGACAATGCCGACGCTCGTCATTTCATCGCGTGTTGTAAACCAAGCAATGGCAATGAGGATACCTGCTACAACGGCAGCAATTAATTCGATATGTTCCTTTAATTTCTCAATTAAATGATTATTATTCTCATTTGTAGTATTCATATACATTCCTCCTGATAATGAAAATCGCTATCAATTAAACTATATAAACCTTTTATTATAGAGGTTTTATTCGTTTTTTAAATTCCTTATTTAGAATCATTCTAAAGTTAAAATTATTATAACATAGAGGAGAATACTTTGGAAGTGCGTTTACTTAAATTTTCATAAAAAATGATAGGAATTGTGAACGTTGCAATTGGTTATCATTTACAATAAAAAAGAAGCTAGTAGAAGAGAATTCTACTAGCTTCTTATGATTAAATCGGGATTAAAATACTTTTTCAGCGTATTGTGCTAATTTTTCAACAGATGATTTTTGAACATCTGCATGTAATGAATTACCGTGAGAATCCATTGTTACAACGGCTGTAAAATCTTCGACACCTAAGTGCCACATTGCTTCAGGAATACCAAATTCCATTAAGTCTACGCCATCAACTGATTTGATACAGTCAGCATAGTACTGTGCCGCACCACCGATAGCATTTAAGTAAACACCACCATGTTCTTCAAGTGCTTTTAATGTTTTCGGACCCATACCGCCTTTACCGATAACAGCGCGGATACCGAATTTTTTCATGATATCGCCTTGGTAAGGTTCTTCACGAATTGATGTTGTTGGACCAGCTGCTTTTACTGTCCAGTTTTCATTCTCATCTTTCGCCATTACAGGACCACAGTGATAAATAATTTGGCCATTTAAATCAACAGGCGCGTCGTGGCTCATTAAGTGATGGTGGATTGCATCACGACCTGTATACATACGGCCGCTAATTTTCACGACATCACCAACTTGAAGTGAACGGATTTTTTCTTCTGTAATTGGTGCTACAAGCTCAACCATTTTATTGTCTGGCTTGTCATTTGATTTCGCTGCAGCTGCTGCTTCTGCGAAGTCGATTTTTTCGCCTTCTTGGTAGTGCCAGTTTAAGATTTCGCCAGTTTCAGGGCTGATGTCGATTGCCATGCGGCGGAAAGCCCAACAGTTGTAAGCGACAGATACGTAGAATGACGCTGGAATACGGTGCATGACGCCGATTTTACAACCAAGTAATGTCGCCTCGCCGCCGAAGCCCATAGTACCGATACCAAGTGTATTGGCTTTTTCTACGATATAATCTTCTAATTTTGCTAAGTCCTCATTTGCATTCGTATCATCTAAAGAACGGAATAATTGCTCCTTCGCAAGATCATAACCAGAAGCGCGGTCGCCACCGATACCTACACCGATGAAACCAGCAGAACAGCCTTGGCCTTGTGCTTGGTATACAGAATGAAGAATACATTTACGGATACCATCTAGGTCACGACCAGCGCGGCCTAAACCTTCAAGTTCGCATGGTAGGCTATATTGAATGTTTTTGTTTTCACAGCCGCCACCTTTAAGGATAAGCTTCATTTCAATATAATCTTTTTCCCATTGTTCAAACTTCACGACAGGTAACCCTTCGCCTAGGTTATCGCCTGAGTTTTTACCAGTTAAAGAATCTACTGCGTTTGGACGTAATTTTGCATCGCCAGTCGTACGTGCAATCGCATCTTTAATGATTTTTTTGATCTCGATTTGGTTCACGCCAACAGGAGTTTTTACTTTAAATGTTGGTAAACCAGTATCTTGGCAAATTGGTGACACATTGTCATCCGCCATAAAGATGTTATTCGCGATTGTGTCTAAGCTCATCGCTGCACGCGTACCTGCGTTTTCAGCTTCTTTTGCACGCTTTACAGCACGGCGTACATCCTTCGGTAAGTTTGTTGACGTCTCTGTAATTAAGTCATAGACGCTTTGTTCTAACGTTTCTAAGTTCATTAGAAATCCCCCTCAAAAATAAAGTGACATAGTCTCCTTCATTATATAGGACAAAGTAGAAAGATAGAATAGCGATACAGAAAATAATGTACCTAAACAGAAAGAGGACGTAAATAATTTCTCATATAAAAAAAGAGCCACTTATAATAAGTGACTCTAATCGTGACTAGCGGGATTTAAATTGCTTTACTTTTTCCTCTAAATCATCAACCATCGAAATTAAACGATCGATATCTTCTAATTCCGTTGTTTCAGGTTCAATTGAATCTAACACTTCGACAAACATTTGTAAACGACCTTTCAAGTACTGTACTTGCTGATCTTTATTTGAGATTGGTTTCATTCGGCACCTCCGTTAGTTAGCCTTAGCATAACGGAAAAAGAGGGAGAATTCAATGTCGAACAAATGAACGTAGGACAAAATGAGGATTTTAATAATCTGACTATTTGAAATGTTTACAAAATTCATATCTTGTGGTATTATTCTTTTAACGATTAAGGGAAGGAGGATACAGACGATAGTAATTCTGATAAATGGATGCCCTTTTCTAGGTGACACCGCGTAGAATTGTAAGACCTGAACAAGGAAACCTCTTCCAAGTATCCAATAACCGTTCAATTAGCACACTACGTGATGACACAGCTAAATTATAGGGCGCTCAGTATTGATAATCGTAAAATAAAGGAGGTACATTAAACCCCGTTGTCGGTAAAACACTTATCTTCCTATCCATTTGCCGGGAACTACGTTTAATAACAAATGAATATGATAAAAAGTTAACAAGACTCAGAACTCCTACGTTGTAGATGTATCTGAGTCTTTTTCTATGCCTTAAATTTTGTTATAGTAGGTTGAATTCATATTTTGAAAGGGGAACAACCTCGTGCAACAAGATACATATGCAAAAAGACGTTTTTGGGTGCTCGTTGCCATCGTGTCGATCTCAGGCTTTTCACAAGGCATGTTGCTCCCGCTTATTTCCGTTATTTTTGAACGAGACGGCGTATCTTCATCACTTAATGGCTTAAATGCGACAGGCTTATATTTAGGGACCTTACTGATTTCGCCCTTCATCGAAAAACCTTTGCGTAAATTTGGCTACAAACCTGTTATTTTAACGGGTGGCGCTATTGTACTCATCTCGCTAATGCTATTCCCATTATGGAAGAGCTTATTATTTTGGTTTATTTTACGCCTCTTCATCGGTGTCGGGGACAATGCGCTTCACTTTGCATCACAAACGTGGATTACAAGTACCGCTCGTCCCGAAACGCTTGGTAAAAGCATTGCGATTTATGGCTTATCCTTCGGTGTTGGTTTTGCAATTGGACCGTTATTAGTGCCACTTGTTAATATTGCTGAGGCACTACCATTTATCGTGTCGACAGTACTTTGCCTCGTATCATGGGCGCTTGTGTTTACATTGAAAAACGATAAGCCAGAACCAATTGATGTAAAAAGTGCTAATTCAAATGTGTGGCATCGTTATAAAAAAACGCTGAGTTATGCATGGATTGCCTTTTTACCGCCGCTTGTTTATGGCTTTTTAGAATCATCGCTAAATGCCATTTTCCCAGTGTATGCACTACGTCGTGAATTTGATGTATCCGTGGTGTCGCTTATTTTATCCGCCTTTGCGATTGGCGGTATTATAACGCAGGTACCATTTGGAACACTTGGGGACCGTATTGGACGTTATAAAGTTATTACATTTGGGTTGCTTGGCGGCGGTACTATGTTTTTAATTGGAAGCTTTTTAGAATCCTACCAATGGTTCGTATTTGTCGCCTTCTTGCTTGGGGGCATGTGTTGCGGCTCGATGTTTTCATTAGGCATTTCGTTTATGACAGATTTAACGCCGAAGGAATTACTACCAACGGGTAATTTACTATGTAGTATTTTCTTTAGTGTTGGTAGTTTGACAGGTCCATTTTTAGGTGGCGCCTTTGTAGAGCATGCGACGATGAGCTATTTACTACTCGTAGCACTGCTATTATTTACTGTATTCGTTATTATTTCACGTGGTGACCGTAAAAAAAGAATAAATAATCAAAAAGGATTTTGATACTATCAAAATCCTTTTTTTATATGGAAAAATAAAATAATAATTAAATCAGAAGAAATCGCTGCAATTACACAGCAAGTAAGCGAATCAATTGATCAAATTAGTAATGCTTCAGATAGCACAACACAGCAAACACAACAAGTAGCAGGCCTTGCACAGGAACAGTACGCAGCAATTGAAGAAATGACAGCGGCAAGTGATTTCCTACGAGATTTATCTGAGCAATTAACGAGTCAAATTTCGCACTTCCGTTTAAATTAAATTAATAAAAGGCAGCGCACTCGGTCGTGAGTAGCGCTACCTTTTTGGATAAAATCATTTATTAGAAATCACGTATGAGCCCAAGGAGCGGTTTTTGGCTACGACATATTAAAAAATAAGTGTCAGGCCTAAGTGGATAGGGCTAGAGAAAGGCTACTTATTTGCTGAAGTGTAAATAATTCTAAAATAAATACAATTTTTATGGCGATAGTTATGATAACTTTGCATAACACTGTAGGTGAAAAGGGTCAAAGTAGGGGAAGAAATACCCCGTTTTTGCCCCGTTTTGCTCGTTTTCGGGTTCTAAAGGGAGATTTCCACACATAGATCTGGCTAGGATAGAGCGCTGCGTGGCGCATTTTTCGATGAATCGAATAAATGACAGCTCCTTTTTTTAGCATATTCTTTTCAGACAAAAAACATCCGTCAGAGAACGGAAACAGACCGATTTTTGCGTATTTTGGGCTGTAATTAGCCATTTGGCATCTTTAAAAATAATAACGATATGCGGAAAAATCATAAATAAAAATTTTTGTTGACAGCTTTTTGCATGATACATGATAAATCTAGATTTTTCACCCCGTAATTAGCCCTGCTTTGGCACTTATTTTCAACTATGTTGTAGTCAAAACACGCTTTCTGATGTTATCAGCCATTTCTGAAAAACGATACAAAAAAGACAATCACCATTAGATGATTGTCTTTGAACGTTTATTTTTTCAATGTTAGTAATGTAACGCTTTCGACATGCGCTGTTTGAGGGAACATGTCAACAGGTTGAATATACTCAACCTGGTATAGCTCCATTAACTGAGCTAAATCTTTTGCAAGTGTTGAAGGATTACAAGATGTGTAGACGATACGTTCTGGACGGATGACTAACATCGTCTCGATGAAGCTGTCGTCTAAACCGGTGCGTGGAGGATCTACTGTCACAACGTCTGGCACATAGCCGTCTAAACGCCATTCCTCTAACCAATGCTCTGCTGTACCTTGTACATACGTCGCATTTTCAACACCATATTTTTTCGCGTTTTTCTTCGCATCGACAATTGATTCAGGAATGATATCCATACCGCGGATTTCTTTCGCACCTTTTGATAACCAAAGACCGATTGTACCAACGCCACAGTAAGCATCAACGATGGATTCTTTACCTGTTAATTCCGCTGCTTTTTTAATTTGATTGTATAGGTGAACCGTTTGTGTTGGATTCAGTTGGAAGAATGCGCGTGCTGATAAATCAAATGCGTATTCGCCAAGTTTTTCGCGAATCGTTTCTTTACCAGCTAACACAATCGTTTGGTCACCGAAAATAAGTGGTGAGCTATCTTCTTTAACATTTTGAACGATTGAAACGATTTTTGAATCCAATGCTTTTACGCGTTCAACAAGCTCGTCTTTTTGATCGAAGTTTTTCTTCGTTGTGACGAAAACGATTTGTGTTTCACCTGTATTGACGCCTGTACGCACAACAATTGTACGTACTGTACCACGATTTGTTTTTTCATTATATGCAGGAATTTGAAGCTCTTGCATAATGCGTTTTACTTTTGTCGTCATTTTCGCCGTCATTGGATGTTGTACAGCACAGTCTTCAATATCTAGTAGCTTATGGCTGTTTTCTGCATATAGACCTGCTAATACTTTATCGCCAGATTGACGTGCTTGGAAGGCACTCTTATTACGATAATTCCAAGGGTCATCCATACCGATTGTTGGGCGTAGGTCGATTTTTTTTGCGCCATCTTTCACGTATTTAGCTAATGATTGTGCGACAATGTCACGTTTCGCTTTTAGCTGCATATCGTATTTCATATGCTGTAATTGGCAACCGCCACATTCATCATATACAGGACACGGTGGTGTCGTACGATGTTTTGAACGTTTTTGTACTTTTATGATTTTACCTTCTGAATAACCGCGCGCGACTTTTGTTAGTTCGATATATACTTCCTCGCCTGTAATAGCACCAGGTACGAAAACGATGTTACGTTTGTAGTAACCAATCCCTTCGCCGTTAATACCGAGTTTTTTAATGTTCAGTGGAATCCGTTTTCCGACTGACATAATAGTTTGTTGTTGCAAGATGGACACGTCCTTTTCTAAATTCATTTCTCCATTATAACGAAACGCCGACTTGAATAAAAGAAAAGCTTCTGCCATCTAGCAGAAGTTTTAACGCAGTAGTTGCTGAAGTGCTTTTGTAATCGTTGGATAATTGAAATCAAAATCATAGTCACTTAAAACGGTAGGTAATACTTTTTGACCTTCTAATACGAGCTGGCTTTTCTCGCCAAGTGCGAGCTTAAGTGCAGCTTCTGGGACAGGCAACCAGTTGGGCTTATTAAGTGCTTCGGCGATGAAATCCCCAATTTGTTTCATGCGAACCGGATAAGGGGCTGTGACGTTTACAACACCTTTTACATCCTCATTCATTAAACAAAATGCCAGCGCACGCGCAACATCTTCTACATGTACCCATGATACCCACTGCATGCCATCGCCAAGCTTGCCACCAACATTATATTTATAAGGCGTCGCGATAAGCGGGAATGCGCCAGCTTCCTGATCGAAAATGACACCGAAGCGCGTTTTGACGACACGAACGCCTTCCTCTGTTGCTTGATCTGCGAGACCTTCCCACATCTTAACCGTTTTACCGAGGAAATCATGGGCTTGCTCATCGGAAGCTTCGGTATATTCAGCGTCGAGTGATGTAGGGTAAATCCCAACAGCACTCGCATTGACCAATGTTTTTGGTGTTTCCTCTAGTACACGAATAAGGCGTAGCACTTCATTTGTTGCTTCTTGGCGACTATTATAAATCGCCGCTTTTCGCTCATCTGTCCAGCGGCCTTCATTTAACGATACACCAGCTAAATTTACAAATGCATCAACATCATTTAAATAAAGTTCAGGCTGTGCATCATCAACAAGCCACTGTACGTATTCAATACCATCTTTTGAATCGTTATTGCCACGCGTTAAAATCACAATGTCATGCCCATGAGATTTTAATAATTTTGTTAAGGTAGAGCCAACGAGACCAGTGCCTCCAGTAATCGCAATCTTCATGAAAAAATCCTCCTTTAATGTTTCATTTACTTAGTTCTATTATTAAGTGTATGCCCGTGAAGTTTCAACTGAAAACAGGTATACTATCAAAAGAAAGGGGTTGCTACGTATGCCGAAAGTCATTACGAAGATTACACGACAAAAGCGAAATGAAGAGCGCTACAATATTTTCTTAAATGAAGAATATTCGTTTAGTGTCGATGAAAAGATTCTCGTGCAGTACGGCCTCACAAAAGGAAAAGTGCTAGATGAATGGACACTTGGTGACATCGCCTTTGAAGATGAAGTAGCGCGTGCATTTAATCGCGGCTTATCGTATTTGACTTATCAAATGCGCAGTGAAGAGGAAGTGCGTAAAAAGCTACGTGACGCAGAATTTGGTGAAGCAGTTATTCAAGAGGCAATTCAAAAATTAGTACGACTTGGCTTTTTAAATGATGCGGAATTTTCACGTGCCTTTGTTGAAACGAAAAAGAATACGATGAAAAAAGGGCCGCGTGCGATTCAGCAGGAGCTAAAGCGTAAGGGAATCGATGAAAAAACGCAGCAGCAGGCACTTGGAGAGTTTGATGAAGGGGAGCAACTTCAGCTCGCGTATGAATTGGCGGAGAAAAAACAGCGTCAAGAATCGCGAAAAACACCGATGCAGCAAAAACAGAAGATTCAAGATTTCCTCTTGCGAAAAGGCTATAGCTTTGGGATTATTGAACAGGCGATTGCGAAATTAGATTTTACAACGGAAGAAGACGATTGGTCCGCGATGCTTGAAGGGCAGGGCGAGAAGGCGTGGAAGAAATATGCGTCGAAGTTTACTGGCTATGACCTCCATATGAAGGTTAAGCAGGCATTGTACCAAAAAGGGTTTCCCGGTGAAATTATAGAGGCATTTATTGAACAAAAGGAGAATGAAAATGAAGAAGTATAGCGAAATGACGGAAGCGGAACTGCGCACAGAGATTGGTTTATTAAAAGAAAAAGCCCGTAAAGCGGAGCAACTTGGCATCATTAATGAATTTGCAGTTTATGAACGTAAAGCAATTTTAGCAAGTTCCTTTTTATTAGACCCTGCAGATTTTAAAGCGGGCGAAATTTATCGTGTCGAGGGTGACCCGGGTGTGTTCTTTAAAGTCGATTACTTAAAAGGTGTCTATGCATGGGGTTACCGCTTAGGCGGGCATGTGGAAGAAGAAGCCATTCCAATTGCGATGCTTGTACCAGCTGGGGAGATGTTCTAATATGCAAGAAATCGAACAAAAAGTAGCGGAATTAACAGAAGTGTTAGTAGAGGCAAGCCAGTTATCGCAAGCGAAGGCACGTGTATGGATTGAGCTTTTATGGAGTGACTTCGAATCGACATATGCGAAGGCTGGATATGACTATAAGGGAATGGAAATGACTGAGCGTATTATTCGTCAATGGATTCAAAGCTATGGTCGCGACATCCATGCATTTGCGGGTCGAAATCCAAAATATGCACATTTATTAGATGATGTAGAATAAGCGGGCTGGCGCTAGGAAGCAATTCTTAGCACCATGCCTTTTTTTGAAGCATGAAAAAACGAGACCTCTAGTCAAAGAAGTCTCGTAGGTTTGTGATGGAAGATCAACTACGTTTACCAGGGCCCCTATCTACCGGGGAACCATCGGAGTTAAACGAGCGCTTTCATCACTTAGTGTTATCCGGATTCATCGACTAGATTCTCGGGTCAAATCACTTCTTCCTACGTGGCTAGGCGCCACTTGTCAGAAGCTTTATTTGCCCATCGAATCTGAACGAGTCGATTCATCACTTAGTGTTATCCGGATTCAAACACCAGTGCTTCGGGTCGTTTCGTTCCTTCCGACGCGACGAAGAACGCCGCTTGTCAGGAACTATAAACGCCCGTCAGCACTAAACGGTGTTTTCATCAC
>NZ_HE578965.1:68898-78360 GCF_000307285.2 Kurthia sp. Dielmo
TTATGATTATCCGGATTCAAGCGCTAACTCCTCGGGTCATTTCGCTCTCTCCGACGTGACAAAAAGAGTCACTTGTCGAGAGCTATAAATGCCCATCGGAGTTAAACGAGCGCTTTCATCACTTATGTTTAAATTAATTTGCTTTGTAGTTTTTCTTCACTGAAGATCCAGCCTGTGTATGACCGAACGATGTTATACTCTTCATCGACATGTGCGACAGCTACGAATGGATATCGATTATTACTACGGTAGCGCAAATCGATGAGACGAATTTCTTGTAGGCCATTTTTTAGCATGCGCATCTCCCAGCGATAAATAGGGGAGAAGGATACGAAAGATTTAAAGTTTTCATCTTTTAAGACTGCATCAAATAAAGGCGTTTTTGGTAATGGCTCAATTTTAAATTTATCGTAAATTGTGATGGAGCGGCCATATGCGCGTCCAACATAATGATGTGTTTTGGAGTTTGCGGCTACACGATACTGTAAAAAGTAGCGTGTAGGTGATAAAATAACTTCTTCTGCATCGGGTACGGTATTTTCGACAGCGGTAATAACGGCTCGGTGTAACCAAATGCGTACGAGGTAATAGCCAATAAGGACGACATAGAGTGTTGCCATCGTCGGAACGGGTGGGGCACAGAATGCCCATGCGGCAATCGCCACAACATGTAAGCCGAAGATAATCGGGTCAAATGTGTTGATGATGCCAAGCGCAACCCATTTTTTGGAGAATGGGCGCACTGCCTGGGTTCCGTACGCATTAAAAATGTCGACAAACACGTGAAGCCCGACTGCACCGAATGCCCAAATCCATACGTGGAGGGCATCTGCAGAAGGGAATAATAAATGCAGAACAAGGGTAATGAGCAACGGCCATATAATAACGGCCGGAATGGAATGCGTAATACCGCGGTGATGGCGAATATAAACGGCGTTATTGCGTAATTTCAAAATGGTGTCGATATCGGGCGCTTGTGAGCCGAGGATAATCCCGGTTGCAACGGCTGCAAATGTTGCAGGATGCGATGCGACGACAGGGTCCGCTAGCGCAAGTCCACTGATGGCGACACTCATAACTAAGTGTGTACCTGTATCCAAAAAATCAGCTCCTTAGTGCCAATTTCAATCATTACGTTATAGTTCTATTTTACAATATTTTACTCGTTTCTACGAGCAATAAATGAGGGGGAAACGATTTGTATCGTTATACGAAACAATTTCAAAAAGCACTCGTTGAATGGTTCAACCGTGAAAAACGAGACTTGCCGTGGCGTCATACAACCGACCCATATAAAATCTGGGTTTCAGAAGTAATGCTACAGCAAACACGCGTTGATACGGTCATCCCATACTACGAAAATTTCTTAGAAAAGTTCCCGACAGCACAAGCACTAGCTGATGCCAATGAGGAATTTCTCTTGAAGCAATGGGAGGGCCTTGGCTATTATTCACGCGTTCGTAATTTACAAGCGGGTGTACGAGAAGTAGTCGAAAATTATGGTGGTGTTGTACCAAAAACTCGCGAAGAAATTTCAACATTAAAAGGCGTCGGTCCATACACAGCAGGGGCTGTACTCAGTATTGCCTATGGTGTGCCAGAGCATGCAGTCGATGGCAATGTCATGCGTGTATTAAGTCGTGTCTTAATGATTGATGAGGATATTGCGCTACCGAAAACGAAAAAAACATTTGAACGCGCGGTCATGGAGCTCATTGACTATGATAATCCATCTGCTTTTAATCAAGGATTAATGGAGCTCGGGGCGATGGTTTGCACACCGACATCACCAAGCTGTCTACTTTGTCCAGTGCGCGATTATTGTACAGCCTTTCATGAAGGGGAGCCGGAAAAACTGCCGGTGAAGACGAAAAAAGTGAAAACGAAAAAAATTCCGTATGATGTGTTTATCGTCGAGGACGAACAGGGACGTATTTTAATGGAACAACGTCCAGAAACAGGCCTACTTGCGAATATGTGGCAGTTCCCGATGGTCGAAGTGAAAAAAGAGGTTGTGACGGATAGCGTTATGGCAGAAATGTATCATTTTGAACTTGCTGGTAAAGAACATTTGATGCCACTAAAACATGTATTTTCACATCTTGTGTGGCAGATGGATGGCTATGTACTACGTGCAACTGATGTAGAAGAACCGCCAGAACGTGCGGCATGGCTGACACTAGACGAGGTTGAAAAATTACCGCTTTCTGTATCGATGCAGAAATTTTTAGCACAATATCGTATTGAACGCCAAAAATTGTAAAAAATTCAATGGATTTTCGGGATAATCGCAGTTTTTAACTACACCTTTGTTTGTAGGATTGTTATAATGTTACAAAAGCACTTTTTTATGAGTGCTTACAAAGGTGGGGCTTGTAATGGCGATTCCAGCAGTAGGGGAAATCGTACAAATACATAGTTATAAGCACAATGGCCGCATTCACCGCGTATGGCAAGAAACGATGGTACTAAAAAGTACAAATAAAGTGATCATCGGAGCAAATGAACGCACACTCGTTACCGAATCGGATGGCCGAACATGGTTGACGAGGGAGCCTTCAATTACGTATTTTCATTCGGAATTGTGGTATAACATTATTTGTATGCTAAGAGAAGATGGCGTTTATTATTATTGTAATATGAGTTCGCCGTTTGTATTCGATCACAACGCAATAAAATATATTGATTATGATTTAGATGTTAAGGTCTTTCCAGATATGTCGTATACACTTCTTGATGAGGATGAGTACGAAGAGCATCGCCAATTGATGAATTACCCACAAGTTATCGATAGTATTTTAAAAGCAAATTTACAAAAGCTAATCCAGTGGGTGGAACAACGTCGTGGTCCATTTGCGCCTGACTTCATTGAAGCATGGACAAATCGCTTTAAGTTCCAACGCCAATTAAACGATGAAAAAAAGCAACAAAATCCAGAACATGATTAACACCATAAGCTGTTTTGGTGGAAAAAAGGAGCTGTCTCACACGGTGGGGACCGTTCCTTTTTTGTTTTTCTGAGTCGATTTAGTAAAAAAATCCATGGATATATGCTACAATGAATCTCGCATTTTTGACGAAAGGATCTGAAGCGCATGGGCAGTATGAAGCGTTACATGCAGTTCGTTTGGCCATATAAATGGGATATCGTCATTACGTTTTTAATCGGGGTTTTGAAGTTCTTAATTCCGATGGCGACACCGTTTATCATGAAGATTGTTATCGATGATATTATCGGTGCCGATGAGCTAACGAAAGCACAACAAATGGAAGGCCTCGCGTGGTGTATTGGCATTGTTGCTATTTTATTCTTTGTTATCCGCCCACCTGTCGAGTTTTTCCGTCAATATTTTGCACAGCGTGTCAGCAACCGTATTTTGTACGATATCCGTACGAAGTTGTATGCGCACCTGCAAAAGCTAGGATTAAAGTTTTATTCAAATAACCGTGTCGGCGATGTCATTTCTCGTACGATTAATGATGTTGAACAAACGAAAGAATTCGTCATGACGGGGTTAATGAATATTTGGATTGACCTTGTAACGGTCGTTATTGCGATTGGTATCATGATGATGCTTGATGTGAAGTTAACACTGATTACATTAATTGCACTACCGTTTTATATGATTAGTGTGAAATATTTCTTTACAAAATTACGTGCGTTAACACGTGAACGTTCAAAAGCATTAGCTGGTGTACAAAGCTATTTACATGAGCGTGTGCAAGGCATGAATATTATTAAAAGCTTTACGCTTGAAAAACATGAGCAAAGCATCTTTGCTGAAACAAACGGCAATTTCTTAAATAAAGCTTTAGCTCAAACGCGCTGGAATGCCTATACATTCGCGGTCGTGAATACGATTACGGGATTAGCGCCAGTCGCGGTACTTGGTTATGCCGGGTATCATGTGATTCAAGGTAATATTACGATTGGTACGATGGCCGCATTTATCGGTTATATCGATATGCTGTACAACCCACTTCGTCGTTTAGTCAATTCATCGACAACACTGACACAGTCGGTTGCCTCAATGGACCGTATGTTTGAGTTATTTGATGAAAAATATGATATTGAAAATAAAGCTGACGCCATTGCGCTCCCTCCTGTAAAAGGGCAGGTTACCTTTAATGATGTGTCGTTCCGCTATAACGATGAGGGGCGTAATGTGCTAAGTAATATTGACTTCTCGATTCAGCCAGGACAAACGGCGGCATTCGTCGGCATGAGTGGTGGCGGGAAATCAACGATTATTAGCTTGATTCCACGTTTTTACGATGTCCTCTCAGGTAGCATTAAAATCGATGGGCATGATGTACGTGATGTGACGCTTGAAACATTACGTGGTCAAATCGGTATTGTGCAGCAGGAAAATATTTTATTTAGTGACTCTGTACGTGAAAATATTTTAATGGGGAATCCTTTTGCAACGGATGAAGATATGATTGCGGCCGCAAAAGCTGCAAATGCACATGACTTCATTATGAATTTACCCGAGGGCTATGATACGCCAGTTGGGGAACGCGGTGTGAAATTATCAGGGGGACAAAAGCAGCGTGTAGCGATTGCGCGTGTATTTCTTAAAAATCCGCCGATTTTAATTTTAGACGAAGCGACCTCAGCGCTTGATTTAGAGAGCGAAGCATTGATTCAAGAATCACTCGACCGTTTGGCGCATAATCGTACGACTTTAATTGTGGCGCACCGTTTATCCACGATTACACATGCAGACCAAATTATTGTGATTGACCACGGGGAATTAAAAGAACGTGGTACTCATGCGGAGCTAATGAGCAAGCCAGGAATTTATCATGATTTATTTAATGTTCAAAAATTAGATTAAAAAAAGAGATTGGTACAAAGCACGTCATTTTCCTTTTTTTAGCGTTTAAAACGAAAAACCGGAACCGCGCCACCGCGCGATTCCGGTTTTTCTTATGCTCATAGGAGCGGTTTTTAAGCTTCTTTAATTACAAAATATTATCTTCATCACGTTCAGTTAATAATTCACTTGAATGATATGCCTGATATGCCGTAATAAGTGTATCGAGATGCTCTAAATTTTCTTCATAATCTAAAATACGAGATAAAATGTGAAGCAGGTGATAGCTTGAAAATTCCTCATCACCCTCTCGCTCATGCTGCTCGATGACATAGTCTGCGAATATATCCATGATTTCATTACGTTGTAAAAATTCATCCTGGCCAATCCAGGTCGTATGATGCGACTTTAGCTTACCAGTGTATTTTAAAAATAGTTGCTCATGGTAAGTAGATAAGAAGTCGAGGCGCTCCTGAATCATAATATGGAAGCGTTCGGGCATATTCGCAAGTTCATTTTCATGAATGAACAGACGATTTAGCGTTTCTAAACTTTTATTCGTTGTAATAAGCATTTGACGATAAATGACGAGTTTACGCTTTTTGGCGAACAGGGCCTTTTTCGTATACGTACGCTCTTCTTTATAAAGTGTATAAATTTGGTCGAGCTTTTTTTGATGACCACGTAATGTACGCACGGATTGTTTTGTTGATGTATGCTCGGATGCTTGGCGCACAGCAAGGCGTATCCAACGTGTAATGTCATCTTGTAAATATTTTGTTGAGGCAAATAACCGTGTTTCATATTTGGGTGGTAGGAATACAAGGTTGACGATAAAGGCAGCAAGCACCCCAATCATCACCGTTGTGAAACGAATGACTGCGAATAATAAAAATTCATCAAAGGCTTCGATTTTTTGACCTTCCATAATAACGATGACGGTCACAAGTGCTAATGAAACACTGCTGGTCAACTTTAATTTCATCATGATTAATAGTGTTACGATAACGGCAAAGCCAGCAACGACTGGTTCTACCCCAAAAATGGACGCGAACACAACTGCGCTGACAGCTCCAATGACATTCCCTTGTATTTGCTCGATAATCGTTTTATACGAGCGATAAATCGATGGCTGAATCGCAAAAATAGCGGCGATACCAGCGAAGATAGGTGATGGCAAGTGGAGCCATTCAGCTAAATAAAAGGCGAAGACGATGGCAACGCCGGTTTTTAATATACGGGCACCTAATTTCATTGTTGAAATGGCAACCTCTCTTTCATTCAATATAGTTGTACTTTAACATGTTTCAAGCATTGCTTAAAGGAACTTGTTACAATAAAGCAAAGGGGGTTTTTTAATATGACAAACTTAGTTGGCAAAAAAGCGCCAAGCTTTACATTACCAAATGAACAGGGTGAGCGCATCTCTTTAAGCGATTTTGCAGGGAAAAAGGTCATTCTTTATTTTTACCCGAAAGATATGACACCAGGATGTACGACAGAAGCATGTGATTTTCGTGATGCACACGCAGATTTTTCAGATTTAAATGCTGTTGTAGTTGGTGTGAGCCCGGACCCAGCAGCACGACATACAAAATTCATCGACAAATATGAGCTACCATTTTCATTATTAGCAGATGAAGACCATGAAGTTGCGGAAGCCTATGGTGTGTGGCAATTAAAGAAAAACTTTGGTAAAGAATATATGGGCATTGTCCGCTCGACCTTTTTAATCGACGAGCATGGCACTGTTGTGAATGAATGGCGCAGTGTTCGCGTGAAGGACCATATCGCCGAAGTACTAACAACACTACGGGAAGGAGTCGAATAGATGATTTATTTTACGTTTGATCCACGACCAGATTTGAAAGAAGATTTACTAAAAAGTTTTCCAAATGAGGAGTTTGTGTTTTCACGCACGGTCGAGAATACGGATTTAGCACGTGCTGAAATCATCGTGACCTATGGTGAGGATTTGACAGAGGCGCATATTGCGACTGCCAAAAACCTACAGTGGATTATGGTAGCCTCTGCTGGTATCGAAAAAATGCCAAACGCAGCGATTGCGGCGCGTGGTATCCCAGTAACAAATGTACGCGGTATTCACAAAGTACCGATGGCTGAATCTGTTCTTATGCACATTTTAGCGCATTACCATTCTTTGCCACAAATCTATCAGTATGAAACAAAACATGAGTGGAAACGTAACTTAAAGCAACGTGAACTGTTTGGCTCAACAGCCGTTATTCTTGGGCCGGGTGCCATTGGCGGCGAGATTGGTCGTCTCTTAAAAGGATTCCATGTGACGACAATAGGTTGCAATCGTTCAGGGCGTGATGCGGCATATATGGACAAAATGGTACGCTTTGACGAACTGAAATCCGTGCTGCCAGCAGCGGATATTGTCGTATCTGTATTACCTGATACGGAGGAAACAAAGCATTTAATGACAGCACAGCATTTTGATGCGATGAAGGATACCGTGCTATTTATGAATTTTGGTCGCGGTTCACTTGTGGAAACAAACGTTTTAATAGAAGCGTTAACCGAAAATAAAATTGGTGCGGCTGTGTGTGATGTTTTTGAAACAGAGCCATTACCAGTTGATTCGCCCCTATGGGATTTACCTAATATGACCGTATCTCCACACGTTTCAAGTCATTCATCACGTTATCTAGAGCGCAGCTTCGCAATCTTTAAACCAAATTTAGAGAAGTGGCGTAGCGGTAATCACGAGGAATTAGAGAACTTTGTCGATTTAACATTAGGTTACTAATTGAGAATGTATAGATGCTAATTGAAAACTAAAACATTTTCGTCAGAGGACTATCGTTCATTTTAATCAATAAAGTTGACAGTAATGCCATGTGACAGGTACACTTATTAATAACAATTATAAATTAATAATTTGTATGAAAGAGGTGCATGGCGATGTCTGAAACGCAATTAAAAAATGCACTCGACACGCTAAAGACTACGGGCGTACGTATTACTCCGCAACGTCATGCGATTTTAGAGTATTTAATCGAAACAATGACGCATCCAACTGCGGATGATATTTATAAAGCATTAGAATCGAAATTCCCAAATATGAGTGTGGCGACAGTTTACAACAATTTACGAGTATTCCGTGAAGCGGGCCTTGTAAAAGAGTTAACATATGGTGATAACGCTAGTCGCTTTGATTTCATCACATCGAAACACTATCATGTGATTTGCTCATCATGTGGTAAAATCGTTGACTTCCATTATCCTGGACTAGACGAGGTTGAGCATGTAGCAGCGCAAGTAACCAATTTTGAAATCAATTCACACCGTATGGAAATCTACGGTACATGCCCAGAGTGTCAAGCGAAGAGTGAAGAAGTAAAGACGGCATTATAAGTTAAAACGAGATAACAACAGGAATCGCATTTAAGTATGCGGTTCCTGTTGTTCTTTTTTGCAGGGAACAATAGCGACATTTGATATTTCACGCTATAATCTACATGGAGACCAATTGTTTAGGGGGAGAATAGTTAATGGATTTACATTTACGACCGATTTATCAGGAACGCGCAAGTGATTCAAATACACTAGGTGTTATCTTAGTTGAAAAGATTGATTCAGTGAGCCCGATTACCGACAATTTTGATACAGTGCTTTTTATTATTACAAAGGATAATGAAAAACCTATTTTCACAAAACACTATTCATTTGATAATAATAAAAAGGCAGTTATGCATACTATTACCGAAAAGCAAATTCAAAAGTGGCTGATTGTTGGCTACAATAAGAAGATTGTCGATTGGTTATTTTATGGCAAGGTATTATTTGATCGTAATGAATATGTAGATACATTAAAGAAAAATCTCAAAAACTATCCTTTTGAAGGACGTCAAGTGAAGCTAGGTGTTGAGTTTGCGAAAATGATTCGTCGCTATGAAGAGAGTAAAGTATCCTTTGATGCACGTGACTACTTTGATGCATACAATCATATGATTGAAGTGTTACACCATTTAGCGCGCCAAACGATTATTCAACAAGGCCGTTATCCTGAGGTGACGGTGTGGAATCAATTAAAAGGCTACAATGTAGAAGTGTACAATCTTTATGAGAAATTTATTACGAGTCACAAAGAAATCAAGGAACGCTTATTAGAAATTTTCGATATAATTAAAATGTTAATAGAAGAAAGTGTAGAAGAGAGCGCACAACATCTATTAGAAGTAATGCAGCAAAAAGCGCATTGGAGTGTACAGCAACTACATGAAGATGAGGACTTAAATGTCTATTCGGTAAACCTTGAATTTTTCGTTGAGTTTCTAGTGGAGAAAGGCTATATTGAAATAGACCGAATCGAGACGAAGAGTCCGGGTGTTTTCCATCGTTATTATACGGTGAAAAAAAAGTAATAAAAAACGCTTGACGGTTATTAATAACTATTGTATTATATTACTTGTCCTTGAAACACAGGGCATTACAACATAACAAATGAACGAAAAAACTTTTTAAAAAAGTTGTTGACTTCTTGGAAGTTATGATGATATAATAAATGAGTCGTTAAGATAACGGCAAACGAAATGAACCTTGAAAACTGAACAAGCAAGATGTAATCACAATAAATTCGGTTCAATTGAATCGAAACAAAATGTTATCAAGT
>NZ_HE578966.1:0-59921 GCF_000307285.2 Kurthia sp. Dielmo
ATTGTCTAAAATACTGTGGAAATTTGCCAACAATGACTCTTTTACGATACAGTGGATATGTGAAGGATGATTAGGATGAAAAAATGGATAGCGATTATAGCAACGCTAGGCTTATTGGGTTGTTTTTTATATGCTAATCAGCAATGGCTTCATCTAACGAAATACGCAATTACGTTAAAAAAGCTTCCAAAAGAAATGGATGGTTTAAAGATTGTGCAAATTTCGGATTTGCATCATGCAGAATTTGGGCATGAGCAGAGTAAACTTATTGAAAAAGTGAAAAATGAAAAGCCAGATATGATTGTGATTACGGGAGATTTAGTTGATCGCTACCATTATGACTTAGACCAGAGTTTAGAGGCTGTTGAAGGCTTTGTAAAAATTGCCCCTGTTTATTATGTGAATGGCAATCATGAAGTATCTTTAAATGATGTACCACAAATCACAAAATTATTAAAAGATATTGGCGTACATGTATTAGAAAATCAAACATTATCGTATTATCGAAATGGTGCTGCGATTGATATTATCGGTATTGATGACCCACTAAACGGCAAAGAGACAGCGCAAATGCTGAATGAAGCTTTAGTAGGCACTGATACAGAAACATTTCGGTTATTATTAGCGCATCGCCCTGAATATTATCAGGATTATGTGAATGCGGGTATTGATTTAACATTTAATGGTCATGCACATGGTGGTCAAATAAGAATTCCTGGTATTGGTGGTCTTGTGGATCATCAAATGAATTTGTTCCCAACACATATTGAAGGAATTGAGCGACAGGACCAATTGACGCAAGTCATTAGTCGAGGTCTTGGAAATAGTCGCGTCAATATTCGTCTTTTTAATCCACCTGAAATAGTCGTAGCCACGCTACATTCGGAAAAGTGATCAATTATGGTCACTTTTTTTATGTTTTCAGCAAGAAAAATACTTGACAGCGTTTGTTATTCTGAAATAGAAAAAACATGGATTTTTAGCTAGAAATGGTGCATATACATGGATTTTTGCCTAAAAAACGCGTATTTCATTGACGTTCCGTAATTATCGTTTAAAATTTAAATGAGAATGATAATCAATTATATTTGAAGGGTTTACGAAATGAAAAAATGGTTAGCGATTGCATTTGCGTTTATTCTTGCGTTGTCATTAATACCGGTACAAGAAGGTCAAGCGAAACTAAAAGACGGGAAATACAAAGTAAATTATACGGTAATGAATGCACAAGGAACTTCTGCATCATATGGTAACGACTATTTTGTGAAGCCGGCTATCGTAACGGTGAAAAATGGGAAAATGACGGCTCGTATTACAATTAAGAAAAGTAACTGGATCAAAAAATTCTCTGCGACAACAGGTGGCAATAAAGTTGTAAGTCGTAATAAAAAGAAAAATACACGTGTTGTTCAATTTAAAGTGAAAAGCTTAAGTGCTAAGAAAATGACAAAAGTAAAAACGCGTGTTGAGATTCCATCACAAAATTATTACCACTCCTACACAATGAAATTGAAATTTGGTACTGCGAAAAAGGTGAAGTAACGTGAAAAAAAGCTGGTTACTCTTTGTAATAAGCTGTCTCTTCGTACTTGCTGCTTGTGGTAATAAACAGACAGAGGAAAAGGCTGCAGCAGAAACAACGTCTGAAACGAAAACAGTTGTTGCGGGCACGATGGTTGTAGCAGATATTTTGGATAAGCTTGAAATTGATTCGGTTGTAGGTGTTCCAACGTCAACGGTTAAAATGGCTGAGCGCTATACGAAGGCAACGGAGATTGGGAATGCGATGAATCCGGATATGGAAGTTGTAAAATCACTTAATCCAGATGTTTTCATTTCTGTAACGACATTAGAATATGATTTAAAGCCTGCTGTGAAGAACATTAATGTAAATGGTGAGTTTATCGATTTACAAGGTGTGAAGCAAATGCAGGATTCGATTTTAGCATTAGGGAAAGAGTTCAATCGGGAGGCGCAAGCCGAAAAATTAGCAAAATCATTTGATAAAAAGCTCGAGGAATTAAAAACAAAAACAGCTGATAAAAAGAAACCGAAAGTATTGGCTGTTTTAGGTGTACCAGGGAGCTATTTAGTTGCGACAGATAATTCTTACATCGGAAGTTTAATTGAAGGTGCTGGAGGCGAAAATGCGATTCAGGGACCATCAGAGGAGTACTTAGCCTCGAATACAGAATACTTACAGCAAAGTAAGCCAGATATTATTTTACGTATGGCACATGGTATGCCAGATGAAGTAATGAAAATGTTTGATAAAGAATTTAAAACAAATACAGTGTGGAAGCATTTTGATGCGGTGAAAAATGGTCGTGTCTATGACTTAGAGGAACCGTTATTCCAAACGACAGCAAATCTACAAGTGGATGATGCGCTAGAAGAATTGTATCGAATTTTTTACGAAGAACAATAGGGGATTAAGATGACAAAAAGAATCATAAGTTTTGCAGTAGTTACGATTTTACTGTTGGTGGCGATTTTCTTCTCGGCGACAACAGGTAGTGTCAGCATGGGGCTAGATGAATTTATTCGGGCATTATTCGGTGAACAAAATGCGGATTTTGCAGTCATTAAAGATTTACGCTTCCCTCGAATTATTATCGCTATTTTTGCGGGTGCAGCATTATCGGTAGCGGGTGCATTGCTACAAGCGGTGATGCGTAATCCACTTGCAGATGCGGGTGTCATCGGTATTTCAGCAGGTGCGGGCTTTATGTCGATGTTCATCATTACATTTTTACCGACATTATTTTTCTTCACACCACTCTTTGCATTTATCGGCGGTGCGCTTGCATGCTTCCTTGTCTTTGTACTATCGTGGAAGTCGGGGTTAGAGCCGATGCGCTTGATCTTAGTTGGTATCGCCATCAGTGCGGTATTCACAGGTCTACGCGAGGCATTTATTATGATTTGTGGCTATATGAACGTCACAATTGATGGTTCGTTTACATCGAATATGACGATGAAAACGTGGACAGAGGTAGAAATCATGGTGCTGTATGGCACGGTTGGTTTAGTGCTTGCGGTGCTATTAGTGAAATGGTGTAACCTACTAACATTAGATGATAAAACCGTACGCAGTCTAGGCTTTCCGTTGATGACGGCACGTATTGTCATTGCGGCAGTAGCGGTGCTATTATCAGCAATCGCTACAGCGGTAGCTGGTGTTATTTCATTTGTTGGTCTATTGATTCCACATATTGCACGTCGACTTGTCGGCAATGATTATAAATATGTCATTCCATTTTCAATGCTAGCGGGTGCATTACTGATTTTAATCGCGGATACTTTAGGGCGTACACTTGTAGCGCCACAAGAAATTCCGGCATCTACATTGATGGCCATTATCGGTGGACCATTCTTAATTTTCTTACTGCGAAGAGGTGACCGAGCGAAATGAACATTGAACATGTAACATTGTCATATGACGGAAGCCGTAATCATTTAGAAGATGTGTCGACGGCTATTCCAAAAGGGAAAATCACAACGATTATTGGACCAAATGGGAGCGGGAAATCAACGCTCTTAAACGTTATCTCACGTAATCATAAGGTGAGCAGCGGGCTTGTGACGCTTGAGCAGAAAGATATTTTAGCATTTAAGCCAAAAGAATTTGCTAGAAAGCTAGCAATCGTTTATCAGCATAATACAACACCAGAGGAGCTAACGGTTGAGAAGCTTGTCGCATTTGGTCGCGTGCCGCATCAGCGTTTTTTGAAGCGTCAGACGGTTGAAGACGACGAGGCGATTGACTGGGCGCTATCAGCTACAAACTTATTAGATAAACGAGACCGTTCGCTCACAGCACTCTCTGGCGGTGAACGTCAGCGTGTGTGGATAGCGATGGCACTAGCACAGTGCACATCGATTTTATGCTTGGATGAACCAACAACGTATTTGGATATTTATTATCAGCTGGAGCTGCTTGATTTAGTGAAGCAATTAAATCTCGAGCATGAGCTGACAATTGTGATGGTGCTGCATGATATGAATCAGGCACTGCGTTATAGCGATCATATTTTAATGATGAAGGATGGTCATATTATCGCAGAGGGAGCACCAGAAGAAGTCGTAACGGTGGAACGTGTGTATGATGTATATGGTGTGACATCACGTGTTTATCAAGACGAAGAGCTTGGTACAGTGATGATGCCAGTATCTCGTTAAAAGGAATTGCGTCAAGCGCAGTTCCTTTTTTAATGCAAAAAAAGCTAAGAGAAAAAAACTCCTCTTAGCTCTTTGGGACAATTCTTGCTACGCGAATAAGTGACAGTACGGCGCAGATGACTACTGGAATACCAAGATACAAAATGAACGCTAGACCGAGGTCGAGTGAACCAATTACGATAAAAATAATGCCAGCTGATAAAAAGGAAAAAGCAATCATCATCGCCGTTTGTTTTGGCATACCTTGTTGTAAAAAATTGCCAATTACCCAGTATTCAGTGACGCCCATGACGATGCCAACAGCGAGCATTAAAAAAGTGATTGTCATTTATATTTCGCCTCCCTATAGTATCCTTTACCCACACATGAAAAAAAGGAACCGCACTAATGTGCAGTCCCTTTTGTGTGTAGCTGTAATTTTCGTTGCTCTAGGTAGGTCGGTAAAATCATACCACCTAACACAAGGATGATGCCGAAAACTTGTAGGGGCGTTAATACTTCGCCTAGCACGATAACTGATGCAATGATAGCTACCGGTAGTTCTGTCGCACTCAGAATAGACGCTGTTGCGCCACCAACTTTTGGTACGGCAATCGAGAATAAAATAATCGGTAAAATAATCCCGAAGAAGCCAAGTGCTAGACCAAAGTATAAAAGATCTGTTGTAAATAATTTTCCGTTGACCATTACTTCTGGTGATTGGAAAAGGGATACGATAATTAAAGCGAATAGTGACATAATCAGCATGCGGCTAATCGGTGTCACACCTTCGACTGGTTTTGAGTTGAACTGCATAAAGCAAGCAAAGCTAAAGGCAGCAGCAAAACCAAATACCCAACCGCGCCAATCAAGACCTGTTAAATCAGCATCAAGTACGCCGGCAGCTAAAATGGTACCGACAATTAAAATGATGATTGAAATGACTTCCATGCGCTTTGGTAGGCGACGATGGATAAGACAATCTAGTAATACACCAATCCATGTAAATTGGAAAAGCATTACTACCGCTAATGAAGCGGGTAAATAATGGACAGATTGCCCGTAAACAATACCAGTCGTTCCGGTGAATAAACCCGCAAACATGATAATCAAAAATCCTTTGCCTGACATACGAGGCATTTTGCGTTGTGTCAAAATAAATAATACGGCTGCTAATAAAAAGCCGATTGCATATTGTGCTGTGACCGCTTCAGAAGTAGTAAAGCCATGTTGCATGGCTACTTTAATCATCGTTGATAAAATCCCGTAACAGCTTGAGCCGACAATGATTAACAGCGGATAAAGTAATTTATTATTCATAATTTTTTTCTCCTCAAGTAAATTCACTTTCCTCATCATAACAATTCTTTTTATAATGAAAAAGGACATATGTCCAAAAAAGGGGAGCTTCTAATGAAAATTGTAAAGAATGACCAGTTATTGCATGAAAAACTAATGGCGTATCATTTTGACACCATTTTTCCTCAGCTAGAAAAGCACCCATTCATTTTACAGTCATTTGAAGCGGGCGAGATCATGCTTGATGAGGGTGTAGATATGACGGCACTGCTCTATTTAGTGGAAGGAACGATAAAAGTGACGGCAAGTGTAGGGAACGGTAAGTCGCTATTACTACGTTTCAATCATCCATTTGCGGTTATCGGGGATATTGAATTTATTCGTCATGTACCGGTGCAATCTCAAATTACAGCGGTGACCGACTGTTTATGTATTGCGGTGTCTTTTGAATATTTACGTCGTTTTGAAATGAATAACGCGGCATTTTTAAAATCACTTTTACAGCAAGTGACGTATAAATTACAGACGAATACAACCGCATCACGTGTCAATTTATTATCATCCGTTGACCAACGTTTCGCGAGTTATTTACTATCGGTCACAGATAGTGAGCATTTCGCTTATGAAATGCAGTATGCGAGTATTAGTGAGATTGCAGACTTACTTGGTACAACACATCGCCATTTAAATCGTGTTATTAAGCAACTCGTCGAACAAAAGATTATTGAAAAGAAACGACGTTCGATTCATATTTTAAATAAAGAGGCGCTAGAGGATTTATCCCAGGGCGCGCGCTATGAATAAAAAAGAGGCATCGCATGATTGCGAGCCTCTTTTTTTAATGCAATTCTTTTACTAAATGGTCAAATTCTTCGCCAATAATCATCCATGGCTCAGAAAATTTAAAGCCGACACGTTCGTATAACTGACGTGCACGGACCTTTTGTTTTTCAACGCTTAGCGATACTTTCTGATAGCCTTTTTCCTTCGCTACAACATCGGCATAGTTTAGCAGCGCTGTTCCAATACCTTGTCCGCGATGTGCGCGTGAAGAACAGATCGTATCAATATAAAATTCATCAGGGCGCGCTTCGATTTCGATTTTTGGAACCGGTGCACCTTTATCTGCTAGCCATTTTTCTAAGTTGTGATCGAGTGTTTCGGCTTTATCACCGCCGTAAACGACCATGATGCCTGCTAATTCACCATCAAGCTCTGCTACATATGTGTTTAAATATGAGTGGCGATTTTTTGTACCTTTAAATAAAACATTTAACATTTCTAAAACTTTCTCAGAATCCTCTTCACCTGTTAAGTGGTTTGCGATTTCATCAATTGCGTCCACAATTAACGGTGCAGCAAGTACGCCATCTTCCGGCTTCGCTGGTCGAATGGTTACTACCATGAAAAATCATCTCCTCTACAAAGCAGTATAGCAGACAGAACATAAAAAAGCGTTCAATAGACATAGAGCATACAGTAGAATTTTCACATTTTCGAAAAAATTGATGTAATTCTTTTTCATGTAGCTTTCCTGTCGTCTGACTTCTATGGTACGATAAGGAGACATATTAATTTGAAGGAGCAGAGCAATGACACAGTCCAAAAAAGAATTCGTTTTATTATATGGGGACGCATTTGTTGATTTTATTTCAAACGACCGAACAAATACAACATTTACGAAGTTTTTAGGGGGAACAACGGTTAATGTGGCAGCCGGCGTAGCACGTATTGGCGCACCGGCCGCATTAATTACAGTTACAGGTGATGACGAGGTATCTGATTTCGTACGCAATGAGATTACGTCGGAAGGTGTTCGTTTAGATTATGCAAAAATCGTTCCAGAGAAACGCGTAACAAGTGTGGATGTTCATTTATTAGAAGGCAATGAACGCATGTTTACAAACTATATTGATGAAACACCTGATTTACAAGTAGAAGCGGATTCTTTAGTGGAAGAAGCGTTTGAAAAAGCTTCTGTCTTTAGCTTCTGTTCCAATACGATGTTTCACCCGGTAGCACTTGAAACGACGAAAAAAGCGGTTGATTTAGCTGTGAAGCATGATGCGATTATCGCAATGGATGCGAATATTCGCCCACTTCGTTGGGAAAGCCCGAAACAATGCCATGATACAATTGCTGAGTTCTTATCAAAAGCAGATGTGTTAAAGCTAGCTGATGAAGAGCTACTGTTCTTAATGGAAGCAGAAACAATTGAAGAAGGTATTAAAAAACTAGCAGCCTATAATATTAGCCTTGTGATGGTTACAGTCGGCGCAAATGGCACTTACTTAGTGATGAACGGTGAAACACGTCACGTCCCATCAATTAAAATCGTTTGTGTGGATACAACTGGTGCTGGGGATGCCTTTATGTCGGGGATTTTACGTCAAATCCATTTAGAAGGCATGCCAACAACATTAGACCAAGCTTTTGATTACGTTTATTTTGCGAATCAATTAGGTGCAATGGCCGCAACTAAATCTGGCGCAATTACAGCGATGCCACATTTAAAAGATATTCAACAATTAATTAAAGCGTAATTTTATAGAGGAGTAGCTCAAAAATGAGCTGCTCTTTTTTTGTGGTAAAAAACGAACAACAATTGACAGATTTTTCTGTATACTGAGGAGGGGGAGATTTCATGAATAAGACAACAGGGGTGACCGGAAATCCAATTTATCCAATTATTTTAGCGATTGGATTTTGCCATTTATTTAATGATACATTACAAGCCGTTGTGCCAGCGATGTTTCCGGTGCTTGAAAAGGAGCTCGGCTTAACGTTCACACAGCTTGGCTTTATTACATTTACACTGCAAATGATTGCATCGGTACTGCAGCCGGTATTTGGGTACTACAGTGACAAGCAGCCGAAGCCATTTTGGTTACCGCTAGCGATGATTTCGTCGTCTGTCGGCATACTCGGACTTGCGCTTGCACCAAGCTATACATGGATTATTGTGTCGATGATTTTCTTAGGGTTTGGCTCTGCGATTTTTCATCCAGAGGGCTCAAAGGTGTCGTTTATGGCGGCGGGCTCAAAGCGTGGACTCGCGCAGTCGATTTACCAAGTAGGTGGCAATATTGGTCAGTCACTCGCACCATTAATTAGCGCATTCGTACTTGTACCATTTGGTCAAATCGGTGCGGCATGGTTTTTAATCGTATCAGCCGTTGGGATTTTTGTGTTATCGCGCATTGCCCTTTGGTACCGTGGTGTATTAGAAGAGGAAAAACGTTCAAATAAAAAGCGTACGCTCATTTCTAAATTTACGGCATTGTCGAAGAAGCAAGTATATGTTGCACTTGGCCTATTATTATTTTTATTATTTATACGGTCCTTTTACGTGGCGAACATCACAAACTTCTATGTTTTCCACTTGATGAATCACTACGATTTACATGTGAAATCAGCGCAAATTGTCGTATTTGTCTTTTTATTCTTTGGCGCACTCGGCACGTTCTTCGGCGGACCACTTGCAGACCGCATTGGCAGTAAGACCGTTATTATGGCGTCGATGATTATTCCGATGCCATTTGCGATTATGTTGCCATATGTGCCACTTTGGGGCGCATGGATCCTTGCCTTTATTATCGGCTTTAGCATTATGCTTAGCTTTTCTGTAACGGTTGTTTACGCACAGGAGCTGATGCCAGATAAAATCGGTATGATGTCTGGTTTAACGGTTGGCTTATCGTTTGGGATGGGTGCACTCGGCTCTGTCGTCATTGGTATGTTGATGGACCATATTGGCATTATGGCGACGATGCAAATTGTCAGTTTCCTGCCCCTACTCGGGATTGTTGGCTTTTGGATGCCAAACGACCGCAAAGTATAACGAAAAAGAAGCGGTTAGGACAACATACGTCCTTTTTCTTTTTTCGCGTTCGCAACGAAAAACCGGAACCGCGCCACAGCGCAATTCCGGTTTTTTTATGCTCATCGGAGCGGTTGTTTTTACACGTCTGTTCCAATCTCTTCTTACTTATGCTGATTCAAATTCTGGTAATTTTTTCGCGTCTAGCTCGTCGACAGCGCCTTCATCAATTGGTACCTCATGCAGCGCACCTTTGTACATAAATTTGAAGATACCATTTTCAAAATCCGTCCCGATTTCTTTAAAGAAAATGCCCTCACAAATGACGTTTTTCTTACATACGAATGTAACTTTGTAGCGGTCGTCTTCATTTACTAAATAAGCGCGTGCACCCTTTTCAAACATCGCATCATTTGAATTGACAACCTCTCGTTCAACGGACACGACGTGTAAATCAACGAATGGCAACGCACGCAATAATAAATTGACGAATGAGCCTTTCGTGATTTCCTCCCAGCGACTTTGTGCCGTTTGACCAATGATAGCCTGCGTAATATTTAGGTCATGGCAAACTTCTGCAACGACACGCTGAATCGGGCGGTCCTCATCATCTTTAATAATAAATTCCTCAACCTCAAGCTCGTCACAAAGTTTTTGCCAATGCTCGATACTATCACGTTTTGTTGAGTCGATTTCATCTAATGGTAGACGATCGATTGTTAGTACATATAAAGGGCAATCGAGCATTTGCGCGATTTCATGCCCTCTGCGAATTAAGCGTTCTCCGTTTGGACCGTAGTATACACATACTAAAATGCTTTCATCCATACGTCCGCGTAGATATTTCACAGAAATTCCCACCTTTTCAACGATTTTTTGTATTTTCAATATAATTTCATGCAAAAGCAACCCTCATTGAATGAAAAGCACGAGAGGATTGTGTATAATTTTAGTATAAAAATAACACAAAATAGATTTTTTAAGTGCAAAATAGTACTTATTATTATGTGTTTTAATGTGGTGTTTCAGGCAAGAAAAATAATAGGGTGTTCTTTTTTCTCTATATGGCTTTCTATTATGATGGGTTACCACAGTAACGTCAAGTAAATTACAAAAGGGGGACAAAAGATTTGTGACGATTCATTTAGCGATTATTTTACCATTACTAATGGCTGCGCTTATTCCATTTATTTATAAACTTTTCACAAAAATAAAAATCGGCTGGCTCATATTGCTCGTGCCAGTGACTGTATTTATTCTACTTGCTCGGTTTATTCCACTGATTTCCTCAGGTGAAACACGAACGTATACATATGAGTGGATGCCATCGCTCGGCATTAATTTTACAACCTACTTAGATGGTCTAAGTATGATTTTTGGATTGTTAATTTCGGGGGTAGGGGCACTCGTCGTGTTATACTCTATCTTTTATTTATCCACAAAAGAGGCACTTCATAACTTTTATTGCTACTTACTATTATTCATGGGTGCGATGCTCGGCGTCGTGTTCTCAGACAATTTGATGGTGCTTTATGCATTTTGGGAATTAACGAGTGTGTCGTCATTCCTATTAATCGCTTTTTGGCATCATCGACGTGCTTCGAAGGCAGGCGCACGAAAATCAATGCTTATTACCGTATCGGGTGGTATCGCGATGCTAGCAGGCTTTATTATGCTGCACGCGATGACGGACAGCTTCAGCATTCGTGAAATCATTGCTGAGATGCCAGCGCTTACGAATGAATCCCTTTTCATTCCAGCAATGATTTGTGTATTACTTGGTGCGTTTACAAAATCAGCGCAGTTCCCGTTCCATATCTGGTTACCGGATGCGATGGAGGCACCAACGCCAGTGAGTGCGTATCTTCATTCCGCAACAATGGTAAAGGCGGGGATTTATGTCGTCGCTCGTTTGACGCCGGTATTCGCCTACGATTTGACGTGGTTTTGGACGGTAACGATTGTCGGACTGATTACGCTGTTTTGGGGTTCATTTAATGCGGTGAAGCAGACCGATTTGAAGGCGCTACTTGCATTTTCAACGGTCAGTCAGCTTGGCTTAATCATGAGTCTTTTTGGTATGGGTTCTCTAGCGTTTCATGTAGATATTGATGCCTCTACGATTATTTATACGCAGGCAGCGTTTGCTGCGCTATTCCATTTAATGAATCACTCGACCTTTAAAGGGGCGCTATTTATGATGGTCGGCATTATTGACCATGAAGCGGGAACGCGTGATATTCGCCGACTTGGTGGCCTGCTGACGATTATGCCAGCGACATTTACAATCGCTGTGATTGGCAGTATGTCGATGGCGGGATTACCACCTTTTAACGGCTTTTTGAGTAAGGAAATGTTTTTAACATCGGCACTAAAGGTTGCTGAATTTGATATCTTTACGCTTTCAAGTGCAACAGCGCTTGTACCAGTCATTGCCTGGGTAGCGAGTGTCTTTACGTTTATTTATTGCATGATTATTATTTTTAAAACATTCTTTGGTACGACGGAAAAACTACCACAGGATCGTCATATTCACGAGGCGCCAATCGGCATGCTGATTTCGCCATTCGTACTCGTATTTTTCGTCATTGCGATTTTCTTCTTTCCAAATGTGCTCGCAAAATACATTTTGGCACCAGCAATGCTGAGCGTTTATCCAGGGCTTGCATCAATGACGGATATGACGCCGCATGTCTATGCATGGCATGGCTTTAATACAGAGCTATGGATGACGATTGGTGTCGTTGTTTTTGGTTTTGTATTGTATGCGACATTATCAAAATGGCGCAATATCTACAATACGATTCCGGCACAATTCACATTAAACAATGCATTTAATCGTGTATTGGCTGAGGGTGAAAATGTGTCATCCTTTATTACGAAATTATATATGACGGGGTCGCTGCGTCATTATTCATTGTATATGTATGGCTTTTTAATTTTAGTCGTTGGCAGCTACTTTGCCTTTAGTGATACTTTCCGATTTAGCATGGAAAATAATGCGGAGATTCATGTGTATGAGGTATTACTTGTACTTGTAATGGCAGTGGCGGCAGTAGCGATGTTGTTTGCCAAATCGCGTGTCACAGCGACAGTTTTAAATGGTGTTGTCGGCTTTGGAATTTCGATCTTCTTCGTTATTTTCCGCGCACCAGATTTAGCGCTGACACAGCTTATTGTAGAGTCGGTAACAACGGTACTGTTCCTACTATGCTTCACGTATTTACCAACATGGAAGCCGGAGAAAACATCGCATCGCCAAAAAATGACGAATGCGACAATTTCGATTTTAGTTGGCTTGCTTGTTGTTGCGGTATCGTTATCTGTTTTATACTTCAATGAATTTAAAACCATCTCGTCATTCTTTGAAAATGCCTATGAGCTTGCGGGTGGTAAAAATATCGTTAATACGATTTTAGGCGATTTCCGTGCATTTGATACAATGCTTGAAGTTGTTGTCCTATGCATCGCGGGAATTGGCGTCTATACGATGATTAAATTTAGAACGAAGAAGGGGGACGACCGCCATGAGAATTAATGATGTTATTTTAAGGACGGTCGTACGCTTTGTCGTATTTATTATTTTAACGCTAGCGATTTATTTATTTTTCGCAGGGCATTATTCACCAGGGGGCGGCTTTATCGGTGGCTTAGTCATCGCGTCAGCTTTCGTATTATTATATGTCACATTCGACATTGAAAAAGTGAAAAAAGGCATTCCTGTCGACTTTAAAAAAGTGGCCGCGCTAGGCGTCTTCTTAGCAGTCGGTACAGGCTTTGGCTCAGTATTATTCGGCGTCGATTTTTTAACGCAAGCAGCAAAGAAATTCCATATTCCACTGCTTGGTGAAAAGGAACTTGGTACGGTGATGCTATTTGAGCTTGGCGTAGCGCTAACGGTTGTTGGTGTCGTTATGACAATCATCGTAAGTATTGCAGAGGGGGACGGAGACTAATGGAAACGTTAATGATTTTATTAATTGGCGTACTCGTCTCTGTCGCCACTTATTTAGTATTATCACGCAATGTCATTCGCGTGATTTTAGGGACTGCCGTATTATCTCATGCGGTGCATTTATTAATTTTAACAATTGGTGAAGTGAAAAAAGGGGAGGCACCACTGCTTGGTAATCAAACCGCAGATGGCCCGTATACAGATGCGCTACCACAAGCCTTGATTTTAACGGCGATTGTCATTAGCTTTGCGGTGACGGCTTTTGTGCTTGTGCTCGCATTTCGTGCCTATAAAACAAATGGTACCGACGATTTAGAGAAGTTGCGAGGTGATGAGCATGACTAACTTGATTGCGATGCCACTTGTGCTCCCAATTCTTATGGCAGTGCTACTCATTTTCTTACGTAACTACCGCTATGTACAGCGCGTACTCGTTGTGGTGACACTTCTTGTAATGATTGGCATGAGCATTGTGCTGTTACAACATGTGCATACAGATGGGATTTTACGCCTTGATTTCGGCGGCTGGCAACCACCATTTGGCATTTTATTTGTAGCGGATCCATTTGCGGTATTACTCGTATTAATTGCAACGATTGTGACGCTATTTTGTATGGTATATGCTTTTAGCTCGTTCTCAGCACGCTATGAGCGCATGTTTGCGTATCCCTTAATGTTGCTGATGCTTGCAGGGGTAAATGGCTCGTTTTTAACAGGCGATATTTTTAACTTATTCGTGTGCTTTGAAGTTATGCTACTGGCCTCTTATGCGCTCATCGCACTTGGTGGTCGTACAGAGCAGCTACGCGAATCATTGAAATACGTTATCACAAATATTATCGCGTCATGGCTATTCCTTGTAGCGATTGCCTTTTTATACGGCACAATCGGAACGCTAAATATGGCACATATTGCACAGCGTGTCCAAGAGGTCGGGCCAGACCCACTAATTACGACGATCGCACTATTTTTCTTAATTGTGTTTGCTTTAAAGGGTGGCTTACTGCTGTTCTTCTGGCTACCTGGTTCGTACAGCGTGCCTCCTGTGCCGATTGCGGCGATGTTTGGGGCGCTGCTGACGAAGGTAGGGATGTATGCGATTATTCGAACATTTACGTTAATGTTTACGACGCAACCGGAAATCACGCATCAACTTATTACCATTATGGCGATTATTACGCTAATTGCGGGTTCACTTGGCGCACTCGCTTACCGAGATATTCGCCAAATTGCGGCGTTTAACGTCATCATTGGTGTCGGCTTTGTATTACTAGCACTTGGCGCAAATAATGAAGCGGCTTATGCAGGGGCTATTTATTATATGATGCATGATATGGTCGGCAAGGCGATGCTGTTCTTAATTTGTGGCACGATGATTTATTTAACGAAGCAGGAGCGCTATGACGATATGAGCGGTCTGATTCGTCATTATCCGTTATTCGGCTGGATGTTTTTAGTGGTCATGGTGTCGTTGACTGGGATGCCACCGTTTAGCGGCTTCGTTGGGAAAGTTATGATGGGTGAAGGGCTTGTTGCCTCAGGTTCTTATGTGTCACTTGCAATTGGATTTGGCGCAAGTGTCATTATCTTATATTCATTGCTGCGCGTGATGCTACATGCGATTTTCGGTGAAACGATGATTGCGGACGAGGATAAGGTCAAGCTACCAAAGCCGATGCTTTTATCCATCGTTGCCCTGGGCGCTGTATCGCTTTATTTAGGAACAAGCGCAGAAATGGTATTACCATATGTGACGGATGCTGCGCGCGTACTCGCAGACCCATCGATTTATATAGAAGCGATTTTAGGGAAGTAGGAGGTGTACGAGATATGTCATCGCAGTTTTTATTAAATTTATTTATCGCGGTACTATGGATGCTATTAAAGGATGAAAATAAAATCCATTTAACCACGTTTTTTAGTGGATTTTTAATCGGCATCGTCGTGCTCTATTTAATGCATCGCTTCTTCGGTACACCGTTCTATTTGCGTCGTGTCGTAGCTATTATTAAATTAATTCTGTTGTTTTTAAGAGAACTAATCATGTCGAGTATTCTCGTTTTCAAGCAAATTTTAAGCCCGAAAATGGATATTACACCGGGAATTTTTACGTATAAAACCGATTTAAAAAGTGAAACAGAAGTGACGGCACTGGCATTACTTCTTACATTAACGCCAGGCTCAGTCGTAATGGAAGTATCACCAGCTGGGAATGTATTTTATATTCATGCAACGGATATGGGCGATACACGCCTGTCGATTTTAAAATCGATGCAGTCGTTTGAAGATGCCATTAAGGAGGTGACACGCCGCTATGATGATTAAAGGAATCCTTACCATTGCGCTCATTTTCTTTACGATTACAGTAGTCATTTGCTTGTATCGTGTCATAAAGGGCCCAACACTACCAGACCGTGTTGTGGCGCTTGATATGATTGGTGTTAATATGTTGTCAATGATTGCGATTATCTCGCTGCTTCAAAATACGACAGCTTATTTAGAAGTTATTTTGATTCTTGGTATTCTATCATTTATTGGGACGATTGCATTCTCAAAATATATTGAGCGAGGTGTTATTATTGAACGCAAATCAAATCGTTGAGTTAATTGCGGCGTTACTTATTTTATTCGCGAGTATCATGAGTGTCATTAGTGCGTTTGGGATTATTCGAATGCCTGATGTTTATACACGTTCTCATGCGGCAACGAAAAGCTCGACGCTTGCGGTATTACTCGCACTGACAGGCGCGTTCGTTTATCTAATTGCCTCAACAAACTACGTCAGTGTTCGTTTGCTATTAGGCATTGTTTTTGTGTTCTTAACAGCACCAGTAGCGGGTCATTTAATTACGCGAGCAGCCTATCGTTCGGGCGTACCACTATCCGAGCAATCAGGTGATGATGCACTCTATGAACAAATATTTGACGAAAAAGGTAAGAAAAGAATAGAACAATGAGAAGTGGAAGCCAATTTATAGGGCTTCCTTTTCTTTTTGATTACAAAGCGGGCACTTTCTAACTATTTTACGAAAAAATAAATTACAATAAAGATACCAATATCATTCATACAAAGGGGGAGTAAGTCGTGCACATCGCTTTATTTGGCGCAACCGGGCGCGTCGGAACTGTTTTTTTACATAAGGCATTAGAAGAGGGGCATCATGTAACAGCACTTGTGCGTGATGCGACGAAATTAGCTACACATCCAAATTTAACGCTTATTGTTGGAGATGCGAAAGTATATGAGGATATTGAAAAAACGGCAGCAAAAGCCGATATTATCCTATCGTCACTTAGCACAGATCAAACGACGACGCTGACGGATTCGATGAAACATATGATTGCCGTTTGTTTGAAACTTCAAATCAATCGAATCGTCTCTATTGGCACAGCGGGTATTTTAGATAGTCGTTTAGAGCCAGGCAAACTTCGCTATGACTCTGTGGAATCTCGTCGCTCGAAAAAATTTGCGGCGGAGGAACACGCAAAAACATTTTATATGTTGCAGCAAACGACGCTTGATTGGACACTTGTTTGCCCAACAGCCTTGCCAATGGGCGAACGTCTTGGCAACTACCGTGTAGAAGCCGACTTACTGCCTGAGGAAGGAAAACGCATATCCGTTTATGACACCGCAGACTTTACGTACAAAGTAATGACCGAGCATTTATTTTCAAAAAAACGTGTCGGCATTGCGTATTAATCGACTATAGGATGTGTTTGCTTTTATGAAAAATCGCAATAAATTAGCGATGCTCGCGCTCTCAGTGGGTGTGGCGCTGGGCTATAAAAAGAAAAAAGATGGCCAGGAACCTACATGGTTTCGAGCTATTCAAGACCAAGAACTTAAAGAAATAAAACGATATATAACACATGGCCAAAATGTACATGTGACAAATCGCCGAGGCCGCTCTGCATTAATGATGGCTACATACAATCATCATATAGAGCTTGTGCAGCTTTTAATTGAAGCAGGCGCCGATGTGAATCAGCAAGATGATTTAAAAAATACACCCTACTTATATGCGGCAGCAGAGGGCTATACCGAGCTTTTAGAGCTGATGAATGGAAAAGTGAATCCATATATTACAAATCGTTACGGTGCTAGTGGATTAATTTCAGCCTGTGAGCGAGGATCTGTGGATGCAGTTGAATGGATTTTAAAACATACAGCAAGTGATGTAGACCATATTAATAACCTCGGCTGGACGGCGCTACTTGAAGCTATTATTTTAGGAGATGGCAGCGGAAATTACCAGCAAATTATAAAATTATTACTTGATGCAGGGGCGAATGCCAATATTGCGGATAAAGACGGTGTTACACCACTTGAGCATGCAGAAAAGCGTGGATACACTGATATTGCTTCTCTGCTTGTGCATCAGCAAAATCTGCTGTAAAAACGAAATTTACTATGTAAAAGGCTGATAATTCCGATGTTTTGTAAATTTTTTGTTCGACATTTAGGCCTATATCGTTATATAATGATTGTAATAAAGAAATCGGTTCATCGTAATTAATACATTCACTTATTGGAAGGGGATCGTGTTTTGCGATTCACTCTCTAGTAAGTGTATTTTTTTACCAATTGAAGGATCTCTATTATTAATTTTTTTTAGGAGGTCATTACACATGACACAAGGTACAGTTAAATGGTTTAACGCAGAAAAAGGCTTCGGCTTCATCGCAGTAGACGGCGGCGAAGATGTATTCGTACACTTCTCAGCAATCCAATCTGAAGGTTTCAAAACTTTAGAAGAAGGTCAAAAAGTTGAATTCACAATCGAAGAAGGCAACCGCGGACCACAAGCAGCTAACGTAGAAAAAATCTAGTAGCTGATTAAAACGGAGTTGGGATTTCCCAGCTTCGTTTTTTTTGTACCTAAATGTAGTCCTATAGTGGATAATTTCAAAAACCTATGGAATCTTTTATAATAGAGCTAATATGAATAATTTAACTATTGAAAACTGTATGCGTATACATACGAGGGGAGTGTGGGATAAGTATGACGATTTCAAATGATGGGAAACGAACAGATCACATCGAGGGGGATGTTGATTTAGCAGATTTATCTGAACTGAAACGAGTTTATATTGAGCAGGCAGAGAAGCGTCTGCCACATTATTATTCGCCGGATAAGCAAGTGATGCTACAAAATATGTCACGTGCTGAGATTTACGAAAAGGGTTTGCCACGTGAGATTTTATGGAAAATGGTCGAATATAACTTGAGCGCTAAAAATGGAATTTCAACGAAACGAATGTGTACAATCGTCGAGCATATTGATTATTTAGCATCACAATATGTAACGTATCATGCACGGATTCATCGTGATTTTGAACAAGATGAGCGTGAAGTAGAGCTAAACAATTTGCGTGAAATTTTCAATCGTAGCTTTGAGCGAATGGCGAGTGTATTTGTTGAAGACATTGGCGACTTTCTTGCGCGGAATGAATTACCAGATGAAGGCCCGTTATTATTTGAATCAATCCAAGAATTATACCGCCGTAAAATTTATCAGTATGCAGAATATGTACGCTTGCATGAGGATTTTGCACAAGTAGTTGGTACAGCGGAGGAATGGCTATTACGCGATTCTTATTTCATGGGCGATATTTTACGTCTTGTAACATTAAAGAACGGTACAGAGCTTCCTGAGCGCCTTTATAGTGAACAGGAGCTGATTGCGGTAGCAGCGTTCTATCAGTCTGCACGTAAATGGCTCATTATGCAAAAATCCACAGCCGTTAGTGAGGAGCAGTTAGGGATTGAACTAGGGATTTTCGCGATGAAGACACAGGTGTTAATTGAGCATCCACAAATCACACCAGGCCTACGTAAAAAATTCCAAATTGCTTACAACTCATTTTATAACTATAAGGTGAATGATTTAGACAAGCGTCAGCACGAAGAAGCTATGAATCCGTATGAGCCAGATAAGCGTTTATATGGACCAATTGACCGCGAGGCTGTGGCGCTTTGGACGAATAAATTGCATAAGCTTGCTATTGCACATGCTATCGAGCCGATTTTCACCAATGTCGTACATGAAGCGTTTGAAATCTTTGATGAAAAGGTTCGCCTTGGTAGTACACTAGAGCGCTATCAAGATTCAAATGAATGGTACCGCTTCAATCAGCAAGATGATATGATCAGTCCAGAGGCAGATGCTTTTACGTTACAGCTTCGTATTGCTGACTGGAATAAATTTTTAAAAATCATTAAAGCAGAAGAATTTTGGTTTTTCGAGATAAAATATTAAATTATTAACTGAATTGTGTTTTATATAAAAAGAAGTGGGTAAATAATAAGTAATCCTTAATAGAAAATGCGAAATAGTTAACGACCACATTGTTGGCTTATCCATTTCGCTTGGATAAGCGAATATCACTTACACCTAATGCTTTCTATTAAGGAACGTAATTAGACAGCTAGAATCTCCCATAGTCTAGATTTGTCAAATAGGCGTTCGCTCTTCCTTTTACCGATTAACCGTCGGGCGTGTCCATAATGATGAGCAGGGGCTAACGTCTATACATAACCACTTGCTTTGCAGGTGGTATGTAATCTCCCTTTTCATATTCTTTTTTGACTCATCGATGTTGATGAGTTTTTTTTTGCGACAAAATTTGTCTTAATAGCTTCGAAATAAAAGAGGGCACTTTCAAAGGGGATAATCTTTGGAAGTGTTTTTTTGATGAAAAAAACAAGCGTATGCTTGTGAAATAAAATTGAAAACGATTAGAGGTGAAGTTAGCAAATGCACTAGTGACTGAAATGAAGATGGTGAGGACATCATTTACACAAAGTAATGCAGTTAGGAGAAAGGACCAACGGAAGAAACATTGCTAGCGGTACAAAGTGAAGTCTAGCTAGCACTTTTAAAAAGTACAGTATGCTTATCAGCAATCAAAAAAGGCGTTATCATGAGCGTGACCAGGAAAGACACACTCATGATAACGCCTGTATTAAAATAGTTAACTACGATAATTATACGCATATTTTAGCAAAGCTAAATCTCAGTTACGTATCGAAAAAAAGATGGCAAAATAAGAATTTGACGGCGACTCCTAGGGGAATAGCATGAGTGGAAGACCCCGCAGTGAGCTTGCGAGGCGGCTTCCGCCATGCCCCAGGAAAGCGTCCGTCAAATTTAATTGAAAAAATGTGTCTTTTTCTTTGTCTTACTTTCGTAGGTCAGTTCTCTTTAGCGCGATGCCTTTTTTATTACGATTCTTTAATTAATGTAGCTGTGCACATATATTTGCCAGCAGTTCAGTCGTTGAAACCGTTGTATCACCGCCACCTTGTGCGAAGCTATCGTTACCGCCACCCTTGCCGTTAATGGCTGTAAGTACTTGTTTTAGGACATCATTGGCACTTTTTGCTACGCCCGTTTCTTTTCCTTTTGCAATAACGATTTGTGTTTTCGTACCATCAGCGGATACGAGTGCTACTGTTTTGTCAGTATGCTCGTTTGTGAGTGTACGCGCAATTTTTTGGAGTTGCTGCATTGAGTAATCATCAAATGTTGTCGCAATGACAATGTCGTCTGTTGCTGCTAATTGAGCGATTTCAATGTCGAGTAATTGCTCGCGTGCTTGTGCCAATTGCTTTTCAAGCTTTTTATTCGTTTCAAGTAAGCTCTCGATACCAGTTGCAATCTCGCTCTCTGGACGACTTACGAGCTTCGCTGCTTGTGCCATAACGTCTTTACGCATTGTCATATTTTCACGTAGGCGTTCGCCACACATAAAGTGCACACGCGTTTGTTTTTTCTGACGTTCAGTTGATAAAATTTTAATCATTGCGACCTCGCCAGTTGTGCGTGGGTGCGTACCACCGCAGCCGTTATAGTCAAAGTTTGGGATGATGACAAGACGTACATCGTCAGTGAATTTTAATTGCTTACGAAGCGGATAACTTGCGGCCTCTTCTGCCGTTACCCATTTCGTTTCGATTGGACGGTTTTCAAGCACAATTTCATTTGCGCGGTCCTCTGCCTGTTGTAGTTGTGCAGGCGTCACATGTTCTGTGTCTAAATCAATCGTAATCGTGCCAGAGCCTAAATGAAATGACACCGTTTGATAATCAAATAACTCAACGAATGCGGCCGTTAAAATATGCTGTCCTGCATGCTGTTGCATATGATCAAAGCGTACCGCCCAGTCGAGTTGACCATGAACCATACCGCTAAGTTCGGCGTCTACATAATGACGGATTTCGCCGTCAATTTTTTGAACATCTGTGACACGTACATCATTGAGTGTCCCGATATCTGCCGGCTGACCGCCACCTTCTGGATAAAAGGCTGTATTGTCTAAGACGACATAGAAGCCTTGGTCGTCTGTCCCTGTGTGAAGAATGTTTGCGTCAAATGCTTGTATGTACGCATCTTTGTAATAAAATAAATCGTGCATGAAAAAACGCCTCCTTTTCGTGTTATTTCTATTGTACCGAATTTTATCGAAAGAAAAATAGTAGTCAAAACTTTACTAATTGAAAATATTCGTTATCATAAAGAGTGAACTAGTATTAAAGGAGCTTAAAGAATGAACATTCTCGCATATATGATGGAAGAAATTAAAGATCCAACAAACATTTTGGAAGGTCAACGCTTCGAATTCTTATTAGATATCGAAGTAGACGAAGAAGATGAACTTTATACTGAAGGTGGCATCGACCTACGTGTTATCGTGTCAAAAAATGACGATGACATTAAAATCGAAAATTATTTCTTCATTCAAAAATCAGACCAAAAAGTACTTGAATTTGGTTTAGAAGACGATGAAGAAGCAGAAGTGTTGGCATTTGTTAAGCAACATATTCTAGCTGGAGAGTAATCACGAGGGAGAGGCTATGACAATCGTCAAGCCTCCTCTTTTTTAATGAAAGGGGGAATAAATATGTCGGCTTATATGCAGCCGCTTTATTCTGCTTCGATTGCCTTTGTGTTATTAGGCTTCGTATTATGGATTCCTTGGATGATACATATGTATCGCAAGCACGGCTTTTTCTCATTATCCCAAACGTTATTATCATTTTCATTTATTTTTTATATGATATCAGCGCTATTTTTAGTACTACTACCACTGCCTGACACGCGCAATACGTGTGCAATGCAAAATCCCAATACCCAGCATTATTCGCTGATGCCATTCCGTTTTATTGCGGATACATTAAGTGGGGGCTGGTTTGATATTAAACGGCCCGCAACGTATATGCTCGTCTTTAAACAACCGGCATTTTATCAAGCATTCTTTAACTTCATTTTATTAATGCCACTTGGCGTTTACTTACGTTATTTCTTAACGCATAAAAAATTATGGTGGAAAGCGGCGATTATTGCTTTCTTCGTGACATTATTCTATGAAGTAACACAAATTACCGGCATTTATGGTATTTACAACTGCGCATACCGTATTTTTGATGTTGATGATTTAATGTTAAATACAATGGGCGGCATTTTAGGCTTCTTCTTAGCACCAGCGGCTCTTGCGATTTTCCCATCAAAAGAACGCATTGATGCGCGCGCGAAATATTTATTAGAGCGCGATGAAGTGAAAGCCATGTCCGTATTGCTTGCGATTGCGATTGATATTTTCTTAGTAGATATTATTCGCCAAATTATTTTACACTTCACGAATCAAAATGAAGTAACATCGTTTATCGTGTTCTCGGTCGTATCATTCCTTTGGATGTGCGTCGTACCAATTCTTTGGAATGGTCGCACAGTTGGTACCGCCATTATGCGCTTCCGCTACGATAGTAAGTTATCGAAGAAAACGACGATTTCACGTTTAATTAAACGGTATGCCGCTTTTTATATGGCGTACTTTACGCTTGCGATAGTAGGTGTATTAAATAATGTCGAAGTAACGATGGCTTCACCTTACTACAAAGCATCTGTCTTTTTAGCATTCGGTTCTGCGGTATTAACGGCGATTTTAATGGTTGTACTCTTTATCCACATTATGCTTGTCGTATTTGGTAAAGGAAAACGTCGCTTCTTCTTTGACGAATCTGCAGATCTGTATACAACACGTAAAAAATAATGATTAAGACGTTCCTTACAAAAAGGGGCGTCTTTTTTTGTGGAATTAAGGTTGTTGTAAGGTTGGCATAAACCACCTGTAAGGAGCCTCGTTTATAGTAAGAGTATGAACAATGATGAAAGAGGGATGGCATATGACATTATTAGATGTAGCACATATACAAAAAAAGTTTGGTAAAGGACAAAATGAAGTTACTGCGCTGAACGACGTTACATTTTCAATCGACAAGGGTGAATTTGTTGGTATTATGGGGCCAAGTGGAGCAGGAAAATCAACACTGCTTAATTTATTAGCAACGATTGATACACCAACTGAGGGCTCGATTATTATGAATAATTTAAATTTACATGCGATGAGTGAAAATGAGTTGGCAGATTTCCGTCGTGACCATCTCGGCTTTATTTTTCAGGACTATAACTTACTTGATTCACTGACGGTGAAAGAAAATATTTTACTACCACTCGCTATAGCGAAAGTGAAGGCGAGTGAAATTAATCAGCGCGTGCAGGACATCGCGAATTTATTTGGTATCGCAAATCTACTCGAAAAATATCCCGTACAAATTTCAGGTGGACAGAAGCAGCGGACGGCAGCGGCACGTGCACTTGTGACAGAGCCTTCGATGATTTTAGCGGATGAACCAACCGGCGCACTGGATTCAAAATCAGCGACCGATTTACTCGAAAGTCTGCAGCATCTAAATGAAGCAAAACAATCAACGATTATGATGGTGACACATGATGCCTTTGCGGCTAGCTTTTGTGAGCGTATTTTATTTATTCAAGACGGGGCGTTATCAACAGAACTTCATAAGGCGGGGAAAACACGAAAGGAATTTTTCCAAGAGATTTTAAGCACAGTCGCAACATTTGGAGGTGGCGCGCATGACGTTATTTAGCATCGCTAAAAAGAATGTTGCGCGTAATTTCTCGCAGTACTTTCTCTATATCGCATCAATGGTGTTCTCGATTGTTATTTACTTCACGTTTGTCACATTAAAATATAGCGACACCATTGAACGCGAAATTGAAAGCTCACAAAAAATTGGCTCACTTATGAGTGGCGCAGCGTTCGTATTAATCTTTTTTGTCGCGATTTTCATTTTTTACTGCAATGCCTTTTTTATGAAGAAGCGTAAAAAAGAAGTGGCACTCTATGCATTACTCGGTGTTCGAAAACGCCAAATCGGCTTTATGCTATTTTTTGAAAACTTATTACTTGGCGCTGTATCATTGCTTGCGGGTATCATTATCGGCTTTCTGGCATCAAAAGGACTGTTGTCGATTTTAATTCGATTAATGGGCTATGATGTCGCGACACCGTTTACCTTTTCATGGCAGGCAGTAATGAATACAGTCATCATCTTTATGATTATTTTTCTTGTGACGTCACTGCAAGGCTACCGCGTCATTTATCAATTTAAATTGATTGATCTATTCCATGCTTCAGCAAAAGGAGAGGCTGTTACAAAGCCCAATCCAGTCATCGCAGCTATTGGCGTCTTTTTAGTTGGACTTGGTTACTTCCTTGCGCTACAAGATATGACGAGTAAAATTTGGCAGGTGCTCGGCCTCTTAGTAACCCCAATGGTTATTTTATTCGCAACGATTATTGGAACGTATTTATTGTTTCATAGCTTTACAGGAACGATGTTAAAATGGCTGAAAAAATCCGAAAAATGGCTATGGCGCAATCTGCGTGTGCTAACCATTTCACAGCTATTACATCGTGTGAAGGCACATGCGACGACACTTACGCTCATTGCGATTTTAAGCGCAACTACGATTACAGCGGGTGGTGCGGTCTTCGGCTTGTATTACAATATTTCATCAACTGTTAAACAAATGGATCCAAACACGTATATGTTTGTCGAACAGGACGAGGCGACAACGAAAAAAATCAATCGTATCGTTGGGGATGCGGATTATAACCGTGTTGTCGAAACAATTGAACAAAACTTCACGTATAACGGCGAGAAGATGGCGTATACATTACTATCAGAAAGTGAGTACAATCGTTTAGCGAATGTACAACAGCGTGATGAAATTCATGTGAAGGGTCATCAATTTTATGCGCTTGATGCGGCATATGATGAACGTTTTTCACCGAGCTATACGAATATGACGCTACAAACGAAGCAAGAAGATTTTAAAGTCATCGATTACAAACCGTATAATGTGTTGAACTCAGCGCTTGCGTACTCAACAATGGTTGTGTCTGATGACGTATACGATACATTTGCTGCAAAAAAAACAGCAAAACTTCAACATTTCCGTGTCGTCATCGACCCAGATGCGACAAAGGCTGATGCGAAAAAAGTGGCGACAATACTCCCAGAAGATGCACAGTTAAGCAGTCAGCCGGCAGATATGCAGGCAAATGTTGAAAGCATGGGGGTGCTACTATTTATCGGTAGCTTCTTAGGGCTTGTATTCCTCGCTGCAACGGGCAGCATCATTTACTTTAAAATGTTGACAGAGGCAGAAGAGGACAAAGCAAAATATGTGATGCTTCATAAAATGGGGGTATCAATGAAGGCCATGCGTCGCTCGATTGCAGGACAAAATGTTGTGATTTTCTTCGTACCATTACTCATCGGTATCCTTCACAGTGCAGTCGCACTAAAGGCATTCTCGAGTTTACTAAGTATGAATTTAATTATCCCAGTATGCATGTGGATGCTCGCGTACACAATGATCTATGCGTTATTCTATGTATTAACGGTATGGTCGTATACAAAAATGATAAAACAAACAATTCAAACGGAGGGTGTATAATATGAAAAAATTTCTACTAACAATCGCGATTTTATTTGTCGTTTGCCTTGGTGCGCTCTATGCACTTATGACAATTGACTTTAATCGTATGAATGCAGATCATTACTATTTACAAATTACGCAGGACGGGGAAGTATCGGAATCTCGTGCCTCAGACGGTAAAGTGTATAAGGATTATAATTACAAACTACCAGCCTACAATGAAGATGGTAAAGAACGTGAGCTTGAGTTTATGGCACAAAAAAATTTACGCAAAGATGCGTATTTAAAAATGTATGTGAAAAAAGATGGCGTATCGTCGTATGATGAAGTGAAGTTTGAGGAAATTCCTGAAAAAGCACAGGCTAAATTGAAGTAATGGAAGGAGGTTGCGAAAATGCAGCCTCTTTTTTAAATTTAATAGGAATATATGGCGGCTCTATGGCAAAAATCAAATTTACATGATGTGCTTTGTTGTTCATAGTTGCATTGCTAAATGAATGTATGTAAAAATCGAAGAAACGACAAAATAAGATTGGAGTATTCTAGTGATTGAAGAGTTGATTTTATCGTTAATCATGATGTTTAAAAGTCTCGGCTATTTTGGCGTGCTATTAGCATTATGCTTTGAATTTATTCCAGCAGAAATTGTGCTACCACTTGCAGGCTTTTGGGTCGCAAATGGCGAGTTTAATTATATCGGCATGGTACTAGCAGGGACAGTCGGGGGGACGCTTGGACCGCTGACATTGTATGCGCTTGGACGTTACGGTGGCCGCCCGCTCGTTGTGAAGTACGGCAAATATTTTTTAATTAATGAACGACAAGTAGATGCAGCAGACCGCTTCTTTGATAAATACGGTGCCGGTGTGGCATTCTTTGCGCGCTTTTTACCAATCGTGCGTACAGCGATTTCCGTACCGTGTGGCATGACAAAAATGAGTGTTTGGAAATTTTCGATTTATACGTTTTCTGCGATGCTACCAATTACAGCGCTCTATATTTATTTAGGCATGAAGCTCGGTGAAAACTGGGAAGAGGCGAGTGCATTATTCTCTGAATATATGACACCTGTCATTATTGTCATTGTTATCGGCATTGTGATTTATGCAGGTATTAAATTGTATCAAAAGAAACGTCAAAAAGATGCGAATTTAATTCAAGTAAAAGAGCGTGATTAAGAAAAAGAGGCTATGACATACGTATAAAAAAACCTCTCCTATGAGCATAAGAAAAACCGGAATCGCGCTGTGGTGCGGTTCCGGTTTTTCGTTGCGAACGCTAAAGAAAATGACGTGTTTTGTCCCAGCCTATTTTTTAAGGAAGTAACACAAAAATGGTCGTCCCTTTACCTCGTTCACTGCGGAGTACAACGCGACCACCATGTGCCTCGACAATATCACGCGCAATCGCCGTCCCAAGTCCGGTACCACGTGTATTTGTCGTATTCGTACCACGGTAATAGCGTTCGAAAATATTGTTCAGCTCATCTTCAGGGATGCCTTTACCTGTATCTTGAATCATTATGCAGGCACGCATTGTGGATAACTTTTCATCGTCTAAAATTTCCTGTGGATAACTTTTTGAAACACTTACAGTTACATTGACCGCTTCATCATTGTGGATAAATGCATTATCAATAAAGTTTAATAATGCGCGTTTCATCAGCTTTTGGTCAATCATTGTCATAATCACGTCATCCGCTACTTGATAATCAAGTGAGCGCGCCACAAATGCCTCATCATTTAATACATCAATGACGATTTCACGACTAAAGGGTACGAGATTCGTTTCCTTTAATTGAAGCGGCAGGGCATTATTACGTAGCTTCATTGTTAAATTCAAATCATCGAGTAGCTCTTTCATATAATGTGATTTTTGCGTAATAATCTGGCTGTATTCAGCGACCTCTTCAGGTGTATTGGCATATTCAAGTAGCTCTGCATAACCTTGAATGGATGCAAGAGGCGTTTTTAGGTCATGTGAAATATTACTAATCCATTCATCACGCATTTTCTCGTGTTGCTGCTGTGCTTTTTCATACATATCTAGCGTATTTGATAGCTCATTCATATTATCAAAAACTTCCTTATAAACACTGCTTTTCACTGGCATTTGTGTGAAGTTACGTTTGCGTAAAGTACTAATACCCTCGATTAATTGATGCAGTGGTTTTGTGAGCTTTTGACCGAAAAAGACGCCAATCAAGAGTGCAATTAAAATATCGACAAATAAAAAGATGAGTAAGTAACGCCCAATTATGAGTGCGGCGGTTTGAATATCAAACGTAAAAACGCTGCGCTGAACGTTTGAATTTTTAATCCCAACAAAATAGCTTTGCCCCTTTTTTGTTTCACTAATATAAAGTGTCGTATCTGCGACAATGCGGTTTTTATAGTTATTAATTAATGCATTCGGACTGTAATGCTTTGGAAATTCCTTGGCAACCCGGTAGCGATAAATTTCATTACCATTATCATCAAGTACTTGTAGCCAGGCGTTTCGTTCATCAAGACGTTTTTTCCCTGCTGGTGAGAGAGAAATGGTTTCATTGCTACCAGAAATTTCATTCGCTAGCTGGCGCGTAAATTGCTCTGGTGTATTTTTGAATTGTTCTTGTGTGGCCTGATACCAAATAAGACTAATGCCAATAATCGTATTTACAACAAGGACGATAATGACGATGATAATGGTCGATAATAAAAAGCGACTCGCAATTTTCCAGCGCATCGTATCAGCTCCCTTGTACGAATTTATAGCCAAGTCCTTTTACAGTAATAATATGCTGTGGCTTTGAGGGCTCATCCTCGATTTTTTCACGCAGACGACGAATATGGACCATCATTGTATTGTCAGAGCCAAAAAAGTTTTCACCCCACACACGTTCAAATAAGGTTTCCTTACTTAAAATTTGATTTGGGTGATGCATAAATAATGCCATCAAGCCCATTTCTTTAGCGGTTAAATCGAGTGCACGATTATTTTTCGTCACACTCGTTTCAGCGGCATCCATCGTGAAGGGCCCTACCTGAATGACTTGTGGCTCTTGCTCACGATAGCCGAGTCGGCGTAGATGTGCCTTCACACGGTAAGCAACCTCTTTTGGGCTAAAGGGCTTTGTAATATAATCATCGCCGCCAATTGCAAGTCCGAGTAATTTATCAACTTCCTCATCTTTTGCAGACATGAATAAAATCGGAATATTGGATTCTTCGCGTACTTTTTTGCATAGCTCATACCCTTCGCCGTCTGGTAACATAATATCGAGCAGCATGAGAGAGGGCCCTGCCTGCTTAAATTGTGTATAGCCCTCTGCTACCGAGCTTGCTGTGACGGTATGAGGCATGCCTTCTTTATGTAAAACACGTTCAAGTAATGATGCAATTTCAGGTTCATCATCAACAATTAAAATCGTATGCTCTGTCATCGTAATCCCACCTTTTTCTTCAGTATAGAGAAAGCGCCAAAAAAAATGAAACCTTTTGATAGATTTCGGGGTAAAGAATAGTAACAACATGAATGGGGGAATTAGATGTTTAAGAAAATGGCTTCAGATGCGTTAGGTTTATCAGATATTGGGATTGTCGTACCAAGAGAGGATTTCGATAAAACGGAATCAGATGATTTTGTAAAACATGAAAAACAGGAAAAAATCTATTTTCTAATTAAAACAAAATCTGATGAGTACTGCTTCACGAACCTAGCATTAATTCACGTTGATGGTACGAGTGCGATGAGTAAAAAGCGTACACTTCGTCGCTATGACTATGAGACAACAACCTTTACAGATGTGACACTTGAAACAGCCGGTACAATTGATTTAGATGTAGAAATTAAATTTACCGTAGCGGGTGTGCCGGTGTCGATCGACATTCATAAAAAATTCGATACAGAAATTAAAGATTTATATAAAGCATTACATGAGATTTCAACAATCATGTATAATAACACGATTAAAATGGAATATGCACAGCAGAGTTTAAATTTAGCGGCTTCTGCGGTAGGGCGTAACAGCTCTGCGGGTACGGTGACGCCTTCGCAGTCATTTGAGCAAATTACACGCTTTTCAAATAGCTGGTTAGTCGAGCATAAGAAGGAATACAAACGCGTGGACTACGGCGATGTGTTTGAGTTGTACATTAATCAATAACCTAAAAAAAGAAGGCATCGTGCCAAAGCGCGGTGCCTTCTTTTTTTATGATTCTATCGGTGTTTTTTTTTCGTAACTAAAGATGGCGATGATGCCATAAAGCAAGATAAATAAAATGATGAGACCCGGCCATTCAATCGAAATGCGATCAAAGTAGGGCAAAACAAACCGATGGAAAAGGCCAATTGAAATGACCATTTGTACGATAATACTTAAAAGATCCACAAGTGTCGTAATTTGAATCTTAAATGCTGCAAGAATAAATAACGTTAAAAAATCGAGTGCAAATACTAAAATTACGAGTAATAAAATAAATCCGCCAAAATACGTTATATCATGCCAAAAAGATTCGAATAAATCGATATGGGCAAAATCAAATTTTGCAAGAATGTTGTAGAGACCGAACATTACGAATAACGGAATGAATACGATCGCGCCAACAAATAATACGAGCCCTAGTAAAATAATGACTAGTGCCGACCAACCATTTAGACGAATTTTGAAATTTTTGTTCTTCAATGTAAAATCCCTTCTCATATGTAAATGTCCCAGTTGTTAGTGCAATAATTTCTATTATAGAACAGACTTCAAAACATTGCACATTTGAGATTTAGCTTAGCATGTTTTGTCTTTAGCTGAGAATACCTAAAATTAAGCTATCTCAACGTATAAAAATTTGAGCGAACAATGAACCATTCAACAATTGGGGTGAAATACGTTATAGTTAGAACAACTAAAATGAAATGGTGGAGAATATGAAAAGCTTTTGTCAATGGAGTGTCATTTGTTTTTTAGCGGTTTGTAGTGTGTTCTTTATGACATCACAAGCAAGCGCAAAGGAACAGACGGCCATTGTGATATATAATGATGCAACAGGATTAGCGAACATTCAACAGAACCATAGAGGGATAGAGAATCATTATGAAAACTTAAAGACAGTTGAAGGTGATTTTACAGCAACACAGTTGAAACAATTGAAGAAAGATCCACATATTGCGCTCGTTGAAACACGTGATATCGAGCTTAACACGCTTAGTGAGGATATCCCTTGGAATTTAGCATTATTAAATACTACGTATGCATGGAGTCATGATTTAACGGCGGGAAATATTAAAGTAGGGATGCTCGATACAGGTGTTAACTGGCAATCAGGCTTAGAAAAAGTACATCGTATCACCCTCGTTGATAGTGATGCATACCGAGATATTCGAAATCACGGAACAATGGTCGCAAATATTTTAGCCTCAACGAATGAATATTTACCAGGCATTGCACCGAATATGGATTTATATAGTATTAAAATTTTTGATGATGACAATGAAGCCTCTGTATCTGATTTTTTAGCAGGTATTGATTGGGCGATTGATAATGACTTAGACGTATTAAATATGTCGCTTGGCACAAAAAAGGATTATCAATTGCTACATAATGCGGTACAAGCTGCTGAAAAAGCAGGCATCACGATGGTCGCTGCGGCTGGGAATGACTATTCGAAAAAACCCATTAATTATCCCGCAGCCTATAAGGAAGTTATCGCAGTCGGCGCAATTAATAAAGAAAAAGAACATGCTGATTTTTCAAATGGGGGTAAGGAACTCGAATTTGTTGCACCAGGTGAAAAAATACCGAGCCTAACAAATAAATTGTATAGTGGTACATCTTTTGCGGTACCACATGTCACGGCGAGAATCGCAACACTCAAGCAGCAGTATCCTACATGGTCGACAGCAAAGCTTCGTAGCTATTTACGTAATTATACCGAGGATTTAGGGAGTGCCGGGCGAGATAATCTATATGGCTACGGACTTATCTCGTATACATTACAAGCACCTCAACCCCTTAGCACATTAAAGACAGATTATATCGGAAAAAATGAGGTGCGTATTCAGTACAGTATGCCGAAAAATGTCACGGTGCCGATTGCTAAATATGAGCTATATGTTGATGGGAAACGTGTGAAAACAACAACGAATACGACGTATAGGATTACGAAGCTTAAAACGAATTCTAAGCATAAAATCGAAGTGATACCGGTGAGTACGGCAGGCAAGAAGGCGAAAAAGGCAAAGGGCATTGTTGTGCGTACCGCAAAAAAGACGGCCTCTAAAGAATACCTTGATCGTCATAAAAAATCGATGCAGTCCTTATTTTCGAATTTAGCAAAAGCAGATATGCGCGATGACTATTCAAAGCTATATAGTTTAAGCGATGAATTAAGTCAGTCGAAGCGTAAAAAAATGCGTACTGCCGCTACAAAAAAACATGCCGTTGTTTTATCAAAGGATAAAACGACGGCATCGTTTGTGAACGTGAGCAATTTGAATAAAATGCTTGCAAAGGGATATAGCGATATTAAATTTTCGACGGCATTAAAATCGGTTAAATCATCGAGCTATCGATTGAAACGAAGCGGGGCAACCGTATCTGGCTATAAGGTCAGTAAAGTTGATAGTAAGACACTTCGCTTAAAGCTACCAGCGAATGCGAAGCCCGGGCGCTATGCCTTCGTGCTCGAACGTAATAACGTAAAAACGACGAAAAACAAAATGATTGATAAGCATATCATCGTTTATTTTGAACTTTAAAATACATCCCTTAACATTCTTCTAGAAACAGCGCAGGCGCATTTATTTATTTTTATTAAAAAAACACGTTCAAAAATGATACTTTGAACGTGTTTTTTCGTTTATATTGGCCTCGTATTTAACTTATGAAAGTTTTTGAATGAAGACAACTTTTAAATAGTTGAACTCAGGGAATTCACGTGTTGCGCGGAAATCTTTTGGTAAGCCAAATTGTTCAACGATTTTATATTTAGTATTTGTGTCTTTAAATGCTTGGTCTACGAATGATTTGAATTTCTTCATACCAAAGCTTGCATTGTTTGTTGAAGCGACGATGAAGCCTTTTTTCTCTGTAATCGCAATCGCATCTTTTAATAATTTTGGATAGTCTTTTGCGGTAGAGAATGTCATTTTTTTCGTACGTGCGAAGCTTGGTGGATCTAATACAACTAAATCGAATTTCATTTCATGGCGCGCTGCATATTTGAAGTAGTGGAACACGTCCATTACTTTAATATCTTGTTCTTCAAAATCGATACCATTGATTGAGAACTGTTCGATTGTTTTGCCTAGACTACGAGAAGCTAAGTCTACGCTTGTTGTTTTGTTTGCGCCGCCGATTGCAGCTGCAACAGAGAAAGCACCTGTGTATGAGAAAGTATTTAACATATTTGTGCCAGCCGCATATTTATCACGAATCGTACGACGTACATCGCGTTGGTCTAAGAAAATACCTGTCATTGCACCATCATTTAAATCGACTGCGTAGTTGATGCCATTTTCTTTAATGATGATTGGGAAATCGCCAGGTGTACCTGCTACAAAATCATCTTGTTCCATATACATACCTTTCGTATCGAAACGTTTTTTCTCATATAATGCATGGAATTGTGTAAGCTCTGTTAATGCTTCGATAACAAATTCACGGAATGAATAAATACCTGCGCTATACCAGCTCATCATGTAATAGCCATCAAAGTAGTCAATTGTTAAACCACCGATGCCATCGCCTTCGCCATTAAAAACGCGGAAAGCATTTGTATCGTCATCGTTGAAGAAGTCTTTACGTAGTGCAAGTGCCTTGTTAATTTTTTTTGTAAAGAATGCTTGGTCTAATTCTTGGTCTTCTCTTGTCGATAGTACCCAGCCAATTCCTTTATTTTGATTGCCGTGATAGCCTTTACCAATAAAGCGCTTGTGGTGGTCGACTACTTCGATAATATCGCCTTCTTCTAAACGGGCCATATCCGCATCTGTTACTGCTTTACGTAGAACAAGTGGATAGCCTTTCTTTAAATCTCCAGCGTACTCGGGGTCAATCGTTAATGTAATAGTTTCTCGCATAATGTCATCCTTCATTTTTAAGTTTCTTCTATTATCTCATGTTTCAAATAATAAAGCGATGTTACAGAAAAGTATTCTCGTGTCATATTTCTTAATTGATTTGTAAACATACTGTCGTTGTATGACAAGGGTTATTATCCTAGAATTAGTATTAGTTAATAATAAAAAAATAATAAAAAACATTTTAAATATCAAAAATATACTAAAGAATACGGAGATTAACTTTGAAGAAAATTCTAGCAACAACAATGGCAGCAGCAGTAGGTTTAGGGACAGTCACGAGCATCGATTTAACGCAAGCAAGCGCAGCAACATCACAAGCAACGAAGGTGTCAGGTACATATGTGACGACAGCTACGAAAAATGTTTATTACCGCGCAGCATCTAAAAAAGTCGGCACAGTTTCAAAGAGTAAAAAAATTAAACTTACGCATAAACGTACTGTAAACGGTAAAACATGGTACAAAATTTCTTACAATGGTGGGAAACGAGGCTGGATTGTTGGGGCTAATATTAAACGCTTAACAGTCTCTAGTGCATCAACATATAAGAAAACATTCGTAACGAAAAAAGCGAAAAACTACTATAACTTAGCAGGTGGACATAATAAACGCTTAGGTACACTTGCATCAGGTAAAAAGATTACTACTTCATATTACCGCACAGTAAATGGTGCTGGCTGGGTAAAAGTGAATGGCTACGGCTGGACACCAAAATCAAATTTAAAATCATATGTATCACAAACATCAAACTCATCATCATATGATAAATTAACATCATACGGTGCACAGTTCTTAGGTGTTCCTTATGTATGGGGTGGATCGACTCCAAATGGCTTTGACTGCTCTGGCTTCACAAGCTATGTGTATAAAAAAGTGTTAGGCAAAACGATTCCACGCACGTCAGCAGCACAATACACAGCTTCAAAAAAGATTTCAAAATCACAGCTTAAAAAAGGTGATTTAGTATTCTTCAACACATCAGGTGGCGGTGTATCACATGTTTCAATCTACGCAGGGAATAATAAACTACTTCATGCGGCAGGAAACAGTGTAAAATATTCAAACCTTTATGATGGTTACTGGGATAAACGTATCGTTGGTTATGGTACATTCCGTTAATCGTAAAAATAAGATATAGTTTCAAAAAAAGAAGGCATCGCGTGTTGGCACGATGCCTTCTTTTTTTAGTTTTCTTCTAAAGCCGCTGTCGCTAATTTTGTAATCGTCATATCGTCCATTGGTGGATTATGAAGTCCAGCACGCACATCACGATAATAGCGATTAAGTGGATTGCTTGTCTTTAAGCTCTGTGCGCCAACGATACGCATCGCAATATCGACAATATCAAGTGCATTATTCACAACAACATGTTTCGCTGCACCTAACAGGCCTGCCGCATAGTCATGTGTTTTCGGGTCCTCAAATTTTTGTGCCACATCATATAAGAAATGGCGAGATGTTGTAAGCTTCAATTCCATCTGACCAATTTTTTCTTGAATATGAGGGAGCTGACCAATCGGGAAATCTAAGCTATTTGGTTTATACGTACGCGCAAATTCAAGCGCATGATCGCGAGCCGCTTGCGCAACGCCTAAATAAACAGCTGGAATATGCAGTGCCCAGCCATTTACCTTTGCGCCGCGCGGTTTATTGTTCAGTTCAACGAGCGCATCTTCTGGTAAGACGACATCATCAAAAATTAAATCATGGCTTGCTGTACCGCGCATGCCCATCATATCCCATGTTTCTTTAATCGTTAACCCATTACTTTGTTGTGGAATTAAGAAAAAGCCGATTGATTCTTTTTCAGGAATCCATGCAGAAGTAATATAATGTGTCGTTGCATAAGATAGAGATGCGAAACTTTTATGGCCATTTACATGCCACTGCCCGTCACTAAATATCGCATTTGTGCCAGGGCGTCCACCACGTGTGGGGCTCCCTGTAATGACCTCGCTTAAAATACGATTTGTTAGAGCGCGCTCATTCACGATTTTTTTTGCGAAATCTTCTAAATGCGCATCATCCCACAGTTTTTTATCATATAAATCACCAACAATACCAAGATGCCAGCCAATCGATAAAGCCGTTGCCGCATCAAAGCTTGCGAGTGTTTCTTGGAATAAAATCATATCGTAAATACCAAAGCCAAGTCCGCCGTATGCTTCGGGTAACGTGACTTTGTTATAGCCAATGTTTAATAAATCTTCGAAGTTTTCAGCGGGGAAACTATTTTCTAAATCGGCCTTTGCACCGCGTTCCTCGATGTTTCTTTTTAGTGTATGTAATTGTGTAATCATCGCTTGCTGATTGTCATTTTTAATAAAAGCATTAAGTGCAGCCATATAAAGCATCTCCTTAAAACATAGTTTGTTAGTAAGAATTAAATTGAATACTTTCATCATACAGATAATAGTCAGAAAAATCCATATAGGGCATATGCAACTAAAAAAAGGAGCCGTCTAAACGGCTCCTTTTTTATATGAATTATGCTTCTGTTGAAGAAACGATTTCTGAGATAACGATTTGGCTACCTAGCATTGGAGAGCCAGCTTCTGGGCCACCATGTTTTGGAGCTGCTTCGCCTTCTTTTGGTTCTGGACGTTTGTGTGCAGCTTTGAAAGCATCACTTTCACGCCATACTTTAAAGTCTTCTAATGATTCCCAGAACATATTAACGCTCATTTCATCATAGTCTTCGAAGTCGCGTGCAACAGCTACCTCTGTTTTCACGAATCCTTTAAAATCTTTTAAGCCTTCATTTGCTGTGAAACGTGGCGCCATTTTTTCTGCAAAACCTTTTTTAACTTGAATGCGGTTTGTTACGATAAACATAAATTGCCACTCCTTTAGTTATAAATATACTGTACAGTAAAAATCCTATATTATTTTCGATATTGTTGCAATGAAAAAGCGCCATTCTTTTTGGGGGAAGAATGGCGCTTTTTACAATTAAGGAGAGTTCTACTTTTGGGTGTGCGTTATGTGTAAAATATAAAGTCGTTTGGGGAACGACCTTCAACATAATGTAGAACCATGCACGGTACTAGTATGAGCGATACTAGCAAGGCGATAAGAATACAGGGGGACTAATTCCTAGTATTCTAATCTATCTCAATTATAAAACAGGTAAGGATTTCCATCAATACAAATTGGATATTTATAGAAAAGATACGATGAAAGTCTAAAAAATGACAGTAATAAAACAATTAAGTACTTAATAACTTGCTTTATACGTAGGCAAAAAGTATGTGTTAAAATGCTTATAAGTCAAAATAAATTTGAGGGTTATCATGAAAAAATATACAACGTTTAAACTGCAATATTTAATTATGGGTGTTGCCTTTTTAGCGGTGTTTTTAACGTCGTTGGTAAGTATTTGGAGTGGCTATCGTATGAATGAAAAGACACTCACAGAAAATACACTTGAAACGAATCGTGTGTATGCAGAAAAACTCGCATCAAGTGCAAATGATTATTTAGAGGAAACATTTAAATTACTTGATGTGAACGCAACGGAAATGAGCGCATATATGGATGATAGTAAAAGGCTAGAGCTTAAAGCGGATTTATTACGTCGAGGCTCTACAGCATTTAACTCAATTATTGTTATCAACACCAAAGGAAAGATTGTTGCCACGTCGCCTCAGTCACTGAATTTAAAAGGAATAAAAGTTACCTCCGAAGCATCTAAACAGGCTCTTCAGGAGCGAAAGCCGATGATTTCAAAGCCGTATAAAACAACGACTTCCGGGCGTGAAATCATCTTTATTTCGACACCAATTTATGATGCCAATAATCGCTTTTTAGGTGTGTTAGGCGGCACGATCTATCTAAAAGAAAATAATGTTTTAAATCAATTACTTGGAAAGCATCCGTATGAGGACGGCTCGTATGTATATGTTGTCGATGCGAACGGTCAAATTATTTATCATGAGGATAAGACGCGTATAGGCGATAATGTGCTGAAAAATAATGTCGTCCAAAAAGTGTTAACGACCGATTCAGAGACAGGGGCCGAACGCGTTGTAAATACGAAAAATACAGATATGCTCGTAGGCTATGCGAAGATGGAAATTAGCGGCTGGGGTGTTATCGCGCAGCGCCCAACGGAACTAGCATTAGCACCAGCAGGTGAAATGGTCAATCATATGATGCTTGTTGGATTGCCTTTATTATTGTTAGCTTTAGTAATTGTCATTATGCTTGCACGTAAAATCGCAAAGCCACTGCAGGAACTTGCGGATATTACAGTGGTAGACCGCGATGAGGCGGATGCTGCGCAGAAAAACTTCCAAAGTGTCACGGCTTGGTATTATGAGGCAATTCAATTAAAGCAATCGCTGATGTCGAGCTTTTCTCATTTGCATAATCAAGTGCATTTCTTCCGTGATCAGTCAGCAACCGATGCACTGACAGGATTGACGAATCGCCGGACAATTGATGAGTTAATGAATAGCTGGCATATTGAGCAGCGCATGTATTCGCTTATTTTAATTGATATTGATAAATTTAAATCGATTAATGACAACTATGGGCATGGCGTGGGGGATGAGGTACTACAGTTTTTAGCACGTAAAATGGAGAATGTCGCACGTAGCGAGGATGTATGCTGCCGCTATGGCGGAGAAGAGTTCGTAATTTTACTACCAAATACACCGAGTGATATTGCGATGACAATGGCTGAGCTACTGCGTCAGGACGTAGAATCAACAGCCGCACCGCATGCCATTCAGATGACATTGTCAGCAGGTGTAGCGACATTTCCAGTAGATGCACATCATCCGAAACAATTACTTGAAAAGGCAGATGATGCGCTCTATTATGCAAAAGAACATGGCAGGAACCAAGTTATCCTAGCTAAATAGTCATATCTCACAAAATACGTTAATTGATTAACTGGCATAATAATGGTAACAAAATAGACAATTTTTTCGGATTATTTTAATAATCATCTCTTTTTTAAATATCCATTTCATTTGAAAATGTGTAACATGTGAAAGAGAGGTGGAAATGATGAATCGCGAAGAAATTATTCAAATTGTTTCGGAAAAGATCAAGCTTATACGTACAGAAAACAGTTACACACAAGACCAAATGGCGGATATTGTGGGTATTTCAAAAAAGACACTCGTGCAAATCGAAAAACAACGAATTGCCTGTGGATGGAATGTGGCTGTAACGATCTGTGCGTTATTTAGAGACAGCACAATTTTACAAAACGTAATGGGTGGCGATCCACTCGAAGTAATTGAACTAACTGCGCATGATTGCATTACTCGACCAATGAAAACAACACCAAATACGAATGTATGGTGGAAAACGCTTGAAGAAACGACTGCGTATCGTTTACAGCAAAATCTTTTAAGCCATCATTATCGTATTGTAGATACAGAAGGATTCCGCATCTTCACAAGCTTCGATGAACCACTGACGCGTGACCATTACGCAAAAATTCAGTAGTCTTGCATCATTGATTGAACGATTCAATTTAAGAGCAAATAGCAAAAAGGAATATTAGAAAAGAGCGTTAGGTGATTGGGATGAATCATCTGGCCCTCTTTTTCTTTTTGCTAAAAAGGGGCATAATGAAAATGAAATAACAATTTGAGGTGACAGAATGTACTATTTAAGCATGATTTTCTTTCAAGTCGTTGCGCCCATTTTGCTATTACTTGTATTAGGTGGCGTTATTCAAAAACGATTTCAATTTAATTTAAAAGCATTATCAAATTTGGTGACATTTTGTTTAATGCCCGCTGCGATTTTTTTAAATATTTATGAAACAGAAGTGGATGCGGCGGTACTCGGAAAAATTCTTCTTTATTTATTCACGTTTATTTTCTCACTCATGCTAATTAGTAATCTACTCGTGAAAATCCTGCGCTTAGAAGGAGCGAGGGCGGCAGTATTTAAAAATAGCATCGTCCTTATGAACTCCGGAAACTACGGCTTGCCCGTAAGTCAGATGGTTTTTAGCACACAACCTCTTGGGACAGCGATTCAAATTATTACGATTGTCGTTCAAAACTTAACAACCTATACATATGGTTTGTACAACTTGATTGCGACATCAAAAAAAGGGCTCGATATTTTACGTGATATTATTAAATTACCGATTGTTCACGCACTTATTTTAGGTTCAGTTATGAATTACTTTAATATTCCGCTACCACAGTTTGTTAGTATTCCACTGAATCATGTAGCAGATTCATTTATTGCGATTGCACTTATTACCTTAGGGGCACAGCTCGCGAAAATTAAAATGAAAACATTGTTTAATAAGATGCTGTATTTAAGCTGCTTTGGTCGTCTGATTTTAGGACCTTCTGTGGCAATGGTGCTCATTTATTTATTCCGGTTTGACGGCATTGTGGCGCAGTCACTGCTCATTGCGAGTTCATTCCCGACATCACGAAATAGCTCCTCTCTTGCACTTGAATATGATGTGGAGCCTGATTTAGCAGCGCAAACAGTGCTTGTGACAACGATTGTCAGCTGCTTGACCGTTACAATTGTGATTTATATGGCTCGTTTATTGTATCCAGTTTAAATTTGTCTAATTGGTTATTGTGTAGTAAAATATGGCTAAATAATGAAAGGAGGCCGTTATTCGATGAAGAAAAAACTAGTATTCGTGTTGGCGGCGTGCATTCTTGTACTCACAGCATGTGGTCCAAACGATAACGAATCGAATGATGACCGAGACCGTAATTATTACGCATCAACAACTGTAAATGACAACGACAATTTATAATTTTTTATAATAGATGGGGCTGGGACATATGTGTTAAAATCACCGCTTCTATGAATAGAAGAAAAACCGGAATCGTGCTGTAGCGCGGTTCCGGTTTTTCGTTATGAACGTAAAAAAAGAGAAGTAGCCAAAGCCACTTCTCTTTTATAGACGGATAATTGTCGGATTATCTAGTGTCTAGAAGTATTTGATTTCTTTATTTAGGTCGATTGAATTGATATCGATGCCTAAAGCTTTTGCAACACCTTCACCATAAGCTGGATCCGCTTTATGGCAGTGGATGATGTGGCGTTCTTTAATGAAGTCTTCTACGCCATTCATTTCTGCAGCAGTGTTGTTGAATAATTGTTGTTTTTGGTCGTCATTCATTAAGTTGAATAATTTACCTGGTTGCTCGAAGTAGTTATTATCATCTTCGCGGAAGTCATAGATGTCAGCAGGTCCATCAAGTTGTAATGCAGGGTCTTTGTATTCTGGTTGACCATGTAATGCACCGTAGCTGTTTGGATAGTAAGTGATTGCAGAACCACCGTTACCATCTGCACGACCTTGACCATCGCGGTGGTATACCATGAATGGACATTTCGGTGCGTTAACTGGAATTTGGTGATGGTTAACACCTAAACGGTAACGCGTAGCATCTTGGTAGCTGAATAAACGAGCTTGTAACATACGGTCAGGTGAGAATGAAATACCTGGTACGACATTTGATGGCGCGAAAGCAGCTTGCTCAACATCAGCGAAGTAGTTTTCAGGGTTACGGTTTAATTCGAACTCACCAACTTCGATTAGTGGGTACTCAGATTTGTACCAAACTTTTGTTAAATCGAATGGGTTATCTTTATGGTTGCGCGCTTGTTCTTCTGTCATAACTTGGATGAACATTTTCCATTTAGGGAAGTCACCTTTTTCGATTGAATCGAATAAGTCACGTTGTGAAGATTCGCGGTCAGAAGCGATGATTGCACCAGCTTCTTCGTTCGTAAGGTTTTCGATACCTTGTTGTGTACGGAAGTGGAATTTCACATATACGCGTTCGTTTTCAGCGTTGATGAATGAATATGTGTGAGAACCGAATCCATGCATATGGCGGTAACCATTTGGAATACCACGGTCAGACATAACGATTGTTACTTGGTGTAATGCTTCAGGTAACATTGTCCAGAAATCCCAGTTAGAATTTGCATTATGCATATTCGTTTTAGGGTCACGTTTTACAACGTGGTTTAAGTCTGGGAAGTGTAATGGGTCACGGAAGAAGAATACAGGTGTGTTGTTACCAACCATATCCCAGTTACCTTCTTCAGTGTAGAATTTTAATGCGAAACCGCGGATATCACGCTCAGCATCAGCAGCCCCACGTTCACCTGCTACTGTAGAGAAACGCGCGAACATCTCTGTTTGTTTACCTACTTCAGAGAAGATTTTTGCTTTTGTATATTTTGTAATATCATTTGTAACAGTAAATGTACCGAATGCACCTGAACCTTTTGCATGCATACGACGTTCTGGAATTACTTCACGGTTAAAGTTTGCTAATTTTTCAATTAAGAAGACGTCTTGTAATAAAACTGGTCCACGACGGCCAGCTGTTTGTGTATTATCATGTGATACGACTGGAGCACCAGTGATTGTCGTTAACTTTTCATTGTTATTGTTCGTCATTCATATTGCCTCCCATATGTTTAATAATCTCTTCAATCATTACTATAACAGAAGTTATTTAGAATGAAAAGTAAATAATAATAATTATTGTTTAGAAATTATAATAGTTAATTGAAAAATGTGCAAATCGACATTTCTCCTTACTATAATAGGTTAACGTTAATTTATACCCTTTTTAATGTGCAAAAAAACATTTGAAATGATTAAAAATCGCTATTTTTCTTTTAAAATAAAGTGAGTTATTTTCTCATTAACATCATGAAAATAGTGATAATAAGTGCTCTAATTGATAATTATTGTTTTTTTAAAGTTAAAAATCTAGAAATATGCGAAAGGCAAATATCCATTTGTGACAACTTCTTTACATGGATATAAAATACATATTTTTTGCGAGGATGAAAGATTGTACAATCAACAACAGAGTGCACATTATTAAGACAGACTTATTTTAGGGAAGTGAAGATGTTGTTAGAACAAGTACGAATCTTTTTAGAACAATACACAGCGGAAAATAAACTAGCACAGTCGTATGTTGAAGAGCGTTTACAGCAATTCACAGCTGCAGGAGCTGTCGATTATACAATAGAAGAAATGGATTACGCGCTAAAGCTTGCATGGCGTAATAGTAACAAATGCATTGGTCGTCTTTTCTGGAAATCATTGCATACATTTGACCGACGACATTTAAAGACAGCACAAGAAATCTATGAGGCGTTACTGGCGCATATTGACTACGCGACAAATGGTGGGAAAATTCGTTCGACGATTTCAGTCTTTGACCCAAGTGTACGCATTTGGAATCATCAGCTTATTCGTTATGCTGGTTATAAAACAGCAAATGAGATTATTGGAGATCCAGCCTCTGTTGAATTCACGCAGAAATGCCAAGAGCTTGGTTGGCAAGGTGCGGGTGGTCGGTTTGATGTTTTACCACTTGTTATACAAGTAGGGGATGCGGCACCCGTCGTTTTTGATATTCCAAAGACGCATATTTTAGAAGTAGAGCTACGCCACCCGACGCTTGAATGGTTCCGTGAGCTTGGCTTGAAATGGTATGCTGTACCGATGATTTCAGATATGAAGGTTGAAATTGGCGGATTAGATTTTGTATCCGTTCCGTTTAATGGCTGGTATATGGGCACAGAAATTGGTGCTCGAAATCTGGCCGATTCAGAGCGCTACAATATGCTACCGATTATTGCAGAGAAGATGGGCCTTGATACGTCTAAAAATATGACGCTTTGGCAGGACTACGCACTTGTCGAATTAAATCGTGCGGTATTGTATTCATATAAGGAAGACGGCGTATCGATTGTTGACCATCATACGGCCGTTGAACAGTTTCTTCTATTTGAAAAACAGGAACAGCAGGCAGGGCGTGAGGTGACAGGGAACTGGGCGTGGCTTTTACCACCGATGTCCCCAGCGACAGCGGCGATTTATCATCGCCCGATGGACAATACAAAACATAAGCCGTTTTATCGTTATCAACAGGCTCCCTACCATAAATAGGTAAAAAGATTCATTTTTAGGAAAAAAGGACCGAAAATATTTAAAAATGTGAAAAAATGGGTATAGTATTTTTTGCATATTATTAGTGAAAGTGAGGTTAGTAAGATGGGAGAATTACCGAAACTCATATCTGAATCTGAAGTAAAAAGGATTTTTCAATTTTTTCAAAATCAGATTGAACGACAAGCTATTGTTGTATCAGTTATTGCTTTGCGTCCAGTTGGCGAGACGCCATTTGAGAAGCTACAACAAATGCTTCTTGAAACTGCACGCTCAAGTAACTTATATTTTTTACTATCAAAGGATGTAATAGGCATCGTATTATACGAAGCAACGCAAAAAGATGCACAATTTTATTTGAAGCGTTTAGAACGAGATTTTCCACAACTAACGTGGCAAGCATCCATTTGTGAATTGCGCCAGAAAGTAGCAGATTTTCAATTCATTAAAGAGGAGCTAGTAGCACAGCTACCGACAACTACAACTATCTTTGAAAAAAATATTAGTACGCGTTTTAGTCAGCGCAAAAAAATGAAGAAAAAAGTTAGCATTGTTGAAGCAAATGATGTAGCCCGTCATATGCTTGAAAATGCCATTCATACGATTAAGCTTCCGAATGTGGAAATTGCGCTTCAGACATTTTCAGATGGAGAGGCTTTTTTGGCGTCCGATTGGTATCAATCAGAGCACGAACATATCGTGCTACTTAACGCAAAATTGCCACGAAAAAATGGTCTGCAAGTCGTCAGCGAACTACGTGATTTACCGAATGACCGGAAGTTTTCGATTTTCTTAATGTCTCGGTTACCTGCAGCTGAGGATCAAATTTCAGCGTATGAGCATGGCGTAGATGCCTACATAATACGCCCGTTTAATCTCGGCGTGTTAAGCGCGCAAGTTAAACAAAAATTAATGAAGAGGGCACATAAATGACAGGTGTTGTATGGCTTTCTTATGGCGTAGTGGCGGCATTTATTGTGCTAGTTTTGATTATGCTTTATGTATCAATTGATACGAAAAATTATCAAAAAAGACAGCAACAAATTAAAAGGGATGTGCAGGAACATACGGCCGCGTGCTATCGCTATTTTATTGAAGGAGACGATGACAGTTGCGTGATTGCTAGTACGAATGAGGAATTTGAAGCAATTGAAGAAATTGTAGAAAGCTATATTGCTTATGTCGAAGATGAGACCATTTTAACGCGTATTTATCAGTATATGGACACATATTATAGCGCAACATATCGACGACAGTTACGCGGTAATGATACGACAAAGCGTATTAATGCGCTGTATCAAATTATGGATTTTCATATTATTTCACTCTTGCCAGAGGTAAAAGAAATGCTGCTGAAAAAGCATATTACGCTGAAGGAATGTTTTATTGGTCTAAAAATCGTTGCGACATTAGAGGAAGAGAGCACGTACAAATTTTACGTGCACCATAAATCAAAACTTGCCGCAAATCAAGTAACGATGATTGTGAATTGTATGACCGATGATAGAATTTACGATATTGTCGACCATGAGCATACGGATATCGAATGGCTGGTGGCAGCATTAAAGGTGATGGCGAAGCGCCAATTGGCGTATTCAAGTCTTGTTGTGCACGAGCTACTCCATCATGATGTACAGGCTGTGCGAGAGGAAGCATTACAGGTGCTTAGTGCCATTGGGACCGAGAAATCATTGATGGATTTTGAAGAGTATTTTTACTCAGAAGATGCAGATAGCCGGATGCTGTTTGCGAAACTTGCATCCCAGTATAAGCTCGAAGATGTGTCTGCTTATTTAGTTGTACTTGCGCAGGATAAGTCATTTCTTGTACGTCAGGCTGCGATTCATGCGATTGCACAATATCCAAAGGGACAAGAGATGTTTGAGCGAATGCTTGAGACGATTGATGACGCGTATATGCATGATTCCATTCATACTTATCTGAAAGGAGGACATGAGCATGTGGCATTGGATTAATCTTTTTTTCCAAACGCTTATTTTAATTTATATGTTTATCGTTATTGGTGTCTATGTGATTATGCTGATTTTCTCGTTGATTGAACTTTATCGCGGGCGCAATATTTCACGTGAGTCGGTAGATGAGGAGCTACAGGATGTTGACTATGTTTATCCATTGTCGATACTCGTGCCAGCTTATAATGAAAGCATTAATATTATCAATACGGTCCAATCACTGCTGAGTAGTCGTTACCCCGAGTATGAAATCATCATTATAAATGATGGCTCAAAGGATGATACGTTAGAAGTAGCGATAACGCATTTTAAAATGAAAAAAGTGCATCGTGTTATTCAGACAACCTTGCCGTCGAAGGATGTGCGCGGTGTTTATCAGTCAACGATTGATCCACGTATTTTAATGATTGATAAGGAAAACGGCGGAAAAGCAGATTCATTAAATAGTGGTATTAATTTATCAAAGTATCCGTACTTCTGCTCGATTGATGGCGATTGTATTTTAGGGGAAACATCGCTTGTACAAGTGATGGAGGCGTTTGTGAAGGACCCGAATGTCATTGCGGCAGGTGGTAATGTCAAAATTGCGAATGGCTCAGATATTCAAATGGGGACATTAATGCGTTATGGTATGTCGGATAAGCCGCTTGTGATGATGCAGGTTATCGAATATTTCCGTGCTTTTCTTATGGGGCGCATTACATTTAGTCGCTTCAATATGGTGTTTATTATTTCTGGCGCCTTTAGTATTTTCTCGAAAAAGGAAGTTGTCGAAGTAGGGGGTTACTTGCGGGATACAATCGGTGAGGATATGGAGCTTGTCGTGCGTCTACATCGCTTGATTCGCAAAAAACAAAAGTCTAAAAAAATTAAGTTTTTACCGTATCCAGTATGCTGGACAGAGGCTCCTGAAACGTATCAGCAGCTGAAGCGTCAGCGTAGTCGCTGGCATCAAGGGTTAATGGAAAGCTTATGGCGTAATAAACAAATTTTCGCAAATCCCAAATACGGTAAGCTAGGCTTTATCGCCTTTCCGTATTTCTTATTTATCGAATGCTTAGGACCGATTATCGAATTTGCGGGCTACTTATATGTGATTTTCGCCTTTTTCACAGGTGGTGTGTATTTAGAGTTTGCGTTGTTATTACTCTTATTATTCGTTATCAATGGCGCACTATTTTCGATGGTATCTGTCATTATGGAGTCATGGCTAATGAAGCGTTACATATCAGTAAAAGATATTTGGCGCTTATTCGTCTTAGCCATCACTGAAATCTTTTGGTATAAACCATGTACATTATGGTTCCGTCTACTCGGCTTGTGGAATTATGCTCGCGGTAAAAGTAGCTGGGGCGAAATGGTTCGAAAAGGCTTATAAGGGGATGCGACGATGAAAAAATTACTGATTATTTTTGGTGCGGCCATAGCGCTTTTACTTGTGATTTTTGGGGGCTGGCAATTGAAAAGTGACCAAAAACTCTCGATTGCGATTATCGATAAAACAGTTGCAACGACAGAGTATCAAGAGCATCAGGGGTTAAACTGGCTATTAAAAGCAGAGAAATATGTAAATGATAAGGGAGAACCGTATGCCCTAACAGATTACTTTGGCTATCATCCTGAGCAGGACCAGCCTGTAGGGAAACTCCCGACATCATATGACGATACGAATTTGATTTATATTGCAGATACATATGGTGTCTATGAGGAGAAGCAAGGACAGGCTAAGCCGAAAAAGCTCGATGGTGGGCTGACGATGGATGAATGGAATGCGGTTTTTAAACGTCTTGAAGATGATAAGGCGGTTACGCTTGTAACGGAATTTAATACACTCGCATCGCCAACAACGACCGAGGTACGTGAGCATATGAGCAGTGTACTTGGCATTCATTCGTCTGGCTGGATTGGCCGTCATTTTAATGAGTTATCACTCGACAATCCGGATATGCCGAGCTGGTTAAAGAACGAAAAGAATTGGCCGTATAGTGGCGCTGGCTTTGTGCTTGTGAATGAGGAACAAGAGAAATACTTTATTCTCAAGGATGACAAGGATGTGGCTAGTAAACTTACGGTGAAGTACACCGAAGCGGGTCAAAAAGCATTTGATTTAACAGAGTCCGTCGCATTTAATGGCTGGTTTGATATTGTTGAAAGTGAATCAGCAGAAGCGACACTCGCAAACTTCCACTGGGATTTAACGGATTCAGGGAAGCAGTTAATGAAAGAACATGGTGTGCCAACAAAATTTGTCGCTGTTAATAAAATGACGATGAACAATGCGACAGCGTATTACTTTGCGGGGCAATTCAATGTAACACCGTCTGTGCCGAATTACTATCAATTCCTTGGTGTGGAGACATTGAATAGTTGGATTAGTCATTTTAGTAAGGAAACGGGCTTCTACTGGGATGCATATGTACCGATGATGAAAAAGGTACTCGCCCAAACGACCGCACAAAAAAATAAAAAGGTAGCGGCCCTCAAAAAACCAAAGGAAGTTCAATATGTGTCGCGCATTCATGACAATGGTATGCAGGTGCAAGTGAATGGAAAATGGCAGTCAATGAAAATTCAAGGCGTCAATGTAGGGATGGGAAAACCCGGTACGTTCCCTGGACAGGCAGCGATTACGGAAAATGAATATTATAAATGGTTCCAAGATATTGGTAAGCTTGGCTCCAATACGATGCGTGTTTATACGGTGCAACCACCAGGGTTTTATAATGCATTGAAGCGTTATAACGAAGCACACGAACAAAAGCTTTATTTGCTGCATGGTACGTGGATTGATGAGGAACGAATTGTTCATAAGGGTAATGTCTTTGACAAGCAGGCGACAACGGAGTTCCGTGATGAAATTCGCCACATCGTCGATATTCTTCATGGCAATGAAATGATTGCTTATAAAAAGGGGCATGCAACAGGGGCCTATACAGCCGATGTGTCAGAGTATGTCATCGGTTGGGTGCTTGGTATTGAGTGGGACCCAGTGATGGTGAAGTCAACGAATAAGAAAAACAAAGCAGTTGGCGACTATAAAGGCACATATGTATATACAAAGGGTGCATCGCCATTTGAACATTGGATTGCTGAAAATCTAGATTATGTCGCAAAATATGAAAAAGATAAGTATAACTGGGTTCGTCCACTAAGCTTCACAAACTGGGTGACGACAGATCTACTGGAGCATCCTGAGGAGCCTGATCCAGAGGAGGACTTAGTATCCGTCAATCCGAATGTTATTCATTTAAAAGGGGACGTAACGAAAACACAGCAATTCGCAAGCTATCATGTGTATCCGTATTATCCTGAATCGCTGAATTACCAATACAATGATTATATCGATTTTCGTGGCAAGAAAAATAACTATGCAGCATATTTAAAGGATTTACATGCAGCACATGATATGCCGGTGTTAATCGCAGAGTTTGGGATTCCATCATCACGAGGGAAAACGCATAATAACGTCAATGGTTGGAATCAGGGGCATATGTCTGAAACTGCACAGGGCGAGACACTCGTTCATTTATTCGAAGATATTTTACATGAGGATATGATGGGCGGCTTAATCTTTACCTGGCAGGATGAATGGTTTAAGCGGACGTGGAATACGATGGATTTAGATGACCCAGATCGTCGTCCATTTTGGTCAAATGCACAGACGAGTGAGCAGCAATTTGGCTTATTGAGCTTTGATGTATTAAAGGTGAAGGTCGATGGGGATGATCGTGACTGGGAAGGCGCAAAGACCATGTATGAGTCAAGTGGGCCAATCAAGTCACTCATGATGCAGCATGATGAGCGCTATGTGTATTATAAAATTCAAATGAGTGCTGATGCGAAGGGGTATCCGATGCTCATGCTTGATACGAAGCAGACGCAAGGTAATACAAAGATTAATAACTATAAGTTGAAAACTGAAAATGGACTCGAGTTTATCGCACCGTTAAAATCAGCGAAAAATGCTCGTCTACTTGTCGATACACAGTATGATATTTATGCACTGTATTACGGCAAATACGATCCAGAAAATATTACGTATCATCCTGAAAAAAATACAGGAAATTTTACGAAAATTAATTATGTACTAAGCAATGAACTAAACATCCCAACAACGAAAGAAAAATCCCATTCGTTGGGTATGAAACGGGCAAATTACTTGAAGGCAATGCGAATCCTGAAGCAGAAGACTATAATTCTCTTGTTGATTTTAATATAAATGAAGAAGAGCATTTTATTGAGCTACGTGTGCCGTGGATGCTCATGAGTTTCTCAGACCCAAGTTTGAAGGAAGTAATTGGCGATATTGATAAGCCAGATTATAAGGCACGTGAAAAGGTAGACGGCATTCACGTAGGTGTTGCCTTTATGAATGATGAGGACAAAGTTGTCCAAACGTTGCCAGCAAAAAAAGGCAATACGATTAGTCCGTTCAAACAATATACATGGGCAAACTGGGAGCAGCCGAACTCGATTTATCGTCTGAAACCATCCTACTACATGGTACAGGATGCCTTTATGAAAAATGAACAAGCCTTTGTGAAATAACGAAATGAGGCTTTGACATACGTGTAGAAATCAGCTCTCATATGAGCATAAGAAAAACCGGAATCGCGCGGTGGCGCGGTTCCGGTTTTTCATTGCGAACGCAAAAGAACATGACATGTTTTGCCCCAGGCTCATTTTTTTATGCACTGTCAGAAATCATTGATTGCCTCAAGGAGCGGGTTTTGGCTACGACATATTTCTAAATAAGTGCCAAACTACGTCTATTTTCGTACGTAAAAAGAGAGTTTTAATAAGCATCATGCAGAAAGCTGTCAACGAAAATTTTTATTTGCGATTTTTTCATAGATGTTTATTATTTTTAAGATATGAAAAAGGCCCGTTTTCGGTTGTTTTCGGCAAAAACAGGTGTTTTCAGGCTCTCCGAGGGTTGTTTTTGCACGAAAAATCGGATTTGGTCAGTCTAGCATGTCATTTATTGAAATGAATCAAAAATGCGCCATGCAGCACGTTTTTTCTAAGTGAAAGAGAACCCTTAGAGGCCGAAAATAGACCCGAACTCGTGAAAAATGGGCTGAAAACGTCCCTTCTTTGTCCGGTTTTGATAAGATGCTGTACAAAGTTATTGTACGTATCAACCGAAAAAAACATAATTATTTGATATGAAATGCTATTTGGACAAATGATTAGCGTTTCACTAGGTTCATATACATAGCGCTGACACTTATTAAAAAATAAGTCGTATGCAAAAGACGCTTTCTAGCAGGATGTGGCTTTTTAAATAAATGATTCGAAATAAAAAATGGTGTGACATTTAAACGTCACACCGCATGTATTAATCATTTGTTACATACCGATCTTTCGCGCTCGCATAGGAGAAGAAGAATAAAATAATCGCAACGGCTAAGTAAACAAAGTTCGCGCTATGGAAGCCACCAGCGTAATCATGTACGAAGCCGTATAATACCGGACCGGTTGCGGCTAATAAATAACCGATGGATTGCCCGAAGCCAGATAGCTCCGCTGCCTCGTAGGCGTTACGTGCCCGAACAGAGAAGAACATCATACAAATACCAAACGATGCACCACCCGCAAGCCCTAGAAAAATCATCCACAACCATGTGAGGCTCGTCCATTCAAGTAAGAGACCACCAAAACCGATTAAATAAAACAGTGAAAACATCACAACAAGTGGGCGCTGGTCGCGTGTACGGCCTGCTAAAATGGGAATGATAAAGGTCATCGGAATTTGTGAAAATTGTAGTACAGAGAACATTGCACCCGATGCACTCGCACTCATTCCTTGCTCGGTAAGCATTGCCGGAACCCATGCGACGGTCGTATAAAATAAAAATGACTGAAAGCCCATCGCAAAGGTCAAAGCCCATGTCAGTGGATATTGCCAAATTTTCTTTTTCGGTGGCTTACCTGAAAGATTGGCTGCATTTACATGATCCGTCTTTTTCGTTTGTGGTAGCCACACGATAATCGCAATAATGATAAAAACAAGCCAAATGGATAGCGTGCCTTGCCAGCCAAGTGCTGTGGTTGCGATTGGATAGCTTACACCTGCTGCTAGACTTGCTGTTACATTCATCGAAACGGTAAAAATGGCTGTCAGTAGCCCGATTTGAAGCGGGAAGCGAAGCTTAATGATGCTTGGCATCAATACATTACTAAATGCAATACCGATACCGATTAGCACTGTGCCGATGTAGAGCATCGTGCTACTGCCAAGCGAGCGTAAAATAACGCCGATTGCTAAAATGAACATCGCAATAAATAAAGTACGCTCGATGCCAATTCGGCGAGATACCTTTGGAACGATTGGTGAGACGACGGCAAATGCTAGAAGCGGAATCGTCGTAATGAAGCCTGCTATAACATTTGAAATATGTAGGTTATCACGTAAAATTTCGACAATTGGGCCGACTGATGTTATCGGGGAGCGCATCGTAAAGGAAATACAAACGATGCCTAGTACGAATAACCAGGTCGCCTTCGTCCATTTGCGTGAAGTTTCAAAATGTGATTGTTCCATATTCCTCCTCCTATTCCTGAATTGAACTAAGCGTAACAGGTTCGACAAGTAAAGTATAGAAACAAATTATTAGAGGATTACATAAGTTTTAATGTCAATTAAGTCTTGAAGTGAATTGTGTTTTATATTAGAATGAAACGAGTATTAAAAAGAATATTGCAATGCCTCATCCAGCAAAAAAGGTGAGGTAGAGGTCGCGAACGTTATTAGTATCATTTTCGAGATGAGAAAGCATTACTGACAAAATGAGAAAGGAACGTTTGCCGAAGTATTTCAAATGCTTTTATCATTTGAATGCTGGGGCTGTCGCTTAATAGGTGCAGAACTGTCACGTAACAACGTGTTGAGCTATCTTTAATCTAAGTTTGGTGGGACTACTGTATACATACAACCCATTTTAGAGAAAGTTCTAGAATGGGTTTTTTTATTCAGAAAAACCACTGTTAGACCTTGATACGCAATAGGAAAAGAGGAAATTTTTATGAGCAACAATACAGAACAGCTCGAGTTGAGCCGTGGTCTTAAATCGCGCCATATCACGATGATTTCGCTTGGTGGTACGATTGGGACAGGTTTATTACTAGCAAGTGGGAACTCGATTGCACAGGCAGGTCCTGGTGGCGCACTTTTAGCTTATGCCTTAATTGGTGTGATGGTGTACTTCTTAATGACCGGCCTTGGTGAAATGTCGGCTTACATGCCAGTATCATCTACGAGCACATACGCAACACGTTTTATTGATCCATCACTTGGATTCGCATTAGGTTGGAACTATTGGTATAACTGGGCAGTAACAATCGCGGCAGAAGTAGCGGCCGTAGCACTTGTTATGAAATATTGGTTCCCAGATACACCTTCATATATTTGGAGTGCTGCATTCCTTATTATTATTTTCTTACTGAACTATTTATCAGTAAACACATTTGGTGAAAGTGAATATTGGTTTGCCTTTATTAAAGTCGCAACGATCATCATTTTCTTAATCGTATCATTTTTAATGATCTTTGGTATTATCGGTGGGAAAGCACCGGTTGGCTTCACAAACTTCTTTGAAGGTGACGGTCCATTCCACGGTGGTTTCTTCGCAATACTAGGTATTTTCCTAGCAGCAGGGTTCTCATTCCAAGGGACAGAATTACTTGGTGCGACTGCTGGTGAAGCAAAAGATCCTGAAAAAACAATTCCAAAAGCCGTGAAATCTATTTTCTGGCGTATTTTATTATTCTATATTCTAGCGTTATTCGCGATTGGTTTATTATTACCTTACACAGACCCTCGCTTAGTGAATGCTGATGACAATGTAGCGATTAGCCCATTCACATTAGTATTTGAAAATGCGGGTATTGCATTTGCGGCAACATTAATGAATGCGGTTGTGTTAACAGCGATTTTATCAGCAGGTAACTCTGGCTTATACGCATCATCACGTACATTATGGCAGTTAGCAAAAGACGGCTTAGCGCCAAAAATCTTCTTAAAATTAAATCGTAAAGGCGTGCCAGTAGCTGCATTAGTATTAACGGTATTAGTAGCCTGCCTAGCGTTCCTAACATCATTCTTCGGAACAGGTGAAGTATATATGTGGTTGTTATCTTCATCTGGCATGTGTGGCTTTATCGCTTGGATTGGGATGGCCGCAAGTCATTACCGCTTCCGTCGCGCATATATCGCACAAGGAAAAGATTTAAATGATTTACCATATCGTTCTGGCTGGTACCCATTTGGTCCGATTTTCGCCTTTATTTTATGTGCGATTATTTTAGTCGGCCAAGTTCAAGACTTTATGGGTGGCGACATCGACTGGGTAGGAATGACGGTTTCATACATTAGTGTACCGATTTTCTTACTATTATGGATTGGCTATAAAGTGAAACACAAAACAAAAGTATACAAACTACAAGATGTTGATTTAGAAACGGATCATCGTCAGTAGCTAAAAAAAAGAGTCGCATTGCGGCTCTTTTTTTGTTCGTAAAACGATATAAAACGAAAAACTTTTCATATCATAAAATTGACGTTGTATACAAAAATGAGAAAAATGTTCGTGAAACAGCTAAAAAAACGTGCATGAGTAAAAGAATGTTAAGAAATTAGTTTATTTTCATAATATTCAAAATAAATAAATTTCTTAAACGTGTATTGATTTTAAGAAGTAGAGTGATATACTTTGTACATTATTTCTTTTAAATAATAAACAACTTACTCATATAATAGTGGGGATATGGCCCACGAGTTTCTACCAATTCGCCGTAAATGAATTGACTATGAGAGGCAATTATCCAAAACGTTTATTTCGTTTTATATTCGACTTAATACTCGATGTATATTGCCCTACTCGTAGAATTACGATTAGGGTAGTGTGCGTCGAGTTTTTTAATTTTAAAAAGTGAACATTCGAAGGGAGCCTTTCATCGTGAAAGCATTAGAACAAGCAATTTTAGCAAAAGGTAAAGTTTTATCAGAGGACGTATTAAAAGTGGATTCATTTTTAAATCACCAAATTGACCCAGCATTAATGCAAGCAATGGGCCAAGAATTTGCTGACTTATATAAAGATGCAGGCATTACAAGAATTTTAACATTAGAAGCATCAGGTATCGCACCAGCAGTAATGGCTGGCTTAATCTTAGGCGTACCAGTTGTATTTGGCCGCAAACGTAAATCAGTTACATTACAAGACAACCTTTACACTGCGGATGTTTATTCATTCACAAAAAAAGTAACGAACACCATTTCAGTTTCTAAAGACTTTTTAGATAAAGAAGATACACTATTAATCATCGATGATTTCTTAGCGAACGGAGAAGCAGCGAAGGGCTTACTTGACGTTGCCAACCAAGCAGGGGCGAAGGTTGCCGGCATCGGAATCGTAATTGAAAAAGGATTCCAACCAGGTGGTAAAGCACTTCGTGAACAAGGATATCGCGTTGATTCATTAGCAATTGTTTCTTCATTGGAAAATGGCACAGTAACATTTGCTTAGGAGGCAATTAGGACAATGAACAAGGCAAAACTTGCGACATTAGGGATTCAACATTTACTTGCAATGTATGCGGGTGCGATTTTAGTACCGGTGATTATCGGGGGCGCACTAGGCTTTAACGCCACGCAAATGACGTATTTAATTTCAATCGATATTCTGATGTGCGGCGTTGCGACATTACTTCAAGTAATGCGCGGTAAAGTATTCGGAATTGGGTTACCACTCGTTTTAGGTTGTACGTTTACAGCCGTTACACCGATCATCGGTATCGGCAATGAATTTGGCTTAGGCTCAATTTACGGTGCTGTTATCGCATCTGGTTTAATCGTTGTATTGATTTCAGGTTTCTTCGGAAAGTTAGTAAAATTTTTCCCACCAATCGTAACGGGCTCTGTTGTAACGATTATCGGGTTAACATTGATTCCGGTAGCATTTAATAATGCTGCCGGTGGTCAAGGTGCAAAAGACTTTGCATCAGCTGAAAATGTTATTTTAGCATTTACAACAATGCTTCTGATTGTGTTAATTTATCGCTTCTCTACAGGTTTTGTACGTTCAATTGCCATCTTAATTGGCTTAGTCGTTGGAACAGTCATTGCCTCATTTATGGGCAAAGTTGACTTTACGAATGTAGCAAATGCTTCATGGCTACATATGGTGAAACCGTTCTACTTCGCGACACCAGAATTTAATCTTGTACCAATCTTAACGATGACGCTTGTTGCTATCGTGTCATTAGTCGAATCTACAGGTTCTTACTTTGCACTTAGCAATATGACAAAAACGCCAATCGACTCAAAAGCATTAGCACGCGGGTATCGCTCTGAAGGGTTAGCATCAATTATTGGTGGTATCTTCAACTCATTCCCATACACAGCATTTTCTCAAAATGTTGGTCTGATGCAAATGACAGGCGTGAAAAATCGCGCGGTTATCGTTGTGACAGGCGTTATGCTTGTGGCACTTGGCTTCTTACCAAAAATCGCTGCACTCGCAACAATCATTCCAACGGCTGTTCTTGGCGGGGCAATGATTGTCATGTTCGGGACGGTAATGTCACAAGGTGTTAAAATGCTAGCAGTTGCTATCGGTAAAAATGAAGGAAACGCGATGATTGTCGCTTGCTCATTAGGTATGGGTTTAGGTGTAACGGTTTTACCAGAAATATTCAAAGTTTTACCGAGTGTGCTTCAACTGATTACAAGTAACGGCATTGTAGCAGGTAGTTTAACGGCTATCATTTTAAATATTGTATTCAATATGATTCCTTGGAAAAGAGAATCATTATCTATGGAGGCGCAGCAGGAGTTAGATGCAGTGAATCCACGTAAACAATCAACAAAGTTCTCTGAAAAAGAGGCTTAACAGTATAGAAGAAAGAGACGAGGGAAAGAATTCCTTCGTCTCTTTTTTTATGGTATGATGATGAAAAATATTTTCTTTTTACAATTTTAACCTTTTATTAATGAACATGTTGTTTGTCGCTAGTTTCCGGGAATATAGTATATGAACACGAAATTTATTTTCATAAATTAGGAGGCGTTTTTTGATGTATGAAGATTTAAAAGGTAAGGTAGTAGCAATCACAGGTGGCTCAACAGGTCTAGGTCGTGCAATGGCACTTCGTTTTGCGAAAGAAGGTGCGAATGTCGCGATTAACTACTATAAAGACGAAGCAGAGGCGCAAGAAGTAAAGGCAGAGCTAGAATCTCATGGTGTCAAAGCCATTATCTTCGGTGGCGATGTACAAAAAGAGGAAGATGTTGTGAATTTCGTACAGACGACGATTAAAGAATTAGGGACACTTGATGTCATGGTGAATAATGCAGGGATCGAAAACCCTGTGCCATCACATGAGATGCCACTAGAGGACTGGAATCGCGTTATCGGAACGAATTTAACAGGGGCATTTTTAGGAAGTCGCGAAGCTATTAAATACTTCGTTGAACATGACATTAAAGGAAGCGTTATTAATATGTCATCGGTTCATGAAATGATTCCGTGGCCTTTATTTGTACACTATGCGGCATCAAAAGGCGGTATTAAGCTGATGACAGAGACCCTTGCACTTGAATATGCGCCAAAAGGCATTCGCGTAAACAGCATCGGGCCTGGTGCCATTGATACACCGATTAACGCGGAGAAATTTGCAGATCCAGAGCAGCGTGCAGATGTGGAGAGCATGGTGCCGATGGGCTTTATCGGCGAGCCAGAAGACGTTGCAAACTGTGCAGCCTTCCTTGCATCGGAGCAGGCGCGTTATGTGACGGGCATTACGTTATTTGTAGATGGTGGTATGACGAAATATCCGGACTTCCAAGCAGGTCGCGGTTAAATAGAAAAAAGATACTGGGACAAAACACGTCATGTTCCTTTTCTAGCATTCGCAACGAAAAACCGGAATCACGCCACAGCGCGATTCCGGTTTTTTATGCTTCTAGGAACGGTTGTTTTTACACGTATGTCCCTGTCTCTTTTTTATTCAAAAGAATCTTTTTCCTGCTGCTCCCACATACGTTGCTGTTCTTCTTCAGCCACAACTTGCAAGTCATAGGCATCAATCGTCAACAGCTCGTAGTCCGCGTTATGTTTATCGATATAAGTTTTTACAAGCTGCTTCACATATTTTGGTGAACCATCCTGCTCCTCATCATATAAAATTAAAAATGCATCTGAATGCAGGACGAAAAATTTATTTTTCTCAACAAATTGCCATGGTGCTTCATAAGGACGATTGGTAATTGCTGTTGTGAAATCAGCCTTTGCCATTATGTCAGTATAATGAAGCTTTTTTTGCTCGTTCCAATTTTTTTCTTGGTCTAAAAACGGAATCATCACACCATATTGTAAGTTGGGAAACGCTTCTTGAAGCTCCCACACAACCTCGACGACCCATGTTTCAACACCAAGTTGGCCGCTAACAAGCACCCATTCAAGCCCATCTTCTATTAATGGCAGCAGTCGGTCCTTTAAAGCTTTTTTAATCACAGCCAATCCAGGATGTGAATCATTGAAAATACCTAGCTCCTGTGGTTTGTAGCCTGTGACAGCTAATCGTTTAATCGCCATATTTTCACCTCGTTTAAATAAGCATATCACAGTGTAATAGCGAGAAAAACGAATGCAATCGACAACAATCATTTTCATTCAAAAAAGGCATATCCTGTATGCCATATTGATATAGCGTAAAAGTGGCTGAGCATTGAAATTTTATGTGCATTGAACGACAATACAGTTGTATAACCGGTTAATGCACAATAAAATCAATTCGCTTGGAGGCGTAGGAATATGAAAGCAGCAGTATGGCATGGTGAGAAAGATATTCGCGTTGAAGAAAAGGAATTAAAAGCATTAAAGGATAATGAAGTAACCGTACGTGTCGCATGGGCGGGGATTTGTGGCTCTGATTTACATGAATATCAGGAAGGGCCTGTATTCATTCCTGTGAACGAGCCAGATGAACTAACAGGTGAAGTAGCGCCGATCATTATGGGGCATGAATTTTCAGGTGTTATTGAAAAGGTAGGGAAAGACGTTACGAACTATCAAGTGGGCGACCGTGTTGTTGTGAATCCAACAATCACATATGGTAATAAACCAGAAGACGTAGATTGCTATGATGGCTTTAGTTTTATAGGGTTACACGGTGATGGTGGCTTTGCGGCATTTGCGAATGCACCTGAGCATAATGTTTATAAGTTACCAGATACACTATCATTACAAGATGCAGCACTTGTGGAGCCAACTGCAGTGGCTGTGCAAGCAGTGAAGGAAGGAAATCTACTATTTGGTGATAATGTGGCTATATTTGGCGCAGGCCCAATCGGTTTATTAACCGTGATTGCAGCAAAAGCAGCGGGTGCAAGTAATATTATCGTCTTTGACTTATCAGAAACACGTCTACAAATGGCGAAGGATTTAGGTGCTACGGCAATCTTTAATTCTGCCGAAGTCGATCCAGTTGAAGCGGTAAAACAATATGCGCCTGCTGGTGTAGATGTGACCTTTGAAGTGGCCGGCGTTGCACCAACATTCAAATCATCGATTGACGTGACACGCCCTCGTGGAACGGTTGTGATCGTCTCCATTTTTGCACGTCCAATTGAATGGAATCCAATGCAATTAACGAATACAGGTGTAAAAGTGACGTCAACGATTGCCTATACGCCAACTTCATTCCAGCAAACGGTTGATTTAATGGGAACAGGCCAATTACAACCGCAAGGCATTATTACCTCACAAATTGAATTAGATGATATTGTTGAAAAAGGCTTTGAGGCATTAACGAACGATAAATCTCAGGCTAAAATTTTAGTGAAATTAAGCGGTGACATGTAAGCACCAGCAACTATAAGAAAAGAAGCTTGGACAAAACAC
>NZ_HE578966.1:60166-61566 GCF_000307285.2 Kurthia sp. Dielmo
GTCATTTTTCTTTTTTAGCGTTCGCAACGAAAAACCGGAACCGTGCTACAGTACGATTCCGGTTTTTCTTATGCTCATATAAACGGTTGTTTTTATACGTATGTCCCAGCCTCTTTTAATTTGTAAAAAATTCTTCATATAGAAGGAACTCCGGTAATGTGAATGCAAATTCTTTAGTGCTAACATTGCCAGTCATTTTATAAAATGCATAGCCTTCAAATAATCGTGCTAAAACTTCTTCTATAGAAAGTAAATACTTTCGATAATCCTCTGGAAGCTGTGTATTAGATGAAATTTGCTGTAATGTTTCCGATGCTTGTAGCTGTTCATAAAGCTGCTGTCTTTTATATGCATAGACCTCATCATGTTTTTGATGTAAATCAATGAGATGACCGTATTCATGGAAAAAGGCAAGCTTCATTTGCGCGGGCCGGTCATATTTATAGTAAAGCCCAATCGTTTGCGTCGCAGTATCAAAGAAGCCATTCGCACCTTTTAGCCCAGAATGAAGGGCTAATGATGGAATCTTGACGAAGGTTTTGAAGGATGTTGATAAAAATATACAGCAGTCCTCAATAATTGTTAAGAAATTCAATGCTTTTTCACGCGGCATATAAGCAATAGACCATGTAGTAATAAATGGTGTTAATCGTGAAAAATCGTAATGTTGTTGTAGTATGGTGGGCATATCTTTTGGAGCTTCGGTTTTTTGTTGCTGCTTTAAAGCGCATGCAGCACGCTCGACTTCAGTTGAAAATGCAACATCGTGATTATGTTGTGCATCCCGAATGACAAATGAAGTACGTCCAATTGTATAGAGTGTTTGCTGATCAATTTGTAGAAGCAACTTATTTGCACGTCCAGGTAGCAGTGTAATAACGGGAATCAATGTATCAAATAACTGAATGGCAATTGTCGCTTTTGTAAAAGGAAATACACAGCACTGCGCAATTCCTTCTATAAGTGTAGTTAAAAAACCCGTCATCTTTGTCGCATTGCCATCAATTGTTAATAGGGTAGCGCAGGCACTTTCTTCTATAGTATGTTGCTGTGGTAATGAAATGATAGAATTTTCGTATGAAAAGGGAGTTGTTTTAACGTTAAAACCCAATGAAATCACCTCTTTATCTATCATATAACAATGTTTTTTTCATTGGTGAAGAAAAAAATAAAAAAATCATAAAAAACTATTGCATAATTGTTTTTTATGACATATAATATTTCTTGTCTTGAAAAACATAAGACATAAAAAAATGATTGACACACGTTAATCAGATTTGTTATTATCTAATAGTTGCTTAACAACTTCTGAAAAAACATTAAAAACTTTTTAAAAAAGTTGTTGACAAACAAAAAGATATAATGATATAATAAGTGAGTCGTTAAGATAACGGCAAACG
>NZ_HE578967.1:0-7392 GCF_000307285.2 Kurthia sp. Dielmo
ACACAGAGACGGACAGTATGTTCGTCTTTTTTGTTTTTATACGAATCAATACCACAGTAATAAAAAAAGTTTATTATACCTATAAAAAAATTTATAAAAGTATTGCTATATATTAAGCACCTTGCTATAATATTTTTTGTAAATAATCTTTGGTCCGGTAGTTCAGCTGGTTAGAATGCCTGCCTGTCACGCAGGAGGTCGCGGGTTCGAGTCCCGTCCGGACCGCCATTTTTTATTTATGTAAACACAGCAATGGCGCTGTGTTATTTTTTTTGCCTAGAAATTGAATTCATACACTTTGAACAATTAACTTGAATTCGTTACACTATAGATATGCATTTTTGGAGAGGACGAGAAACATGACGATTGAATGGACTGTACAATCTTTAGAAGAGACACAAGCTCTTGCCATGAAGCTCGCTGATTTATTACAACCACAAGATACGATTACACTAGAAGGCGACTTAGGTGCAGGAAAAACAACGTTTACACAAGCACTTGCTAAAGGTTTAGGAGTAAAACGTATCGTTAATAGCCCGACATTTACAATTATGAAACAATATGAAGGACGCCTTCCACTCAATCATTTAGATGTTTATCGTCTAGCTGATAGTGATGAGGATCTTGGCTGGGATGAAATCTTTTTCGGCGATGCAGTGTCGGTTGTAGAATGGGCGCATTTAATTGAACCAGACCTACCGGCAGAACGACTTGCGATTCGTATTGAACGTGTTGATGCAGACGCAAGACGATTTTTACTAAACCCAACTGGAACACGTTATGAGCAGTTGTGTGAGGAGTTAATGAAATGATTTGGTTAGGTATTGATACAGCAAATACACCGCTTGCCGTAGCGTTAGTGAAAGACGGTCAAGTGCTCGCAAACGAAGTAACAAATATTAAGTTAAATCACTCAGGTGGTGCGATGCTTGCGATTGAGCGCTTATTAACACGTGTGAAGTTAACAGCACAGGATATTGATGCGGTGGCAGTCAGCGAAGGGCCTGGCTCATACACAGGTATTCGTATTGGCGTAACGATTGCGAAAACATTAGCATGGACACTGAACAAGCCTTTAGTAGGCGTTTCAAGCTTAAAAATGCTAGCAGCAAATGCGGCAATGTATAATGGCATTGTTTGTACGTTAATTGATGCACGCCGTCAAAATGTATACGCGGGTGCTTTTGATGCAGTAAATGGCTTTGAAAATGTTGTTGAGGACCATCACTATAGCATCGCAGACTTAATAGAAAAATTAGATTCACTGAATGCACCTGTATTATTCGTAGGGCATGATGTGGATACTTTCTGGGATGTAATTGTCGAAACATTAGGCGAGCGTGCAGTTCGTGCGCCCTATACAATTGATTTACCAGATGCTGCACAACTAATTTATTTAGCAGAAAAAATGCCTCAATTAACAGGGGATGCGGTGCATAATTTTGTGCCACAATATCGCCGTTTAGCAGAAGCTGAGGCGAATTGGATTAAAGAACAAAAAAATAAGTAGGTGAACAAATGTGGTAACCTATCGTTTAATGACGCTTGCGGATGCAGCAGCTGTTCACCATATTGAAGAAGCTGTATTCCCAGCGCCATGGACATTAGAGTCATTTGAAATGGAAATGACGAAAAATACACAAGCAACCTATGTAGTCGCACTTGAAGACGATGAAATTATCGGTTTTTGCGGTATGTGGATTGTGCTTGATGAAAGTCAGATTACAAATGTTGCCGTTATGCCAGCAGGTCGCGGCAAAGGAATTGGGGAGCAATTGATGCGCGAAGCCATGCGCATCGCAAAAGAGCAGGGCTGCGTGGTTATGAGCCTTGAGGTGCGCGTAACAAATGACGTAGCACAAAATCTTTATCGCAAACTAGGATTCCAGGCAGGTGGTATTCGTAAAGGATACTATACAGATAATCAAGAGGATGCTCTTGTCATGTGGGTGAATTTATAATGGAAAAAGATCTTTATATATTAGGTATTGAAAGTAGCTGTGATGAAACGGCCGCGTCTATCGTGAAAAATGGGACTGAAATCATTTCAAACGTCGTGGCATCACAAATTGAAAGTCATAAACGTTTTGGCGGCGTTGTGCCAGAAATTGCATCACGTCATCATGTAGAGAATGTCACAATCGTTCTTGAGGAAGCGTTAAAGCAAGCGAATATGGAGCCTAAGGATTTAGATGCAGTTTGTATTACAGAAGGTCCTGGGCTTGTTGGTGCGCTCTTAATCGGTATTAATGCTGCGAAGGCTTTTGCTTTTGCACATAATTTACCGATTGTCGGCACACATCATATTGCAGGGCATATTTATGCGAATAACTTAATGCAACCAATGGAGTTTCCATTACTTGCATTAGTCGTATCAGGTGGGCATACAGAACTTGTTTTAATGAAAGAGCATGGCTCATTTGAAGTAATTGGTGAAACACGTGATGATGCAGCAGGTGAAGCATACGATAAAGTAGCGCGCGTGCTAGACATCCCGTACCCAGGTGGTCCACGTATTGACCAAATGGCACATGAAAGTGACGAAGCTATCGAGTTTCCACGTGTATGGTTGGAGCCTAATTCGTATGATTTCAGCTTTAGTGGCTTAAAATCAGCCGTTATTAACTATCAACACAACGCAAAACAACGCGGTGGCGATATTAATCCATACCATATCGCAAAAGGTTTCCAAGATAGTGTTGTAGAAGTGCTATCAACGAAAACATTGCGTGCGGCACGTGAATTTAATGTGAAGCAAGTTATCGCAGCAGGTGGCGTATCAGCCAATAAAGGCTTACGTACGGAACTGGAGAAAATCTTCAATGAAGAGGGCATTCCGTTCTTCGTACCACCACTTAAATTATGTACAGATAATGCCGCAATGATTGCAGCAGCAGGAACAGAAATGTTTAAAGCCGGCAAACGTAGCGGTTGGGATTTAAATGGTCGCCCAGGCATGGAATTACGTTCTTGGAATGATTAAAAAAGGAAAATAAAGTTATGCACATGTGGATAACTTTTTGAAACAGTCTGACAATTTACTTGTTGGGCTGTTTTTTAATGCTATAAATCGCGTTATGACGCGATTTGGATAAATTGCATAAATATGTATAATGAAAAATAGGAATCAACTAGCCTGTGGATAACTAAAAAAGATGCAGAAAAATCCTGCATCTTACATGTTTAATGTAGCCAATTCTAAGAGAAGAAGGGAAGATGTGAAGCCACCTATTAAAAATGTTAGTGTCCCGAGTAAAGCAACCGGTAGCTTTTTATAGAAATTCTTTAAACTGTAGAACCCTATGACAAGACCAAAAATACTTGCAGAACCCCAATACAAATAGTGTAAAAATGATGGTAAATGAACCGCAAAAAAGCCAAGTTGATAAATGAATACAATGACTAACAACGACATTAACCAATTTTTATTCATAGGACGCCTCCTTTTTTATAAGAGCGAAATTTATATTAGGAGGTTGCCATAAAAAAGAAGAGGCTGGGACATACGTATAAAAACAACCGTTTATATGAGCATAAGAAAAACCGGAATCGTGCTGTAGCGCGGTTCCGGTTTTTCATTGCGAACGCTAAAAAAGGAAAATGACGTGTTTTGTCCAAGCCTCTCTTTAAAGGATTAAAGTGCTTCAAGCTCTTCGTTTAATTCAAGCCATTCCATTTCAAGCGTATCCTTTTGTTCTTTGGCATCATCTAATGCCGATTGAATGGTCAGCGTTTTTTCATGATCTGAATAGACATCTGGGTCACAAAGCTGCTGCTCATATTCAACAATTTGTGCATCAAACGTTGCCATATCAACTTCTAACGTCTCGATTTTACGACGAAGGCTGCGTTCTTTTTTCTTGGCTTCTTTATCAATTGATGTGTTTGTCGCTTTTTTCTCTTTTACTGGCGTAGGGTGTTTTGCCTGCTCTTCAGCTGCTTTTTCAAGCGCAATTTCTTCGAGCTCCAGTTTTTTCTCAACATAATAATCATAGTCACCTAAATATTCGAATGTCCCATCATGTGAGAGTTCAACAACTTTTGTGGCGATACGATTAATAAAGTAACGGTCATGTGAAACGAAAAGCAGTGTGCCTTGGTAATCGATCAACGCATTTTCAAGTACTTCTTTACTATCTAAATCTAAGTGGTTGGTTGGCTCATCGAGTACGAGGAAGTTATTTTTCTCAAGCATCAATTTGGCAAGTGCTAGACGCGCTTTTTCGCCACCAGACAAGTCACTCACAATTTTTTCAACGTCGTCGCCTGAAAATAGGAAACGGCCGAGTACAGAACGTACATCTTTTTCGTTCATTAATGGCCATTCATCCCAAATTTCTTTAATGACCGTACGATTGCTCGTTAATTTTGCAAGCTCTTGGTCGTAGTAGCCAATTTGAACATTCGTACCAAAGCGTACTTCACCAGCAAGTTTTGGTTGGTCGCCTACAATCGTTTTCAATAGTGTAGATTTACCGACACCATTTGGGCCGACAAGAGCGATACGGTCTTCGCGGTATTCACGTAGCTGAATATTCTCTGAAATTAATTTGTCATCATAGCCAATTGCGAGGTTATCCACCGATAATACATCATTGCCACTTTGACGCTCGATTTCAAATGTCAGCGTGGCTGACTTTTCATCGCCAAGCGGAGAATCCATCCATTCACGTCGCTCTAACATTTTACGACGGCTTTGCGCCATTTTTGTAGAGGATGCACGAGCAATATTTTTTTCAACAAATTGCTCAAGTTTCGCCTTCTCCGATTGTTCTTTTTCATAGCGTTTAACGTCTAATTCATAGTTTTTCGCTTTTTGGTCTAGATAGTCCGAATAGTTCCCAGAGAATTTTGAGACATGATGACGAGAAACTTCATAGACAATCGACACAACTTGGTCCAAGAAGTAACGGTCATGTGATACGATAAGGATGGCTCCATCGTAGTTCTTCAAATAATTCTCTAGCCAGCTTAGTGTTTCAATGTCTAAGTGGTTGGTCGGTTCATCGAGAATAAGGAGCTCAGGCTTGCTAAGTAGTAGCTTCGCTAGGGCAAGTCGTGTACGCTGACCGCCGGATAATGAATTAATTGGCTGGTCAAACATTTCTCGAGGGAACTGCATCCCGTGAAGAACCCCACGTGTATCGGCTTCGTATTGATAGCCGCCACGTGCTTTGAAGTCATGTTGAAGCTGATCATAATCAGCCATAATTTTGGCATATTGTTCAGCATCGTTATAAATGTCTGGGTCTGCCATACGCTGTTCGAGTGAGCGCATCGTTGTTTCAAGCGCTTTTAGGGGCTCGAATATCGTCATCATTTCATCCCATACACTTAGGTCTGAATCAAGACCCGCATGTTGATCGAGATAGCCAAGATGGATATCTTTTGGCATAATAATATCGCCGGAGTCATACGAAAGTTGCCCCGCGATAATTTTTAATAATGTGGATTTGCCGGCACCATTACGGCCAACAAGTGCGACGCGGTCTCGATGCTGTACTTCGAGCTTCACGCCACTTAAAATTTCATCTGCAATATAAGATTTATATAATTGATTGACTTGTAATACAATCATGAAGTACACCTCAGTTCTCATTTTAGTTTATCGAAATGTGGGCAGTGGTGCAATGTTAAGAAGTTAAAGTTAATCCAGGAGGGGACAACCGCTTTGAAAGAAAATTATAAAATTCCGCAGGCTACGACGAAAAGATTACCTCTCTATTATCGTTTCATTCAAAATTTTTCGGAAGCAGGAATAGAACGCATTTCTTCAAAAGAGTTAAGTGAGGCGATGCAAATAGATTCTGCTACGATTCGACGAGATTTTTCACATTTCGGCGCACTTGGTCGTAAAGGCTATGGCTATGATGTACAAAAATTACTCGTTTTCTTTAGAGATGTATTAGATGATAATGAGCGCATGAATGTCGCTGTTATCGGGATTGGTAATCTGGGGCATGCGCTACTGAAATATAACTTCCAAAAAAATCAGAATATGAAAATCGTTGTTGCCTTCGATACGAACTATCCACTTGATGGGAAATTAGTCAATGGTGTACCCGTTTTTCATCCAGATGTTATGGAAGAAAAATTTGAAGAGTTTCATGCTGAGCTACCGATTTTAACAGTACCAGCACGCTCTGCTCAAATGATGACAGACCGCCTTGTTGCGATGGATGTGAAGGGTGTTCTTAATTTCACGCCTGTGCGCCTACAAGTACCGGATACATTCCGTGTACATACAATCGATTTATCAATTGAATTACAGACGCTGAGCTACTTTATGCGTAATGTAGGAAAATGAGTCAATAGTCTATTGAGAATGCTATAGCTAATTGAGAATGATTGCGTTACAATATAGGCATCTTAATGAGGAGGTGCCTGTAATGGGAGGAGTTAGTTTTGGCAGCATTGTAATCATCGCTGTCGTTGCTCTACTTATTTTTGGTCCGAAGAAGCTGCCTGAGCTTGGAAAAGCGATGGGCTCCACGCTCCGTGAATTCAAGAATGCCACTAAAGGTTTAGTGGATGACGATGATGATAAGACAAAAGAGAAAAATAAAGTTGAACATAAATAGTTAGGGAGTTATTGCAATGGAAGATAATGAACTAACGCTTGAACAGCATATAAATGAACTTCGAAAACGGTTAATTACAGTAACCGTTTTCTTTGTCATCAATGTGATTATAGGCCTTTTTATTGCGAAGCCACTTATTCATTACTTACAGTATAGTGAGCATGCAAAGTCTTTGCAGTTACATGCCTTTAATGTCACGGATCCGCTAAAGATTTTCTTTCAGGCGGATTTTGTCATTGCACTTGTGTTGACGATGCCAGTTATTATGTATCAGTTGTGGGCATATGTAAGTCCGGGGTTGTATGCGCATGAACAAAAGGCGACACTGCGCTATATTCCATATGTGATCGTACTGTTTATCGTTGGCGTTGCATTTTCCTATCTGATTTTATTTCCGTATATTATGAAATTCATGATGGAATGGTCACAGGATATGAATGTGGAGCAAACGATTGGCATCAATGAATATTTTCAGTTTTTATTTAAGATTACCATTCCGTTTGGCTTTGTATTCCAGCTACCCGTCATTATGCACTTTGTTGCGCGCATTGGACTTGTAACACCGATGTGGATGGCGAGTGTGAGGAAATATGCGTATTTCTCATTACTGGTCATTGCCGCGATTATTGCACCACCAGAAGTGGTATCACATTTAATGATTACGATTCCACTGTGCATTTTATATGAGATTAGTATATGGATTGCACGACTTGGGTATCGTCAATATTTGCGTTCAGAGCGTAAGCGGTTGACGGAGCTAGGCATGGAAAAAGAATCGATTGATGGCATGTTAAAAGGGTAAATAGAAAAA
>NZ_HE578967.1:7719-55329 GCF_000307285.2 Kurthia sp. Dielmo
CGCAACGAAAAACCGGAACCGCGCCACCGCGCGATTCCGGTTTTTCTTATGCTCATAGGAACGGTTGTTTTTATACGTATGTCCCAGCCTCTTTTTCTATTGAGTAAATGTTACAAAGGTATTTAATAAAATATGCGCAATCATCGGTGTAATAATGCGACCGGTTTTAGTATATAAAAATGCCATAACGAAGCCAGTAATCGCATAAAGTAAAATATGCACAAAATCAAAATGCATAAGCGCAAAGAATAACGAACTAATCAGTGCTGCTACCCAGAAGCTTGTGCCCTGATAAAGTGAACCGAAGATGACACGACGAAATACGAGCTCCTCTAAAATGGGACCAAAGAGGGCGATAGCTAAAATGGCGATTGGCACAACATCCGTTATACCGAGAAGGGATGTTGTATTTTCAGAGCTGCCGCTAATACCGAGCAATGACTCAATCATGCCACCAATCATTTGGCCAGCGAGCACCATAACAAAACCAATAATTCCCCAAAGAATCGCTTGTGGGAGTGGCATTTTTTCTTTAAAGTTGTCAAAAAATTGTTTGTCGCGTGCAATGAAAAGAATCGATACAATCAGTGCTAAAAGCATACTAAAAAACATATACCAGCCCTGCGTATGAAGTGCCAATTTATCGTGCGTCCATGTAGGGTGTTGGTCTTTATAGAAAGTATACAGCGGTTGCAGTAAAACAGCACCACTTAGCTGCATAATAATATACGTAATCAGTATATAGAAAGCTGTTTTTTTATTTTTCACAATAGGAATCCTTTCCTTTACAGTAAGTGTTCTTCTTTATTGTAGAGGAAAGAATGTTAAATTCAAAATTTTTATGCGTAATACTTGCAAGTTCAGTTGAAATTCATTAATATAATACTTGTGTTAGCACTCAAGACTAAAGAGTGCTAATAAATTAAGATATCTTATTAGGAGGTTGTTTCATTTGTTAAAACCATTAGGCAAACGTATTATTATTGAGGTCGTAGAAGTAGAAGAAAAATCTGCATTCGGCATCGTATTACCAGACTCTGCAAAGGAGAAACCTCAACAAGGTAAAGTATTAGCTACTGGATCAGGCGTTACTTTCGACGTGAAAGAAGGCGACGATGTTGTGTTCGCAAAATACGCAGGCACAGAAGTTACTTACGGCGATACTGCTTACTTAGTCCTTTCAGAAGAAGACATTTTAGCGGTAATTGAATAATCCTTGCATATCTTACTTTATTAATTTAAAAATTTCAGGAGGTTTTCAAACATGGCAAAAGATATTAAATTCAGCGAAGAAGCACGTAGCTTAATGCTACAAGGTGTTGATAAATTAGCGAATACAGTAAAAGTGACATTAGGTCCAAAAGGTCGTAACGTTGTTTTACAAAAATCATTTGGCACACCACTTATTACAAATGATGGTGTAACAATCGCAAAAGAAATCGAATTAGAAGATCCATATGAAAACATGGGTGCAAAACTTGTATCTGAAGTAGCTTCTAAAACGAATGAAATCGCTGGTGATGGTACAACAACAGCTACTGTACTTGCACAAGCAATGATTACAGAAGGTCTTAAAAACGTAACTGCTGGCGCAAATCCTGTTGGCATCCGTAAAGGGATCGACAAAGCTGTTGCGACTGCAGTAACAGAACTACAACAAATTTCTAAAACTGTTGAAACAAAAGAAGCAATTGCACAAGTTGCGGCAATTTCAGCAGCGGATGAAGAAGTAGGCGAATTAATCGCTGAAGCAATGGAACGCGTTGGTAACGAAGGTGTTATTACATTAGAAGAATCTCGCGGCTTCACAACTGAACTTGAAGTTGTAGAAGGGATGCAATTTGACCGTGGTTACTTATCACACTACATGGTGACAGATAACGATAAAATGGAAGCTGTTTTAGACAATCCATACGTATTAATCACAGACAAAAAAATCACAAATATCCAAGAAATCTTACCAGTGCTTGAGCAAGTGGTACAACAAAGTCGTCCACTATTAATCATTGCTGAAGATATCGAAGGCGAAGCTCTTGCAACAATCGTTGTCAATAAATTACGTGGTACATTCAATGTCGTAGCTGTTAAAGCACCTGGCTTTGGTGACCGTCGTAAAGCAATGCTTGAAGATGTAGCGGTATTAACTGGTGGTACAGTGATTACAGAAGATATCGGCTTAGATTTAAAACAAGCAACAATCGATATGCTTGGTAATACTGGCAAAGTCGTTGTGACAAAAGACCATACAACAATTGTTGAAGGTGCTGGCTCACAAACTGAAATTGAAGCGCGCGTTGAAAACATCCGTAAACAACACGATCAATCAACTTCAGAATTCGATAAAGAAAAATTACAAGAACGCCTTGCAAAACTTGCTGGTGGTGTAGCTGTAATTAAAGTCGGAGCTGCAACTGAAACCGAATTAAAAGAACGTAAATTACGTATTGAAGATGCATTAAACTCTACTCGTGCTGCTGTACAAGAAGGTATCGTAGCAGGTGGTGGTGTTGCACTTGTATCAATCTACAATAAAGTAGCAGAACTTGCAGATGCAAACGAAGGCGACGTAGCAACAGGTGTACGCATTGTATTACGCGCATTAGAAGAACCAATCCGTCAAATCGCAAACAACGCCGGTCTTGAAGGTTCAGTTATCGTAGACCGCTTAAAACGTGAAGAAGTAGGAATTGGCTTCAACGCAGCAACTGGCGAATGGGTAAACATGATTGACGCTGGTATCGTTGACCCAACAAAAGTTACACGTTCAGCACTTCAAAACGCTGCATCAGTTGCTTCTCTATTCTTAACAACAGAAGCAGTAGTAGCAGAAATTCCTGAAGCAAGCGCTCCTGCAATGCCTGATATGGGCGGCATGGGCGGTATGATGTAATACCACGTTAGGACTTTATCTACCCTAGCGCTTAGCACACATTAATAAAAAGAGCCTTACGACGCTTTGTCGGAGGCTCTTTTTTGTCTATTTTTTTAAAGCCATAATACGTGCGCATACCTTCTAAGGTCGCGACCATAAAGCGTGTTTTTTTCGATTTATATTCAGCCGTCACATAGTATTCATCGACTTTATAAAGGGCGATGTTTTTACGACCGTCTGTATAGCTGACTTGATTGCTACGTGATTTTTTTAGCGTTTTTTCAGTTGTTCTGCCGTCATATAATACGGCAATGCCCTTTGCAGGAATGCCAGGCAATACGACATCATTTGCTAGGAAATAGTAGGTAGTTTTTTGAGCCGAGTAGCTAAAAAAGCCGTCGTACATATTGATCAGCGCATCGTCATCACCGGCTGAAATCGCGTCCCAATCTTATACGGATGGTCCGGTAAACGTCCTTTTTCAAATTACTTTACAAACGATGCTTCAAATTTTTTCGCATTGGTCAATTCGTTAAAACTTGTAAGGCTTCATACGATTACTGTTAAAAAGATAATATAATTACGTATACGACACCTTATCTCCCTTGAGTATATTATAATGAAAAGAATGCTGGATAAGATAATATGATTTTTGAGGAAGTGGAAAATTGAAGAAATTGAGTGTGGTGTTATTATTCATTTGCTTTGTGGTAACAAGTGGTATCCAAGCAAATGCAGCAAAAGGCGATACGCTTGTTCATGAAGTACATAAAAAATACGGAGAGTTTTTAATATTTGATAATAGTGATGTCAACGATTCGGAGCGCGAGCGTGTTCTAGTTACTTACACAATAAAAGATGATAAATTGACGAAGCCAAAAATTAAAACACATCAGGCAAAATATCAAAAAATGGCAAAAGATAAAAAAACACATAATAAGTTGTGGAAGCAATTCGCGAATATGATACCTAAAAAAACCGTCAAGAAATTACGCAGTTTCATGTTTTCACTGATGGCCATGATGAACTACTCGCATATGTATTACCCCTTAATTATTCAATATCAAATTGGGCCTTAGCTGTAGATTATAAGGATAGCATCGCTAATAAAAATATGTATTATTCAACACTTGTTCATGAATACGGCCATATTTTAATGTATAAGCAAAAGCAATGGAATCGCATGTTTTCACCATTTTGTAGTAACTATGTCTCACTCGGTAAATGTTCAAATAAAAATTCTCGTGCTAATCAATTTTATGAGGAATTTTGGGCAGGTGATTTAGAGAAGGATTGGAAGACAATGCGCGTAGATGGTGAAGTAGACTATGAATTTTACGATTTATATGAAGCTGATTTTGTAACGTTTTATGCGATGACAGACCCAGATGAGGATTTTGCGGAAACATTTGAATATTTCTTATTTACAAAAGAGCCTACTAAGACAAAAAAAGGAAAATATAAAAACTTAGCAGATGCAAAGCTTGGATTTTTCTTTGAAGATCCTCAAATGCTCAAATTACGTGAGAAGATGTTGAAGAATTTATTGAAGCATTATTAAAACTTTTTTATTTCTCTAGACGTCTAATTAGAGGAACAGAAAAAAGCCGAATCCATGTTAGATTCGGCTTTTTTCTCCATTATTTTCCGACAACGGTTTCTTTTTTGTTTTGGATGAACCATCTTTGGTAGTCGCTGTGACGGTGATTATTGTTTTCCCTTTTGTGAGCTCCTTTTTGTATTACTTATAGTTATCCCTTTTAAACTACCAATTGAAACCTTCTTACACGTTATGTTTTTTAATGAAAGGGGAACAATAAGTAAAAAAGGAGTGGAAGCTTATGAAAGCTGTTATGATTGTTAATCCTTCTGCAGGAAAAGAAAAAGCCGTTAGCTATAAAGAACATTTAGAACGGGAACTTTCAAAGAAATATGATGAGGTAGAAGTTCTTGAAACACAGCAAGAAGGGGACGCTACAAAATTTGCGATAGACTGTGCAGCAACGACTGATTTAGTCGTTGCGATGGGCGGCGATGGGACGCTTAGTGAGGTGATTATGGGGATTGCACCGCTTGAAAAGAGACCGACACTTGCTTTTATGCCACTTGGTACAGTAAATGAATTTGCACGTGCGCTTGATATGCCACTTGTCCCTGAAGAAGTGATTGATGAGATTTTGACCTACAAGCCGCGCAATATTGATTTAGGCTATATTGAAAATCAGTATTTTACAAATAGTGTTACAATCGGCACAATTCCAAGAGCGATGCATGAAGTGCCATCCGAAGCTAAAACGATGTTTGGCCCGTTTGCATTTGTTATGAAGGGTGTTCAGACATTAGCGAAAAATGAAAATTATCATTTTGATATCACGTATGATGGAAAACATTGGCAAGGAGAAGCGGCAATTGTTATGATTGGGCTAACGAGTTATATTGCAGGGCTTGAGCATTTTTTCCCGAATGCGACACCTGATGATGGTCTTATGCATGTCATGATTATTCCTGAGCTCGGTTTTAGTGAGTTAGTCAAACTTGCACCAGATTTATGGAAAGGAAAAATTATGGAGTCAGAGCATGTAGAAATGCTGACGTGTAAGACATTAACGGTTTCTGCAAAAGAGCCACTCGTAACGAATGTAAACGGAGATGAAGGGCCTAAACTACCAGTAGAAATCACCGTGAAACCACAGTTTCTAACGGTATTATCGCCACATTAAAAAAACAAAAAAACCGCACATTTCGCGCGGTTTTCTTCTTTTTAATGATTAGTCAAAGTAATTAATTACACCTTTAACAATACCTTGTGCAACGTATTTACGATAGCTATCTTTATTGATTTTTTTCAGCTCACTTGGTGTAGACATATAGCCATATTCAACAAGTGTACCGATGTATGGGTTTTCACGTAATACATGTAAGTTTTGGTAGCGGTAACCTTCATATGGCACTGTTGTTTTCGTTGAAAGCACACTCTTCATGCCGCTATAAACCGCTTTTGTGAATGCTTTTTCTTTACTCTTTGTATAAAGTACTAAGTAGCCTTTATCAGTTTTATTACCAGTTTTACTAGCGTTGTGATGCAGACTAATATAAGCATCTGGTTTTATTTTTTTCGAAATTTTAACACGGCCTGGAAGTGATAACGTTTTATCTGTAGAACGTGTCATCACAACTTCAGCACCTTCGTATTCAAGTTGTTTCTTTAATTCTTTAGCGGCTTTTAAGTTCACGCTTTTTTCAGATGTATTGTAATAAAACGCACCGTCATCTGTGCCGCCGTGACCTGCATCGACCACAATGGTGAAGTTATCTAATGGGAATGTTGCACTTTTGATTGCAACTTTACGAAGATATTTTGTTGAAACCCAACCACTTTCACCTTTGTATGTAATTTTAGACCAACTACCTGATACTTTAGTACGTGTAACAACGGTATTATAGTTTAATTTACGGATTGTCGAATATTTCACGCCCGGACCCTTACGCATATTCAATTTGTCTGTGTTTGGTGCAGTAACTTTCATTTTTACACTAGCAGCATTTGCACTTGATGAAGACATCACAGTAAGCGCTGCTGCGGCAATTGTAAACATTGAGATCGCTGCAATCCATTTTAAAATAGTTTTTCGCATGATGTTCCCCCCTACTTGTTCTATCATAATCTTTTTGTATCGGAATGGCTCTCGATTTCGTTATCTGTGACAAAATTGTATTATTTGTAATTTTGATGCAATAGATAGTATAGGGAAAAAGACTGGGGACTCTCGTTTGACTAATAGAAGAATGTTTTTTAAAATTTGTAAAGTATGAATCGAACCGTGGATTTGAGGAGTTTTTTTAGTAGGAGGATTTACAATGCCACAACCTGTCAAAAAAAATCATCGGTACATAAGTGGTTTGGATGGATTACGCGCAATTTCAGTATTAGCTGTTATTTTATATCACCTCCATTTCCCATGGATTAATGGGGGATATTTAGGTGTTACCGTATTCTTTGTCTTATCCGGTTATTTGATTACCGATTTATTAATTAATGAGTACCAAAAAACAGGTACGATTGATTTCAAAAGTTTCTGGGTGCGTCGCCTAAGACGATTGTTACCGGCACTTTTCGTCATGCTTATTTTAATTACGGTATGGATTACGTTATTCCAACGTGATTATCTAGCAGGACTACGCGGAGAAATTGGAGCCGCCTTCGTTTACATTAGTAACTGGTATTACGTTTGGCAGGAGCACTCATACTTCACGAAATTCTCACCGCCATCGCCACTACAGCACATGTGGTCACTTGCGGTAGAAGAACAATTTTATATTATTTGGCCAATTATTATGCTAATTGCATTAAAATTTGCGAAATCGACAGGTAAGCTTGCCTTTCTAGTGATGCTATTATCCGTTGTATCAGCAGAAATGATGGCATTCATGTTTACACCGGGCACAGACCCAAGCCGCGTATACTATGGTACAGATACACGTGCCTTTTCATTATTGATTGGTGCGGCACTAGCGATTGTATGGCCAAGTCGACGTTTGAAACCAAATGTTACAACTGAAATGAAGCGTGCGCTAAACATTACAGGTGTTGTAGCATTTGCGCTCATGATGGTATTTATTGTCTTTATGCGTGAAGATGGTACATTCCTTTATTATGGTGGTATGTATTTAGCATCAGCTATCGTTGCGTTGTTGATTGCAGTCATCGTCCACCCAGCAAGCTTTATCGGCGATATTTTAAGTTGGAAGCCGTTATTATGGGTAGGTGTGCGTTCGTACGGTATTTACATTTGGCATTTCCCAATTCTTGTCCTTCTTGGGTTAGGTGTCGATACGGGTGATTTAAGTATGTGGCGCATTTTATTAGCGCTCGTTCTAACGTTAGTGTTATCGGCATTGTCATGGACATTTGTTGAGGATCCGATTCGAAAAGGTGAATGGAAAACATGGCTGAAGCATATGCATCCACGCAATTGGTCATTCAATATTCGCCATTGGAAGGTTCGTACGCGTGTAATGAACGGCTTGCTTGCCGCGTTATTAATCGTCTTTACAGTTGGCTTAATGATTGAACCATCACCAAAAGCGAGTGGTAACAAAGCGCTTGAAATGCATCTGCAAGATCAACAGAAAAATTTAAAAATGACAGCCGAAGAGAAAAAGGCGGCCGAACGTAAGGCGCGAGCCGAAGAGAAAAAAGCGGCGGCAGAAGCGGCAAAACGTCAAAGTGAAAAAGAGAAAAAAGAAGCAGCGAAGTTCAACAAAGATGTCAATCAAGCAAAAGCGAAGCTAACGAATGTACCAATTACAGCAGTAGGCGATTCAGTTATGCTGAGTGCTGCGACCACGCTTCAAAATAACATGCCGAAAATGACGGTGGATGCAACCGTTGGACGCCAAGTAAAAGAAGCCATTGACGTACTTGAAACAATGAATAAAAAAGGCAAGCTTGCGAATAATGTTGTACTTGGACTTGGCTCAAATGGAACGTTCACTGAAAAACAATTTGACGAAATTTATCAAATCTTAGGTAAAGACCGTCATATTTACTTAGTAAATGTGCGCGTACCACGTAGCTGGCAAGATAGCGTGAATACAACGCTTGCTAATGCTGAGAAGAAATATAGTAATGTGTCGATGATTGACTGGTATGATGAATCTGCTACAAAAACAGATATCTTCTATGATGATAAAATACATCCGAATGTTGAGGGTGGAAAATATTATGCTGGTTTAATCACACTTGAAATTGCAAAGCAGTTTAATAAAAAATAAAAAGAGGCTGGGACATACGTATAAAAACAACCTCTCCTATGAGCATAAAAAAACCGGAATCGCGCGGTGGCGCGGTTCCGGTTTTTCGTTGCGAACGCTAAAAAAAGAACATAACGTGTTTTGTCCCAACATCTCTTGTGTCAGAAATTAATCGACGTATTCATACAACGATACACTTTCGATGTAATTAACGAAGCGTCGTAGTTCTTTTTCTTGCTCACGTGAAATTTTACCTTCTTCGTACATATGGTGAATTTCACCACGCTGAACCTCCATCACTTGTAGGTGAAGTTCCTCGCGAAGTTCCTCCTCACGAGCAGAATCAATCGTGACGACTTTACGTAATTTTTCATAGGCTTTTTCATATTCGTAAATGACGATAACATATAGCGGACGTTTGCGTGGGTCGACCGTTTTACGTTCCTCTTTTAAGAAATGAAGTGCCTTTAAATAGCACTGACGACGGATATCTTGGCGCATTCGAATGTAGGAATAAAATTGTGTTTTATCCGTATCATTTTTGCGCGTCATAATCCACATGCGAATGACTTGACGCAAGGTAATGAAGAAGCTCATAAACATATTCGTTTCCTGTCGATTCAAGCGATCTTCAATTGTTGATAAAAGATTTGCATACATATCATCATCGAGCTGATTATCATCATGCAGTTCCTCAATATGCTTTCGTTCAATGTTAATGGCGCGCTCGCGTAATTTCGCTAGCTCTTGTTTTTGTTTATCTGATTGTTCCGCATTTGCTTCTAACTGCAGCTGCCTAAACATTTGCTGCAACTCATCTATTAGCTCATAGGTGATGCGTCGATTTTCATCATTAATCGATGTTTGTAGTGATTTAACGGATTTTAAGAGCACTTGCATTTTTGCACGATTAAATGAGTACTGTCCTTCTGCAAGCTCAATTCCCTCATCCTTATCGGTAAGCATCGGAAGAAAAATCGTCGCTGCAAGTAATGTGAATAAAATAACAGCAGACGCTAAAAAGATAATAAGTGAGCGCTCTGGGAAGTTTGCTGTCCCATTTTGAATAAAGTAAGGAAGCGATAAAATCCCGGCCATTGTAACGGCACCGCGCACACCGACAAGGCTACTGATTAAGCTCGTCTTTAATGTTGGACGTACTTGGTCGCGCCCGAAGCGATATTGGAATGTACCAAATGTATAGGACCAGATGAAACGAACACCTAAAATAACAAACCCAATCGCTACAGCATCAAAAATTAAAATCCAGTTATTCGTATGACGATCGGATAAAGAATTCGCCATGGAATCAGGAATGTTTAAGCCAAGTAATAAGAATACGAGACCATTTAAAATAAATAGCACAATCGACCATGTATTTTCTGTGAGCATCTGCTCTTCCGCAAGCATAGGCTCGGCTTTTTCATTAATGAGCGCATGAACAATCCCACCAATTACGACGGCGATAACGCCAGATGCGTGAAATAAATCTTCGGCGATCAAATAAATAATAAACGGTGTGACGAGTTGGAATAACGTATGGAACACCGTATCGCGAATACCTGAGCGACGAAGCCAAAAGCGAATTTGACTAAGTACAATGCTAATTGCCAGTCCGAGTAGTGCCCCAACGATAAAGGTATAAGAAAATTCAACAACGGCTGATTTTAACGAGAAATAGCCTGATACTGCGGCACCAACCGCAAATTTAAAGGCAACTAAGCCTGATGCATCATTGATTAATGATTCACCACGAACAACACTTAAAATACGCTCAGGGATTTGTACACGTTTGGCAATCCCGTTCACCGCAACGGGATCGGTTGGTGATAAAATCGCCGCAAGCGCAAAGGCCGCCGCATATGGAATAGATGGAATGAGCCAGTGAATAAACAAACCACCGAGCACAGTCGTAATAATTACGAGCACAATGGCATTACTTAAAATAAAGCCGCGCATATTCCATAGCTCTTCACGCGGGAAATTGCGCCCATCATTATAAAGAAGTGGTGCAACGAATAACAGCAAGAACCATTCGGATTCAAGCTGGATATCAAAGCTTGGGAAGATAATGGCTAAAATAATCCCAAAGCCAATTTGGACAAGTGCCATCGGAAGAAATGGCAAATAATGACCGAGAATATTTGATAGTAATAAAGAAAGCATTAATAAAATAACTAAAATAAGTAAGTCCACTGAATTTGACGCTCCTTTCTTAAAATATGTACAATTCATGGAAATGAGTAGAACTGCTAGCGATGCCACTAAATGAACGAGTATACTAAAAGACGAAGAAGTTAAAGGAGGCCGAATAATGGCTCAGTCTATGAAAACTATCGTTGTTGTAGGTGGCGGTATCACTGGATTATCAACGATGCACTACTTAACACGCGAATTACAACATAAAAATATACGTCTTGTATTAGTTGAAAAAGAGGCACAGCTTGGCGGTAAAATGGCGACGCATGAGGAAAACGGCTTTATCATGGAGCTTGGCGCAGATTCCATTGTGGCACGTCATAAAAGTGTCATGCCTTTAATCGAAGAATTAGGGCTAGAAGATCGCGTCGTTTATAACGGCACAGGCGTCTCTTATATTTATACCCAAAATGAGCTACATGCTATCCCATTTGAGAGCATGTATGGCATCCCGATGAATAAGGAAGCACTACAGCAAAGCACCCTTATTTCTGAAGCGGGTAAGCGAGCTGCTCTAAATGATTTAACATTACCAAATGAGCAATTTACAAAGGATTCATCTATTGGCGAATTCCTTGAATATTTCTTTGGTGAAGAGCTCGTGAAAAAGCAGATTGCCCCTGTATTATCGGGTATTTATTCAGGTGATCTGTATTCATTAACATTAGCATCTACCATCCCCTATTTAATCGATTATAAAAACCAGTATGGCAGTATTTTAAAAGGCTATGCGGCGAATAAAGACAAGTTTATCAATCTATCACATAATAAGTTTTTATCATTTAAAAATGGCTTACGTGAATTATTTGAGCGCTTTGAAGAAGTATTAACGACAGTTGAGTTTTTAAAAAATACGGCTGTAACGAAGCTTGAAACAGTGAATGAGAAAACCATCGTTCATTTTGACCACCATGAGGCGATTGAAGCAGACCATGTCGTATTAGCGACACCACATCGCATGGCACAGGAAGCGCTAGGTGATGAACGTTTAACACCTGCCTTTGATGCCTTTAAAACGAGCTCGATTATTACCGTATATTTAGGTTATGAAGTCGGCAATGACGTCCTACCAGCAGAGGGCACTGGTTTTATTGTAGCAAATAGTGACGCCGTAAACTGTGATGCCTGTACCTGGACAAGCGCAAAATGGCCAAATACATCAGAAGATGGCAAGCTACTACTGCGTGTCTTTTATAAAAAAACGAATCCGAAATTTGCGGAGTTAATCAAGCTCACAGAAGAAGAGTTAGCACAGCTTGCGATGAAGGATGTCGCGACATCCCTTAATATTGAGGAGCAGCCGTCGACAATTAAAGTATCGAAATGGACACAGCAAATGCCGGTGTATAATTTAGAGCACGCGGCCGCTGTGAAAAATCTAGAGCAACAAATGCAGAGCTATTATCCAACTATTACACTGGCAGGCTGCTCGTATTATGGTGTGGGCATCGGGTTATGCATCGCGAACGGTAAAGAGATTGCGACTCGCATTGCAGCGCAACTTACGACGGTTTAATTCGTTCCAAAACAGGTATTAACAACATAACGAATCGTCGATGAAAGGAAGTAAAATAATGGCGGAGAATACAGCTAAAAAAGGCGGTAATAAATGGTTGACCATTATAGGTGTACTATTATTAATCGCAGGGTTAATTCTCGTATTTAATAAGCCGATTATGGGCTTCGTGGTCAACCATATGACGGATTCAACATTGCAAAATAAAGCGGGTAAAAACTACGATGATAGCATCGCAAAAGCGAAGGAATCAGAAGATGTCACATTTGATTTTGAGCAAGTAAAAGACATTAGCCTCGGCGAAGTATTGAAGGCACAAATGGATTCGAAAAAGCCTGATTCAATCGGTATGGTGAGTGTGCCAGATGTAAACATGCAGCTACCGATTTTATATGGTATTTCGAATAAGAATTTAGCTATTGGCGCAGGCACAATGAAGGAAGAGATGCCAATGGGGACAGGAAACTATGCACTGGCCGGCCATAATGTGCGTAATGAGCGCTCTTTATTTAGTCCACTAACATTAGCGAAAACAGGTATGAAAGCATATGTGACGGATTATGATAAAGTATATATTTATGAAATCGATAAAATTTATAATGTTGAAGCGTCACAAGTCGAAGTCATTAATGACCATAAAAATAAAAAAGAATTAACACTCGTAACATGTAGCTTTAATGGTACGAAGCGTCAAATTACACATGCGAAGTTTATACGTGCAATGAATATTAACGAGGCACCAAAAGAAGCCTTTAAAGAAGAAAAATAATGACAGAGAAATCATCGTTGTCGGTGGTTTCTTTTTTTGATTGAATGGAATGCATCATTGCATTGTCTTTCTAATTTTGCATGAAAATCATGAAAAAAAGACAGAGCTATTGACGTTCTTTCATCTAAGATGTATTATTCATATAATATTCTAAAAATTAAATCAATTTCTTATCAAGAGAAGCAGAGGGACTGGCCCTACGAAGCTTCAGCAACCAGCCGAAAGGTCAGGTGCTAATTCCAGAAGGTAATAACCTTAAAAGATAAGAAGGACTATGCATATATCCCTTCTTATTCTAACGAGTAAGAGGGTTTTTTTATTGGGGAGATTGATAAATAGAAGGGAAGTTCATAGATGGGATTGCTGAACGATTTAAAAACGAAAGTATTAACAGCGGACGGTGCGATGGGCACGCTACTTTATTCATATGGGATTGACTACTGCTATGAGGAATTAAATGTGTCAAAGCCAGAAATTATCGAGGATATTCATAAGCGTTATATCGAATCAGGTGCAGATATTATTCAAACGAATACATATACAGCCAATGCGATTAAATTAGCTCGCTATGGTATCGAGGACCAAGTTGTAGCGATTAACGAAGGTGCAGTTGCGATTGCAAAACGAGCTGCAGCGCCAGGTGGTCAGTATGTACTTGGGACAATCGGTGGCATTCGAGGAATTCGCAAAACGGATGAAACACTAGAAGAAATTTTAGAAGCACTGCATACGCAGGCAACAATTTTAATCGAAGGCGGCGTCGATGGCTTATTACTTGAAACATTTTACGACTTTGAAGAGCTATCAGCATTAGTGAAATTACTACGTGCACACACAGCGCTACCAATCATTGCACAAGTATCGATGCATGAGCCGGGTGTTCTACAAAACGGTGTCTCATTAAATGAAGCACTTCATACACTCGAATCCCTTGGTGCCAATATCGTTGGCGTGAACTGTCGTCTAGGTCCGCATCACACCATCCAAGCGTTTGAAAACGTAGAGCTACCAGAGACAGCCTTCTTATCAGCCTATCCAAATGCGAGTTTATTAGACGTTGAGGACGGTAAAGTTGTTTATGAATCAGAGGCAGATTATTTCGGCCGCGCAGCAGTACTATTACGTGATGAGGGCGTGCGTCTAATCGGCGGTTGCTGTGGGACGACACCGGCGCATATTGCCGAGGTGAAAAAACGTTTAGCAGATCTTCCACCGATTAAAGCGAAAATTGTCGAAAAGAAAAAGTCATTAATTATTAAAGATGCAGATGAAGCTGCACATGAACCACTGCATGTACAGGCGAAAAAACAGCGTACGATTATCGTCGAGCTTGATACGCCACGTCATTTAGAAACGGATGCGTTCGTTGATGGTGCACGTATTTTACAAGATGCCGGTGCAGATGCGGTGACGATGGCGGATAACTCGCTTGCTTCACCTCGCGTCAGTAATATGGCGATGGGTGCTCGTTTGAAATATGAAAAGAATGTTCGCGCACTGGCACATATTACATGTCGTGACCGTAACCTAATCGGTCTGCAATCGCATTTAATGGGCCTTGATGCGCTAGGCATTACGGACATTTTAGCGGTGACAGGGGACCCAACAAAGGTAGGAGACTTCCCGGGGGCAACGAGTGTGTATGATGTTTCAAGCATCGAGCTACTTGAGCTAATTAAAAAATTAAATGAGGGCATTTCATTCTCAGGAAAGCCGCTTCGTAAAAAGGCGAACTTCTCTGTCGCAGGCGCCTTCAATCCGAATGTACGAAATGTGGCGCGCGCTGTACCACGACTTGAGAAAAAAATCGCAGCCGGTGCAGATTACTTTATTTCACAGCCGGTGTATACGAAGGAAAAAATCATTGAGGTGTACGAGGCAACAAAGCATATTGAAGAGCCTATTTTCTTAGGTATCATGCCACTGACAAGTCTACGTAACTCAGAATTTTTACACAATGAAGTACCGGGCATTAAGTTATCCGAAGATGTACTTACGCGTATGCGTGACTGCGAAGAGGATAAACAGCGTGCGCGTGCAGAGGGACTTAAGATTGCGAAAGAGCTAATCGATGTCGCCGCACCACTATTTAAAGGAATTTATTTAATTACACCGTTCATGCGCTATGACATGACCGTTGAGTTAATTGATTATATTAAGCAGCTAGATGCACAAACTGAGGGGGAACAAGTAAATGTCGAAACAACGCATTGAGGACCGTATTCAAGATCATATTTTAATTTTAGATGGTGCGATGGGGACAATGCTCCAAAACGCTGATTTAACAGCAGAAGATTTTGGTGGCGAAGAGTTAGATGGCTGTAATGAAAACCTGAATTTAACACGCCCAGATGTTGTACGTGATATCCACCGTGCTTACTTTGAAGCAGGAGCAGACATCGTAACGACCAATACATTTGGTGGGACACCGCTTGTATTAAATGAATATGGTTTAGGTGAGCATGCGTATGAAATTAATAAACGTGCGGTAGAGCTTGCGGTTGAAGCAGCAAATGAGTTTTCAACACCTGAATGGCCACGTTATGTTGCAGGTGGGTTAGGGCCAACGACCAAAACATTATCGGTAACAGGTGGTACGACATTTGATGCACTACAACATGATTTTTATGTGCAAGCAAAGGGATTAATTGATGGTGGTGCGGATGTTTTATTAATGGAAACATCACAGGATATGCTGAATGTAAAAGCAGGAACACTTGGTATTAAACAAGCGTTTGATGAGCTAGGAAAAGAATTACCGGTTATGATTTCAGGAACGATTGAGCCAATGGGTACAACACTTGCGGGTCAAACAATCGATGCATTTTATATTTCAATCGAGCATATTAAACCACTGTCAGTCGGCTTAAACTGCGCGACTGGACCAGAATTTATGACAGACCATATTCGTACACTTGCGGAAGTAGCGACGAGCTATGTTAGCTGTTACCCAAATGCTGGACTTCCGGATGAGGAGGGTCATTACCATGAAACACCTGAGTCATTATCGAAAAAACTAGCGGCTTTTGCAGATAAAGGCTGGCTAAATGTTATTGGTGGTTGCTGTGGAACGACACCTGCGCATATTAGCGCGATTCGCGAGGCAGTAAAAGACAAAGCACCACGTAAGCGTCCAGACCATGATCATCCGCATATGGTATCAGGTATTGAGCCATTAATGTACGATGATTCAATGCGTCCATTATTTGTAGGGGAACGTACAAACGTTATCGGTTCACGTAAATTCAAACGTTTAATCGTAGAAGGTAAGTTTGAAGAAGCGGCAGAAATCGCCCGTGCGCAAGTGAAAAATGGTGCGCATGTACTCGATATTTGCCTAGCCAACCCAGACCGTGATGAGCTAGAAGATATCCGTAACTATATGGAAGAAGTCGTGAAAAAAGTAAAAGTACCATTCGTTATCGACTCGACGGATGAGAAGGTAATCGAAGAAGCACTAAAATATTCACAAGGGAAGGCCATCATCAACTCCATTAACTTAGAGGACGGCGAAGAACGCTTTGATGCCGTACTACCACTTGTAAAAAAATACGGTGCCTCAATCGTTATTGGGACAATCGACGAAAAAGGGATGGCTGTTGACCGCCATCGTAAGCTTGAAATTGCAGAGCGCGAATACGATTTACTTGTGAATAAGTGGGATATCGCACCAGAAGATATTATTTTTGACCCACTTGTTTTCCCAGTTGGTACAGGGGACGAGCAGTATATTGGCTCTGCTGTCGAGACAATCGAAGGAATTCGTTTGATTAAAGAAAAGCTACCACGTGCCTTAACAATTCTAGGGGTATCGAATGTATCATTCGGTTTACCACCAGTAGGTCGTGAAATTTTAAATGCGGTGTATTTATATAACTGTACACAGGCAGGACTTGATTATGCGATTGTCAATACAGAGAAGCTCGAGCGTTATGCGTCGATTCCTGAACAGGAAATCAAGTTAGCGAATGATTTATTATTCAATACGAATGATGAAACACTCGCGGTATTTACCGATTTCTATCGTGATAAAAAGAAAGAAAAAACAGAGGATGATATTCCAAAAACTGTGCCAGAGCGTCTTGAATATTATATTTTAGAAGGTACGAAGGAAGGTTTAATTGATGATTTAGAGGCTGCGCGTGACATGTATGATGCACCACTTGATATTATCAATGGTCCACTGATGAAGGGGATGGCGACCGTTGGGAAGCTATTTAATGAAAATCAACTAATCGTTGCGGAGGTATTACAATCAGCGGGTGTTATGAAGGCTGCTGTTGCGCATTTAGAGCAGTACATGGAGAAAAGCGCAGATGATGTTGGGAAAGGGAAAATGCTTATTGCAACGGTTAAAGGTGATGTGCATGATATCGGTAAAAACTTAGTCGACATCATTATGAGCAACAATGGCTACACAGTTGTTGACCTTGGTATTAAAGTGACACCACAAACATTAATTGAAGCGATTCGTAAAGAAAACCCAGACATCGTTGGGTTATCGGGTCTGCTTGTAAAATCGGCACAACAAATGGTTGTGACAGCACAGGACTTTAAAGAAGCGGGGATTGATACACCAATTATCGTTGGGGGTGCAGCGCTTTCTCGTCGCTTTACCGATACAAAAATTGCCGCCAACTATAATGGCCCGGTCATGTATGCAAAAGATGCGATGCAAGGACTTGAAACGATTAACCGCCTAATGAGTGATGACCGCGAAGGCTTACTAACGGAAATTTTTGAGGCACAGGAAAAACGTAAAGTACAAGATGCAAATCGTGCAGAGCGTCCGGCAGTTGCAGTGAAAACGCGCCCAGCGAAAACCGTACGTACAGATGTGCCAGTCTACAAACCAACCGATTTAGAGCGCCATGTGCTACGTGATTATACACCAGCTTATTTATATCCATATGTGAATATGCGCACATTAATTGGTCATCACCTTGGTTTAAAAGGCTTTAAAGAAGATATGATTAAAGAGGGTGACAAGCGTGCAGTTGAGCTATTTGAATTAGTGCGAGGTTATTTACAGTCTGATTTATTACATCCAAAGGCCATGTATCAATTCTTCAAAGCACAATCAGATGGCGACGATGTCATTATTTATGACAAGGACGGTGTCACAGAAATCGAGCGCTTTACATTCCCGCGTCAAGAAAAAGAACCATTCCTCTGTCTAGCGGATTTCTTAAAATCAAAAGACAGCGGCGAAATGGACTATGTAGGCTTCCTACAAGTAACGGCGGGTAAGGGCATTCGTGAAAAGGCACAGCAATTAAAAGAGCAGGGAAAATTCCTTGAAATGCATGCGCTTCAAGCAACAGCACTTGAACTTGCAGAGGGCTTAGCAGAGCGAGTTCACCAGGAGATGCGTGACCATGCAGGATATCCAGATGGTGTGGATTTCACGATGCGTGACCGCTTTGCGGCGAAGTATCAAGGACAGCGCTTCTCATACGGCTACCCAGCATGTCCAAACTTAGAAGATCAAAAGAAATTATTTGGTCTGATTCACCCAGAGGATATTGGTGTGAATTTAACAGAGGAATTTATGATGGACCCTGAGGCATCAGTTTCTGCGATGATGTTCTCACATCCAGATGCACGTTATTTTAACGTTTAATAGAGAAAAGAGAGGGGCTAAATGGCCTCTCTTTTTTCCTACATAAAAGTGAGTGGTTACTAATAGATACTTTCGATTATTTTGTCGTTTAACTAGTGATGAATGTCATATGATATGTGTGACATCCACCTATGTGACCTCCAACTAATTTATTTTATACTAGAAACAATAAATTAGTTGGAGGCAAAAAAATGACGGATCGCGAAAAAATTAAAGAACTGAAAAAAGCCGTTGCGCCGTTCTCAAAATCAGAGATGGGCACGAGCATTCGCCAATTGATTAATACGCTCGTACCGCTACTTCTATTATGGGGTGCTGGCTACGGCTTATTTCATGTATCACCTATCATTTCAATCGTCTGCGCAGTAATCGCAAGCGGCTTTGTTGTGCGTACATTCATTATTTTCCATGACTGTACACATGGATCATTTTTCAAAAACAGAAAATTAAATGCGTTAGTAGGGAATATCACAGGCGTTATTACGACATTTCCATACGAACAATGGAAACGCGAACATTTAATTCACCACGCATCAAGCTCAAACTTAGATGAGCGTGGTGTCGGTGACATTTGGATGATGACAACAGAGGAATATAATGAAGCATCGAAATGGCAACGTTTTTGCTACCGTTCATATCGTCATCCAATTATCATGTTCGGCGTAGGACCACTTTATTTAATTTTAGTATCAAATCGTATGAATGCAAAAAAAGCGAAGAAAAAAGAACGTCTTAACACGTATTACACAACGCTTGCGCTAGTCGTTATGCTTGTTGTAATGAGCCTATTATTTGGCTGGCAAGCAATGTTGATTGTACAAGGGATTTCAATGTACATCGCAGCGGTACTAGGCATTTGGTTATTTTATATTCAACATACCTTTGAAGATTCATATTTCGAGAATGAGCAAGATTGGGATTATGTAAAAGCAGCTGTAGAAGGAAGTTCGTATTACCAATTACCAAAATTACTACAATGGATTTCTGGTAATATCGGGTACCACCATGTACATCATTTAGCACCGCGTATTCCAAACTATGAGTTAGAGGAAGCACATGAAAAAACGCCACCACTACAACGTGTCACAACGATTACATTAAAAACAAGCTTCGAATCATTACGTTATAAACTGTATGATGCATCAAACAAACGCTTCATTACGTTTAAAGAGTATGCGGCATTAAAGAGCGCTTCAAATAGAGGTTTGCTATAATAAGCATATAAAATAGGGCGTAAGGAAGTGAGTTTTACATGATTAAAATCGTGTTAGCAGAGGATCAAGGCATGTTACTTGGTGCCATGCAGGCATTAATCAATATGGAGGATGATATGGAAGTTGTGGCAACAGCACGTAACGGTGTTGAGGCATTAACGGCAATTACAGAGCATCAGCCAGATATCATCATTATGGATATTGAAATGCCCGAAAAAACAGGTCTTGATGTAGCAGAAGAAATTAAAGGACAGGACTATAAGGTTGTTATTTTAACGACTTTTGCACGTCCTGGATATTTCGAACGTGCGAAAAAAGCGGGGGTTCGTGGGTATTTATTAAAAGATAGTCCGATTGAAGAGCTTGTTAATGCGATTCGTGTCATTATGGATGGCCGCCGCATATATGCACCTGAGTTGATCGACATCGTCTATGAAGAAACCGTTGAAAATCCTCTGACAGAGCGTGAGACAGAGGTTCTTGGCCTTGTTGCAGAAGGAAAAACGACAAAGGAAATTGCAAAAGAGCTTTTTCTATCGCCCGGTACGGTACGCAATTATATTTCAACTATTTTAGACAAATTGGAAGTAAGTAATCGTATCGAGGCAATCGTTCGTTATAAAGAAAAAGGCTGGAATAAGTAATAGCCGTTCGGTATTGTGAAATATTAAAATGACCGACTCAAAAGATTAGAATTTCGTTTGAAGCAGAAAAATTGAATATCCTAAATTTAGGGTATATACTCTAATTGTGTATAACATTCTTTTGCCAAGAAGTTCCAAATCCGTTCGCTTATGTACAATTTTCAAGGAGATATGCGGTAATTGGCTCGTTTCTGACCATTTTTAACGCGATTCGTTACTTGCTATTGAATTGTCTCTTTAAAATAGGTAACGTTGAGTACGGTACACAATAATATTATGACAAAAAAGTCGCCTTCCCTACATGGAATAGGGAAGGCGATTTTTATTGTCCGGTAAATTTTTCTGGAATTATTTGCAGTTTCTGATTAAATAAAGTACGGTAACTTAAAAAACCAAGTAGCACGCTTGACACAGAGGCGGTCGTCAGTAGCATGAATTGTACAAGTAACTGGAACATAACCGCCTGGACCGGGTCCGCACCGGCAATGATTTGGCCACTCATCATACCTGGTAGCTGTACGAGGCCAATCGTTTTTTGGCTTTCAATTGTCGGAAGCATACTCGCTTTAATCGATGTAATGAGCTGGCGGTGAATGGCCTGCTTCGGTGTGCCACCGAGCGATAAAATAAGCTCGACTTCCTGTTCGTGTGCCTCGATTTCGGCGGTGAATCGGTTGAGAAATAAAATACTCATAACCATTGAGTTGCCGATTGCCATGCCGCTCAGTGGAATAATATATTGTGCTGTAGCCGGTACAATATGAAATCCTACTAATACGCTCATGACAATGGCTTCAACCACACATAAGCTTAGCGCCAACTTCCACGTAATGCCGTTGATTTGGGCGCCTTTTTTGCGTGCATTCAGCGTTGCCACGGCAATCATGATTGCGACCATTAAGAAGCTAAATACCACATTTTGCTGGTCAAAAATGAGCTGTAATACATATCCAATTGCAAGCAGCTGAACGATGGCACGAATCGTAGCGATGATGACATCTTTACCAAGTTGTAAATTTAATGCTTTCGATAAGACAAGTGGAATACAGACGAATGCGAGTGTAATCGCTAGCGTTGTAAACGTCATAAAAGCTCACCTCGCATAAATTGTTGGACGCGTTCGTTTTGTGAGGTTTCTAGTAAATGAATGCTGCCACTCTCGATTAATTGGCCACGATGCATTAGCCACATATAATCCCCAATGCGACGAGCCTGCTCTAAATTATGCGTAATCCAGATAATCGTGACACCACGCTGTTTCATCGTTAAAATCAATTGCTCAATTTCCGTTACCGAATGCGGGTCAAGCGCAGAGGTGATTTCATCCAGTAACAGTACATCGGTCGGATTTATAAGTGTTCTTGCAATCGATAATTTTTGGCGCTGTCCACCAGAAAGGTCATGCGCTTTTTTATGTATATTTTTAGCATCTAAGCCGACTTGCTGAAGTGCCTGTATCGCCTCGTCTTTGCTTAATGTTTCACCTTGAAGTTGTCGCGGTAAATTTAAATTATCATAGACGCTTCCTTTAATCATTGGTGCATCTTGTAAGGCCATGCCAACACAGCGGCGTAAGGTTAGAGGATTGTATGTTTTTAACTCCTGATCATTATAAAAAATAGTCCCATCTGTAGGCGATAATAACGCGTTACATAATTTTAAAATGGTTGTTTTGCCTGCGCCAGAAGGACCGACGAGTGTGGTAATCTGCCCTTTTGGAAACTGTCCGGAAATCGTATTGATAATCTGTGTATCTTGCATCGTAACAGAAATATTATGAAAAGTAATGGCTGCGGTCATATGCAAAACCTCCTTCTGTAGTAGCGTAACATATCATTATTTAAAAACTATTAAAATCTTGCGATGATAGTGTGAAAAATTCGACTCGAAAAAAATCTACTTTATAATGAAGAAAAAGGAGGTGTACACCGAATGATGAATGAGGGCGTAAGGCCAACCGACGAACAATGGGCAGCCATTGAGACAAATGATAAAACGTATAATGAGCGTTTTTTATATGGGGTGCATTCGACGAAAATTTGTTGTAAGCCAAGTTGTCCATCACGTCTTCCTCACCGGGAAAAGGTGTGCATCTTTCATTCACTTGAAGAGGCGATGGCGCAAGGATTTCGACCATGCAAGCGTTGTCGGCCCGAAAATGTGACATTGCCGAATGACGAATGGGTGGCGCTTATTAATGCATTTTTAGAAACGCATTATATGTATGATGTGACACTTGATAAGATTGCGGCGCGTTTTCATGGCAGTAAATTTCACTTGAGTCGTATTTATAAAGAAATGACGGGGGAGACGCTTACACAGCATATTACACAGCTACGTTTAACAGAGGCCAAACGTCTACTGAATAATACGACGCTACGCATCCATGAGATTGCCGCACGTGTAGGATTTCATAGTAGTGCCTATTTTGTAGCGGTATTTAAGCAGTACGAGCAACAAACACCAAAGCAATATCAGTTGAAAGCGAGGAATAAACGATGAATTACACTACATTAGCAGTACCGAATGATGTTCTCTATATAGCAGCAACAAATAAAGGCTTATGCTATGTGGGAAATGAAGAGCAGGAACTATTTGATTATGCGGCGAAGCGTAAGGAAGTACTAGTACAAGATAATGAGGCAATGTCAGTTTATCGTACACAGTTCGCACGTTATTTTTCAGGGAACTTAGAAACCTTTCATCTCACATTAGATGTCACAGGAACGGCGCTTCAACAACAAGTTTGGCAAACACTGATGACGATTCCGTTTGGTGAGGTGTGGACCTATTCAGATGTCGCAGAAAAAATCGGTAAACCAACTGCTGTGCGCGCTGTTGCGAATGCGATTGGACGCAATCCAGTGCTTGTCGTTATTCCTTGTCACCGCGTTATCGGCAAAAATCGAAAGTTAACAGGTTTCCGCAGTGGACTAGCGATGAAGAAAACATTGCTTCACCTTGAAGGCTTTACAACATATAAAGAATAATAAATATTGAGCTCCTTACATCTAGATGTGAGAAGCTTTTTTTGCGTAACGACTTGTGACAAGTCAGAAGGTTTTTAATTTCACTTGAAAGAGCTATAATAGAGCTACATCCAGAAAACAGGCGAAGATTGTAGATGACGTAAGACGCTTCGTCTGATACGATGTATCATGTTTATACATATGGTTTCGTGGGAGCGGAAACGAATTGCATATAAAAAGGTATTTTGGGGAACGTAATTAAGAAGTGAACCACGTTCTTAACTTAACTTTTAGAAGAAGGGACTAATTATTATGAAATCAATCTATTCAGATGATAGTTTAGCGTTACATACAGACCTTTATCAAATCAACATGGCAGAAACGTATTGGGCAGATGGCATTCACAATCGTAAAGCAATTTTTGAACTTTATTTTAGAAAGCTACCATTTGGGAATGGGTATGCAGTATTTGCCGGCTTAGAGCGTATGCTAGAGTACTTACGCAACTTTAAATTTAGCGAATCGGATTTAGCTTATTTGCAACAAGAGGTCGGCTATAAAGAAGATTTTATTAATTATTTACGCGATATCCGTTTTACAGGGGATATGTATTCAATGCTTGAAGGTGAGTTAGTCTTTGGTAATGAACCAATTGTACGCATTGAGGCACCACTTGTAGAGGCACAATTAATTGAGACAGCATTACTAAATATCGTGAATTACCAAACACTTATCGCAACAAAAGCGAGCCGCATCAAGCATGTGGCGGGTGAAGAAACGGTCATGGAATTTGGTACACGCCGAGCACAGGAAATGGACGCAGCGATTTGGGGTACGCGTGCTGCGATTATTGGTGGTTTTGATTCAACAAGTAATGTACGCGCGGGTAAATTATTTGATTTACCAGTTGCGGGTACACATGCGCATTCACTTGTGCAATCATACCGTAGCGACTATGAGGCATTTCATGCGTATGCACGTCGTCATAAAGATTGTGTCTTTTTAGTCGACACATACGATACATTAAAATCTGGTGTACCGATGGCGATTAAAGTAGCGAAAGAACTTGGCGATAAAATTAACTTTATCGGTGTTCGTTTAGATAGCGGGGATATTGCATTCTTATCAAAAGAAGCGCGTCGTATGCTAGACGAAGCGGGATTCCCAGAAGCGAAAATTGTCGTATCAAATGATTTAGACGAATATACAATGCTGAATTTACGTGCGCAAAATGCACGTGTTGATTTATGGGGAATCGGCACAAAAATTATTACAGCGTATGATCAACCCGCATTAGGTGCTGTTTATAAAATTGTTTCAATTGAAGATGAAAATGGTGTTATGCAAGATACAATCAAAATTTCTGCTAATGCAGAAAAGGTGACAACCCCTGGACATAAAAAGGTATATCGCATCATCGACCGTGAAAATGGCAAAGCAGAGGGCGATTATATTTGTATGCATGATGAGGACCCAAGCTCAGAGGAACGTTTAAAAATGTTCCACCCAGTACACACATTCATTTCAAAATTTGTAACGAACTTTGAAGCGAAAAACTTACACGAAAAAGTGATTGCAAATGGGGAAGTTGTTTACGAATCACCAACTGTGGAAGAGATGAAACAATATGCTTTCGCAAATCTTGACCAGTTATGGGATGAATACAAACGTTCATTAAATCCAGAAGCATACCCAGTGGATTTAAGTCAAAAATGTTGGGATAATAAAATGCGTAATATCGAAGAAGTAAAGGAAATGGTACAACGCACTGTAGATGAAATTGAGGGGGCATAAGCATGACATTGCAACAACAAATCATTGAAGAGCTTCATGTACAACCAACCATTGATGCGGAGCAAGAAATTCGTCGCACCATTGATTTTTTAAAAGACTATGCGCATAAATATAGCTTTGTAAAAGGCTTTGTGCTAGGTATTTCAGGCGGACAAGACTCGACGCTTGCTGGTAAATTAGCGCAGCTTGCAGTCGATGAGTTAAATGAAGAAGCAGGCGCCGCAACGTATTCATTTTGGGCTGTACGCTTACCATATGGTATCCAAGCAGATGAGAAAGACTGTGAGGATGCACTTGCATTTATTCAACCAACGAAAACGTATACAGTCAATATTAAACCAGCTGTTGATGCGGGCGTTAGTGCGTTAAAAGAAGCGGGTATTGAACTAAGCGATTTTGTTAAGGGGAATGAAAAAGCGCGTGAACGTATGAAAGTACAGTTTGCGATTGCGGCAGTAAATGCGGGTGTTGTCCTTGGTACAGATCATGCAGCAGAGGCGATTACAGGCTTCTATACGAAGTTTGGTGATGGGGCAGCAGATTTAACTCCGCTTTGGCGCTTGAATAAACGCCAAGGCAAGGCGTTACTAAAAGCACTAGATTGTCCAACTCATTTATATGAGAAAAAGCCAACAGCTGACCTAGAAGAAAATCGACCAGGTATTCCCGATGAGGATGCACTAGGTGTGACGTATGAGCAAATCGATGATTACTTAGAAGGTAAACAAATCGATGAAGCGGCACAGAAGATTTTAGAAGGTCATTATTTGAAAACACAACATAAACGTCATCTACCAATTACGGTATATGATGATTTTTGGAAATAATAAGCGAGGGGAAGCTTTGACATACGTGTAAAAACCACCTCTCCTATGAGCATAAAAAACCGGAATCGCGCGAAAGTGCGGTTCCGGTTTTTCGTTGCGAACGTTAAAAAAGAAACATGACGTGTTGTATCCCAGTCTCTCTTTTTTTATTAGTTGTATTTAAAACGTCAAATTGATTTTTATCTTATTTCACAATTGCTGGCTACAATAAATGATAGAAACAACTTGAAGGGAGTTTTAAAACGTGAACTATCAATTGGGTGGAGCAGTGGTAATAGCAGGGTTATTATTAGCAGGTTGTGGAGAAAATACAACTTCAGTAAACAGTGAAAATACAACCATTTCAGAAAATCAAACGACCGCAGCACCAGTAGACAATCGTTTAAAAGAACCAGCAAAGGATGAAAAATGTGCATTCTGTAACATGAAGGTTTATCAAAAAAACAATAAACTAGGTGCTTTTACGGCTCAGGCAATCGATGATAAAGGAAAAAATTTATTTTTTGATGATGCGGGTTGCATGTTGAACTACGAACGAGAACATAACGTAACACTTGAAAAATTTGTGCGAGATTACGATTCAAAAGAGTGGATTCATTTAGAAGATGCAGCTGTTGTAGCAGGCGATATTAAAACACCAATGAATTACGGCTTTGCTTATTTTGCACAGAAGGTGGATGCACAGAAGTTTATCGATAAGCATGAAGGATCAAAACTAGTTGCGGTAGAGGACATAGATGATAAGGCACATGAAAAAATGAAGATGAAAATGAACATGCAAAGTGAACAGATGGACGATTCAACGGAGTCACATGGGCATTAAATGAATGGGGGATACGTCTTTGAGAAGACTGCATTTTTGGATAGCCTTTTTTGCTACGTTGTTTCTCTTTACACTTTCAGCAAGTGCCGATACATTGCAACAACAAATTGATAAAACACCTGTAGGAGGAACGTTAACATTATTTAATCGTGAATATATGGAAACTGCTGTAATTAAAAAGCCCATTACCATAATAGGTGGTGAAGAAACCCTTCTCATGTCTGATAGCGACAAGCCGGTCTTTACAATTAAGGATGCCGAAAACGTCACGTTAAAAGGGCTACACTTTTTACAATCTAATGCAGCAGTTGTCGTGAAAAATTCATCAAAGATTCAATTAGACAAGCTTGAGATGATTCAAATGTTTAGTGGGGTTCAAGTATATGACTCAAAAGACGTGACGATTAAAGGGTTGACGCTAAAAGGAATCGATGGACAGTTCGCTTCAAAAGGTTATGGTCTAGCGGTATTTAAAAGTAGTAACGTAACGCTTGATCATAATAATGTAACGTCTGTGCAAGACGCATATTATTTAGAACATACAAAAGATGTTACGGTGACAAATAATATTGCGACAGATAGCCGTTATGGTCTTCATTTTATGTATGCAGATGGTATCAAGGCGGAACACAATACACTCAAGCGAAATGTAACAGGGATTATGCTGATGCTCGCAAAAAATGCCTCACTTCGCTATAACGATATTAGCTTACAATGGGACTGGAATTCCTCTGGATTTACATTATATAACGCTGAAAATATTGTTGCAGAAAACAATGTTTTTTCAGGGAATCGAACTGGTATTTTGAGCCAAACATTAAAAAATGCGCAAATACAGCATAATATTTTTTCATCCAATCAAACCGCGATTGAATTTACAGCGGCAGATAAAAACAATACGGTAACGAACAATGATTTTGTTGGTAACATTTTAAACATTCGTTCGGATGGTAGTGATAGTAGAATCGACAAAAACTATTATGATGATTACGATGGAAATGATATTGATGACAACGGAGTAGGCGACACAAATTATGTAGCACTACAAAGTTTTGGCCAGTGGATGGTGCGAGAGCCGGCGTATCAATACTTTATTGAATCACCCGCTGTCATTATGTTGAACCAAATGGATAAGCAAACGAATCGTGTCGAAACAAATCAGCTAGTCGATAGTACGCCGATGATGGAACCAACGAGTGCGTTTCATAAAGAGTACGCTTTTCATTTATGGTCATTTTTGATTGGTCTTATCATGCTAACTGGTGCAATATTTCTTTGGAGAAAGGGTGTTAAACAATGAAGAAAAAAATATGGCTAGCAGGTGCGATGGCAACCTCATTATTGTTAAGTGCTTGTGGAGATAAATCGTTTGAAGCACGTGATATTAATCCGGCGACGGATATTTGCAAAATTTGTAATATGAGTGTAGCTGCTGAAAAATATGCAGCACAAGTAGCACTCGCAAATGGTGATTACGAGACATTCGATGATATTGGCTGTCTGATGGAATACTATACAAAAACGGATAAAAAACAAATTGGAGAAGCGTTTGTTAAAGATTTTAGCGGAGACACTTGGGTAAATGTAGAAACGGCGATTTATGTATCAGATAAAGAAATTTCTACGCCAATGAGTTACGGTGTGATTGCCTTTAAAACGAAGGAGGAAGCACAGCAATTTATTGATTCGGAAGGTAAAGGGAAAGTCATCTCATTTGAAGAGGTGAAAGCGATGGACTGGAGTGGGCATGCGTAATGGCTTTATTCATTAAACTAGAATGGAAGCAAATGCTACGCAGTCGCTGGATGCAACTTGTAGCAGTGCTCTTTGTCGTTGTCTTTGCAGCAATATCCCTTATTCAGCAAATGGCCTTACCGATGGATGGATTTACACGGCAAACAGCAAGCTTCCTTAATTTATTATTATTTCTATTACCTTTATTTACATTGACGATTGGTAGTATGAGTGTGGCAGGTGATATCGAGTCAGGGTGGTATGCGCTTTTAAAAACATATCCTATGAGTATTTTCGGGTTTTTATGGAGTAAATACGTTGCCATCGTATTATCTTTCTTGCTAATTTTATTACTAGCATTCGGTGTTGTCCTAACGATGTCTGGCATCACGGGACATATGCAGCTACCTGTTGTTTTTATTTTCTTATCGATTTTTATGGTACTTATTTTTTCAGCGCTTGCCGTATTTTGTGGGGTACTTGCGAAAAATCGTTTGCATGCCTTATCTCTTTCACTCGTCATATGGGCTGTGAGCTTACTACTGTTTTCATATATTTTAATGGCTCTTGGCACGATTGTGTCTGGCACCATGCTTAAATGGCTGACTATCGTGATGATTCACTTAAATCCAGCAGAATGGCTACGCTTTGGTTACTTTATGTTCTCTGGTCAAACGACTGTTCTCGGACCTGCTTTTTATGATTTCACGGAATTTTACACATCATTTTTTGGCTATTTCTTATTTATTATGCTAAGTGCATTGTGGGTCATTACACCACTTGGTTTAGCAAATTGGATTTTAAGTAAAAAAGGACGTGACGTATAATGAAGACCATTGTTGAAGGCGAAGCTGTAACAAAAGAATATGCCAATCATCAAGGATTGCATGGCATTAAGTTCTCATTAAATGAGGGGCGAATTATTGCTTTAGCTGGTGGAAATGGGGCCGGGAAGTCGACGTTAATTCGTTTATTAATTGAGGAAGAAGAGCTAGATGCAGGAACGATTGTTTGGGCAGATGGAAAGTCAATTCGGTATATGCCAGACGATATTAATTTTCCATTAGCACTTACAGCACAAGAAATTATTCAACTACTTGCGACGATGAAACAATTGCCAACATCCCGCTGTCAGGAAGTGCTCGAACGTGTTGGTTTATGGCAGTATCGTAAACAACGTGTACGCCAATATTCGCGTGGGATGCGTCAGCGACTTAATTTAGCACAAAGCCTTTTAGGCGATGAGCAATTACTTATTTTAGATGAACCGACAAATGGCCTAGACCTGCACTGGATTGCAGAGCTAAAGCAAATTTTACGTGAAGAAAAGAAAGCAGGAAAAACGATACTTTTCTCAACACATCTACTATCGTTTGCTGAAGAGCTAGCAGATGATGTGCTGTTACTTCATGATGGCAACGTGTTCATGACAGGAGAACTGCAATCTATTTTACAACAAGAAAAAGTGTCACATTTGGAAGAATTATTTATGCGCAATGTCGGATTTGCCACACATAATTAACACGGAAGAGCTGATGATATGCGGCTCTTTTTTTTATGGCAGGTTGTTTAACAAATACTTTCGACGCAAAAGAAAACGTAGGTACATGGTATAATTGATAATCATTAATACTTGGAGGATGAGGAATGGATACACAAGTAAAGCTACAAGCAATCATTGATAATATTGAGAAAGTAATGATCGGGAAACGTCATATCGCCGAACTAAGCGTCGTGGCGTTACTCGGGCAAGGCCATGTACTACTAGAAGATGTACCAGGTGTCGGTAAAACGATGATGGTACGCTCGCTCGCAAAATCCGTTGGTGCAACATTTAAGCGTATTCAATTTACGCCGGATTTACTACCGTCTGACGTGCTTGGCGTGTCAATTTACAACCCAAAAGACATGGCGTTTGAATTCCGACCAGGACCGATAATGGGGAATATCGTCTTAGCCGATGAAATCAATCGTACGTCACCCAAAACACAGGCAGCGCTACTTGAAGGAATGGAGGAAGCTGCTGTGACGGTTGACGGGGAAACGATTGAAATTCCGAAACCATTTTTTGTGATGGCGACACAAAACCCGATTGAATACGAGGGTACATACCCATTACCAGAAGCACAGCTTGACCGCTTCTTATTAAAGTTAAAAATGGGCTATCCAGATATTTTAGATGAAATTGAAGTGCTACGCCGTGCGGAATCAACAAAACCAATCGAAACATTAACATCGGTTGTGACACTAGAAGAGTTGATTCACTTACAGCAGCAAGTAAAGGAAATTCATGTCGATGATTTAGTAAAACAATATATTGTGACATTAGCGCAAGCAACGCGTGAGCATCCGTATGTTTATTTAGGTGCTAGCCCGCGTGGTTCGATTGCCTTAATGAAAGCTGCACAGGCATATACGTTATTAAAAGGACGTACATTTGTGACACCAGATGATATTCAATATTTAGCGCCATTTGTATTTTCACATCGTCTGATTTTAAAACCTGAGGCGCGCTATGACAATGTGAGCGCAGAAGATATCGTTGGTCGTATCGTCCTTAATACAGCTGTACCAACAAGAAAGTCTGAAGCGCTATGAAAAAGCAATACACACGATTGAGCTCATCCGCATTATTTCGGTTGCTGTTTGTTGTCGTGTTATTAATCGTGTCATTTTGCTTTGCACTACTACAGGGAGGATTTACGAGCTGGTTTATTTTTTACATGCTCGTACCACCTTTTGTGTATTCTATCATGCTTTGGTTTATGCCAATTAGTCAATTTGACGTCAGGCGCTCGACCGATAATACGCGACTAGAACAGCATGATACGTTAGAGATGACCGTCACATTAACACGTGAAAATCGATGGCCGTTATTGTACGTCATCGTAGAGGAAGTGCTACCAAAAGGCGTTTTTGATTCGGTTGAGCAACACGAAACACGACGTCTTGTGGCGTTAGGATTTCGCAAGGAAGTGTCGTGGACGTATGCAATTCAGGATGTACCACGCGGTGAGCATCAGCTCGTTGGCGTGTATGTAACGGTGACGGACTTTTTTGGCTGGGTAAAGAAAACGAAATTTATCGAGGGGAAGCGAACGGTTATTGTATTCCCTAAAATTCAGCCACTTGTTTATAAAAAAATGCTGCGCTACAAAACACCAGGTAGCGCGAAGGCACTACAAAGTCGCTTGAAGGATACAAATGTCGTTGCCGGTATTCGGGATTATGAAGCGGGTGACCGCATGAGCTGGATTCACTGGAAGAGTTTTGCGAAAACAGGGAAGCTTCAAACGAAGGAATTTGAGCCATATCGTGATGATAGTACATGGATTGTTCTTGATACATTACCGAGCGAATATTTTGAGCCACAGGTTTCCTTTGCTGCATCCATTCTTGCATCGGCTCAAAAACAGCATGAATCACTTAGCTATATGACCGCTAGTACACGTCCTTTTACCGCGCAAAATTTACAGACGAATGAGCAATTACAAAGTTTGCTCGTTCATTTAGCAGGTGTACAAGAAGAAGTATTTGATGCGCAAAAAATGTATTCGTATAACGAGGACTTACGCCAAGCAGCAATTATCCATTTTATTACCTCTTCTTTAACGAATGAATGGGTTGAAGCATTATCCAATACAGCAGCAACACCGAAAAATTGCGTCATTTTTATTATTGTAAATCCAACAGAAGTCCATGCCGCAACGGATGTCGAAAAACGCGCAGCAACAAGAGGAATGCGTATTATCTATGTGCCGGCAAATCGTTTTGCGGCAGCATTTGAAGGAGGGAAGGCTTAATGAGAAAATCACCTACCCTCCACTGGGCAAGTTTACTTATTTTATATACACTCGTTTTTTTAATGTTGTATGAATGGCTCGGTCCAATTAGTGAATTGACGGGAACAGGTCATTTACCACTTATTACAACCTTTGTAATCTTATGCTTTGCGACCAATCTTATTACGATTTGGCCTGCTTGGTGTAACACGGCATTAAAGGTAGGCTTTATCGCTTTTATTGTCTTTTATATTCATGGCAATTTAACACCATCTGAAATCCCCGTAATTTTTAATGAATTTATAACGAGTGTGAAGGCACTACTTACATTGCACATCGATAATGTGACCGATAGCGCGCGTACATTTATTTTTCTCGTGCTACTATGGATGACGATTTATTTAATCCATCATTGGTTAACTGTACGTTATTCGATCTTTTTATTTTTCTTTATGACGATTTTCTTCCTCGCATCGATTGATACCTTTACAGAATACGATGCGACGTATCCATTAATTCGCGTCATGTGTATTGGCTTCTTTTTAGTTGGGATGCTATTTATTGAAAAAGTATTCGTCAATCATCATATGAAACCAACGCTACTACGCTATATTAAGCTAATGGTGCCGCTACTCTTAATGATTGTTGTTAGTAGTGCCTTTGCGTACTTTATGCCAAAAAGTGAACCTGCAGTCGATCTTCCTGCGCCTATTGAAGCAATCAATGATTGGGTAAATAAGCAATTATCGCCAACCGGGAAAATTGGCTACGTAGAGGATGACACACGACTTGGTGGTAGCTTTGAACTGGATGATACACCGGTATTTGATGTGTGGGCGAAGGATGCACAGTATTTACGTGTCGATACAAAGTATGTTTACACAGGCAAGGGTTGGGAACGGAAGAAGGGCGATATTTATGTCCGCTCATTTGATTATGATGATCGTGTGCCATTGTCTATTAAATCTGGTCCATCCGATGATACCGATATAATGAAAATTAATATGCATAAGCAATATCAATTTTTAGCACAGCCATATGGACTGCGAAAAATCGAGTCAAATGATAAGGACACGAATCGATTTTATGTTGAGCTCGATACTGAAAAAATCCGTCCGACTGTGGATGAACAGCGTACAACACTTACAAAATACAGTATGCGCTATAGTCCGCCAACGTATAAATTAAGTGAATTAAATAAAACATCGATGCATGAACTACAAAACTTAGATGAAGATTTTGATAAGTATTTACAACTGCCAGAATCTTTACCTCGTCGTGTACGTGCATTAGCTCGTGAAATCACAAAAGATGAAACGAGTGTCTATGACAAGACGACCGCGATTGAATCTTATTTTAGTGTTAATGGTTACCGCTATTCACGTAGTGATGTCGATTATCCGGAAGACAATCAAGATTATGTTGACCAGTTTTTATTTGATACGAAGATTGGCTATTGTGATAACTTCTCAACAGCGATGGTAGTGATGCTACGTTCACAAGGGATTCCTGCACGTTGGGTGAAAGGTTTCTCTGAGGGCGATGTTGTCGATACAAACAACAAGACAACGCATTTTGAAGTGACGAATAATAATGCTCACTCATGGGTTGAAGCTTATATGCCAGGTGTTGGTTGGATGCAATTTGAGCCGACAATTGGCTTTAGTGGCTTTAATCAATTAGAGGATGATACACGTCCAGAGAATGACACACAACCTTCTGCAGATGAGCAAACACCTGAAGCAGAGGAAGAAAAGAAAGAGCAACAGCAACAGCAAGAAAAACCAGAGCCGCAACAACAAGAGCCACAAACAGATACTAGCAAAGCAGATGAAGAGGGCATTACATGGTGGCCTTGGCTTGTAGGTTTCGTTGTCCTTGTCGTAGCATATGGTTTCTGGCGCACGCGTAAGAAATGGATTCCACAATATGTGAAAACACGCTATGCATCAAAATCGACTGTATCGATTGAACAAGCATACAATGACTTATTAAAGGTACTTGCTATGTATGGTTTGAAAAAAGCAGATAGTGAAACACTCCAGCAATTTGCGAAGCGGGTCGATGAAAAACTTGGCGAACATCATATGAAGGCATTTGTTGCACAATATGAGCGTTATATTTATGATCCAAGTGCGGAAGAAGTGCAGTGGGATAAGTTGAAAGAAAGTTGGCAATATTTAATCAATAAAGTAAGAGGTTGATTTTACACCATTCAAACGGTACACTAAGCTCAAAGAGTTATAATTGAATTACCCTCATATATGTTCGATAATATGGATCGAATGTTTCTACCAAGTTGCCGTAAATGACTTGACTATGAAGGTGAATGCACGAAGTCCCTTACTATAAGGTGTTTTCGTCTATTCATCTATCAGTTGAGAGGACGTGTAGAAAATGTTTATTTTCGCACGTCCTTTTTTTAAAAAGATTGGGTCATCAGTTATACACAAAATACATTGAAGAGGTGGAAATAAGTTGTCAGCTAGTACACAACTAAAAGATCAAGAAAAAATCATCGTTCTTGATTTCGGTAGTCAATACAATCAATTAATCACACGTCGTATTCGTGAATTCGGTGTTTATAGTGAATTACACGCACATACAATTACTGCACAAGAATTAAAAGACTTAAACGCAACAGGTATCATTTTCTCGGGTGGTCCAAACTCAGTTTATGACGACAATGCTTTCAAAATTGATGAAGCAATTTTTGAACTTGGTTTACCTATCTTAGGTATTTGCTACGGCATGCAATTAATGTCTCACACTTTAGGCGGTAAAGTAGAAAAAGCTGCTCACCGTGAATATGGTAAAGCTGAAATCAACGTATTAGAAGAGAATGCATTATTCGCTAATACACCGAAAGAACAAGTTGTATGGATGAGCCATGGTGACTTAGTAACCGAAACACCAGAAGGGTTCACAACAATCGCAACAAGCGCTTCTTGCCCAATCGCTGCGATGGCAAACCCAGAACGCAAATTCTACGCTGTACAATTCCACCCAGAAGTACGTCACTCTGTATACGGTAACGATTTACTTCGTCACTTCGCATTAGACATCTGTGGCTGTAAAGGCGACTGGTCAATGGCGAACTTCATCGAAATCGAAATCGAAAAAATCCGTGCTCAAGTTGGCGACAGACAAGTTCTTTGCGCACTTTCAGGTGGCGTTGACTCATCAGTTGTTGCGGTATTAATCCACAAAGCTATTGGTGACCAATTAACTTGTATGTTCGTAGACCACAACTTAAACCGTAAAGGTGAAGTTGAACAAGTAATGAAAACTTTCACAGAAGACTTCGATATGAACTTAATCAAAATCGATGCACGTGATCGCTTCATGAACAAACTTAAAGGCGTTTCTGACCCAGAACAAAAACGTAAAATTATCGGTAACGAATTCATTTACGTATTTGACGAAGAATCTGCGAAGCTTAAAGATATGGACTTCTTAGCACAAGGTACACTTTATACAGATATCATCGAATCAGGTACAGCAACAGCACAAACAATCAAATCTCACCACAATGTGGGTGGTCTTCCTGAAGACATGAAATTTGAATTAATCGAACCACTTAATACATTATTCAAAGATGAAGTGCGCGCACTTGGTCTTGAATTAGGCCTTCCAGAAGCTGTTGTATGGCGTCAACCATTCCCAGGTCCTGGTTTAGGTATCCGTGTTCTTGGTGAAGTAACAGAAGAAAAATTAGAAATCGTACGTGATGCGGACTTCATCCTACGTGAAGAAATCAAAAAAGCCGGCCTTGACCGCGACATCTGGCAGTACTTCTGCGTATTACCAGACATCCGTTCAGTTGGTGTAATGGGCGATGGCCGTACGTATGACTACGCAATCGGTATCCGCGGCGTAACATCTATCGACGGTATGACATCTGACTGGGCACGTATTCCTTACGACGTACTTGAAAAAATTTCTGTACGTATCGTAAACGAAGTCGACCACGTCAACCGTGTACTGTATGATATTACATCTAAGCCACCAGCTACAATCGAGTGGGAATAAGATAAACGAAAAGACTCTCGCACCATGTGAGAGTCTTTTTTTTAATGCTTTAAAACGGTATATAGCTATTTTGCACCCTAATCCTATTTTGAAACTAAATGCCATCGCCTCATTAACTTTTTACGTCTTTTCTTTATAATTATTTATAAATTACTTATAAAAAATTATAAGAGGTGAGTGTGTTGGAAAAGAAATTACCGATTATTGGTGTGTCAGGCAGTGTCATTATTGATCAAGGTGGGCTATTTCCAGGATATCGTAGAAGTTATGTAAATGAGGATTATATTCATGCGGTCGTGCAAAACGGGGGTGCGCCGTTTATTTTACCGGTTGTAGAGGAGGAAACGGTCATTGCAAATTATATCGACACGATTGATGCACTGATTTTATCTGGTGGTCATGATGTTAGTCCGCAGTTTTATGATGAGGAGCCAGAGCTTGCGCTTGGCGACATTTATCCAGCACGCGACCGATTTGAATTTACATTAATCGAGCTTGCGAAAAAGAAGGGCATTCCGATTTTAGGTATTTGTCGCGGGGCACAGGTCATTAATGTGTGCCATGGTGGCAGCTTGTGGCAGGATTTAGCGCATCGTGAAAATACGACAATTAAGCATATGCAGGGTCATAATCCAGAGCTTGTGACCCATACGGTGACGATTGAAGAAGGAACGATATTACAAGGAATTTTACAAGAGAAGACGCTACGTGTGAACTCATTTCATCACCAATTAATTAAGCACCCAGCTAGAGAGTTCGTCATTAGCGCAACTGCAGCAGACGGGGCCATTGAGGCAATTGAACATACGAATTATCCATTTCTTCTAGGCATTCAGTGGCATCCAGAAATGCTTCATAAAAGTGAGCCGCTAATGAATCGCCTATTCCAACAACTTATTGACTACGCTAGAGGGGCGGAGGAATCTAAATGAAAACAAACACAAAATTATTACATGACTATCCGGTAATTGATGCATACACAGGCGCGTCATCCATTCCAAAGTACCAAACATCGACGTTTCATCAGCAAAAGCTTTATGACGATTCACAGCAATTCTCGTACACACGCTTTGGTAATCCAACTGTTCATGCACTAGAAGAGGCGCTAGCATCATTTGAAAATGCGCGCTATGCACTCGCTTATTCATCAGGCATGGCAGCGATTTCGAATGTGTTAATGCTTGTAAAGGCTGGTGAGCATATTATTTTACCGAATGAAGTATATGGCGGCACATGCCAATTTGTAAATGAAGTATTGCCGAATTTTCATATTGAAACGACTTTTGTTGATTTTGCGGATCTTCACGCAGTCGAGGCGGCAATTCAGCCCAATACGGCGATGCTGTATTTAGAAACACCATCGAATCCATTGCTGAAAATCAGTGATATCGAAGCAATTGTGGCACTGGCGAAAAAGCATGAGATTTTAACAGCAGCGGATAATACATTCATGACGGCGCTTTACCAATCGCCACTTGGGTACGGCGTAGATATTGTCGTTGAGAGCGTGACGAAATTTATTAATGGTCATAGTGATGTAGTGGCAGGGCTTGCGGCAACGAATGATGAAGTGCTGTACGAGAAATTAAAGCTGTACCAAAAAAACTTTGGAGCTATTTTAGGCGTAGAGGATACATGGCTCGTATTACGAGGTATGAAAACGATGGGGCTTCGAATGGAGCGTTCGATTGAAAATGCTGAAAAGATTGCGCAGTTTTTAGTACAGCATCCACAGGTGAAGAAAGTTTATTATCCAACATTAGCGCATCATAAAGGACAGGCTATTCACATGAAGCAGGCACAAAATGGTGGGGCTGTTTTATCGTTTGAGCTACATACAAAAGAGGATTTAATTCGTTTTACAGAACGTATTCAGCTACCGATTTTAGCAGTGAGTCTTGGTGGCGTGGAATCGATTTTATCACACCCTGCCACAATGTCCCATGCTTGCTTACCTGCGCATGAACGTTTAAATCAAGGAATTTGTGATGAACTATTACGTCTATCTTGTGGCATTGAAGATATTGAAGATTTACTCGAAGACTTAGCTCAGGCATTACAATAGAGGTGAGCAGATGAATCCGGAGTTAAAAAAATACATTCCTTTATTAGAGTTTTTATCCCATGTACTCGGGCCACGTTCAGAAATTGTACTACAGGATATCGGTAGTGGCCTTACGTCATCGGTTGTGTATATTAAAAATAATTTATCGGGTCGTGAAATCGGTGCTCCAGCAACAGATTTTTTAATTAAAATCTTACGTGAAAAAGGGTATGAGCAGCAGGATTTCATTACAAATTATCAGACGATGACAGCTAGTGGTTTAACACTAGAGTCATCTAGTTTCTTTATTAAAGATGAATTAGGTGAGTTGATCGGGATGATTTGCATTAATCGTGATAACGCACAGCTCCAAACACTTGAGCAACTTTTGACTGAGGGACTTGCGATGATACAGCGAGAAAAAGTGGATAAGCGACCACCTCAGGAAATTACCGAGAATTTTTATTTGAATGCAGATCATGTGGTAGAAGATACAATTCAACAATTGACGAATGGGCGCAATTTACAGAATGAGCCGTTATTGAAACGTGAAAAAATCAAAATAGTTGAGGTATTACATGATAGAGGCTTTTTTGAATTAAAAGATGCAATTGTCAAAGTTGCACAAGCATTTCAAATGTCGGAGGTTAGTATTTATAAATACATTCAGGAAATAAAAAAACGCATTGACACCTAGTACTAAGACCGATACACTTAATTTATCTACGAAGGGTGTACGCATTTGTGCATAGCATCTTCGTAATAAACGGAAATGTACGACCAATTAGATTCTAAACAGTTGTGAGGGAAAAGGCATGCGAAATGATACAATCAATAAAATCATGTTCGATAAAATTGAATTTGTCATGACACGTATTTCAGGCGAAGTTGAACGAGCAATGCGTGTACAAGAAGATATTACTTCTAAGCCACCTACAACAACTGAATGGAAATAGTCTAATTGAAGTGAATCTAGCGCAGCATTTATCGCTAATTGCACGGTTCTTTGTCATAGACAAAATCTGTCCCATTTAGGATTGTATGCACCGCGTTTGTTCAGGCAAAAAGCCATCCATTCAAATTCAATCGATTATTTCTACAATCCACTCTTATTTAGCAATGAAAATATGAGTGGATTTTTTATGTTCTCCAGTTGGTTTAGAAGGCCAAAAAACATCATTTCATTGGCGAAAGTGAAATGAATGAGGGGGAATCAGCATGGTAACATACATACCATCAAAATTTAACGCATTAACAAAAACAGAGGACGGCGGGTTAGTTGTTTACAACAGCTATACAGGCGCTATTGTGAACTTCGAAGCAGGCGAACGCGAGGAAGTCATGACAGCACTGAAACGCCAAGGCTCGACAGCACTTGATACAGAAGTAAAGCAAGCGCTATTTGAGAGTGGCTTTATCGTCAAGGATACGGTAAATGAAATGCAACGTGCCGATTTATTACACCAATCGATGCACCGTACCGATATGTTGCACTTAATTTTAATGACAACGGAACAATGTAATTTCCGCTGCCGCTACTGTTATGAGTCTTTTGCAAAAGGACGTATGACAGATGAAACAAAAGCAGGCGTTAAAGCATTAGTAGCTGAGCGTGCAGGAACATTGAATGATTTACACATTAGCTGGTTTGGCGGTGAGCCATTGCTTGAGCTTGGTATCATCGAAGAGCTTTCTAAAGAATATATGACGATTGCGGCGGATAATAATATTAATTATTCCGCAGATGTCGTAACGAATGGTTACTTCTTAAATCGTGAAACATTTGAAAAGCTATTATCATGGAATGTCTCTCAATATATGGTGACAATCGATGGTGTGCAAGCAGTCCATGATGCACGTCGTCATATGATTGGGGGCCAAGGCTCATTTGAGCGAATTGTAGATAACTTAAAAACATTACGCGATGTTGAAGGTGACTTCAATATGACAATCCGCATCAACTTTGACGAAGACAATTTACGTGAAACAGAACATTTAATCGACTTCTTAAAAGAACATTTTGCAGAGGATAAACGTTTTGGTGTATTCTTCCGTCCAGTAGGGCGTTGGGGTGGTCCAAACGATGAGGAAATTCCAACATGCACACATATTACAGCGAATAAAAAAATCTGGGAATTTACAGAAACAGCAATCGATAAAGGGCTTGCAATGAGTAATATGGTTGAAGGTGCACTGAATCCAACAGCTGCTGTATGCTACGCTGCAAAGCCTAATGCAATGGTAATCGGCTCAGACGGTCAACTTTATAAATGTACGACAGTGCTTGACGAAGAAGTGAATAAAGTTGGGCATATTAATGCAGATGGTACGATGGATTTAGATTACGATAAAATCGCTTCATGGTTATTGTCAGGAGAAGAAACAGATACGGTTTGTCAGTCGTGCTTCTTCCGCCCAGCTTGTCAAGGCAATCACTGCCCATGGTACCGTGTTGTATCCGGAGAACGTCCATGTCCTTCAGAGAAGAAGAATATTAAAAAAGTATTGAATCTTGTATGGAAAAACAGCTTACAAGAAGTGTAATCTAATGATTCTTTGAAGGGAGGTGACAATATGCGTGTATTACGACCAGCAACTACACCCGTGAAGAAAGTAAACTCGGGTCGCATCATGAAGACTGTACCAGGTAACTTAAACTAATATAAAAATGAGCCACGCATGATTGTGTGGCTCATTTTTTATTGGATGACACGTAGTAATCCTTCTGCTAGTTTTTCACCACCATGAAATCGTTCATAGTTTGAAAGTGCCTCCAGTTGCGTATCACTTATTTTTTCACCATACATAATAAGCGGGATTCCTGGTGGATATGGCGTCACCATTTCAGCGCTAATGCGTCCACTCGCTTCTTTTATTGAGATAAATTCAGTTGAAGCGTTACGTAGCTCTGCATAACTCATTGCAAGCATTGTCGTGTGAGAAGGAACACTTTGTATAGTAGGCAGTTTTTCTTTTGCTAAATTTTTTAAGGCAACAGCTATATTTTGAAGTATTTCCGTATAATCCGTAACAGCGAGAGGTAAAACAAATAGCACATTATAAGGATCTGCAAGTTCTGGATAAATACCAACCGATTCAAGAGCGGCTTGGAGCGTATAGCCACTTACTTGCTGTGTTGATTGAATGGTTACCTTTAAAGGATCTACATAATAGTAGTCAGGAGCTTCTACTACTCGGATCATTTCAAGTGAATTGAGCGCTTCCTTGAATCGATTTATCGATTGTATTAATGGAGTTTCTTCTATATAAGTGGCTAAATAAAACCGAGCAAGATCAAGAGACCCCATAATCGGATAAGAAGGGCTACTAGACTGCAACATTTGAAGATAATGTTCAATGCGTGCACAATCTATGCGCTGGCTTCCAATATGTAAGTAAGAGCCCATTGTCATGGCAGGCAAGGTTTTATGAGCAGATTGGATAACTATATCAGCACCAAAGTGAAGAGAACTCTTTGGAAAGCTATCTAACGTAAAATGAGCTCCGTGCGCCTCATCTACTAAAACAATTGCTCCGTAATCATGTGCGGTATCAATGAGCTCCCTAATATTTTGCTGAGCGAGTCCATAATAATTTGGATAGGTTAAAATCAACGCTTTTACTTCCTTGAATTGTTTGAACGCTTGCTTGACACAATTAGTTGTTAAACTTGTTGCAAGTTGCCAGTCACTGTTATAGGAAGGCGCGAGAAAAATAGGGTGTGCGCCAGCTAACTCAAGACCATTTAAAATCGATTTATGACAGTTGCGCTGGACAAGTACAAAATCTCCAGCTTGAAGTGTTGCTAAAATCATCGTTAAATTTCCTACAGTCGAGCCATTTACTAGAAAATAACTTCTTTGAGATTGATAGTGATCTTGCAATAATTGCTGTGCTTCTAAAATGGCCTCCTCTGGTGCATGCAAATCATCCATTCCAGTAATCTCTGTTGCATCGATTTGTAAAAGAGATTGATAGTAGGTACGCGCCCATGTAGGAAATACCGTACCATTTTTATGCCCTGGTACATGAAACGTTGTTTTACTTGATGCATAGTTTTTTAGCTTATCAAAAAGCGGTGTTCGTTGTTGATTCATTGAAAAGCTCCTCTCGTAATTTCTTTATTATAGAAGAAAGCGTCATGTAATAAGCTCATTTTAAGTGATTTTAAGGCCTTTTACTTATAAAACATAAGGTGCTAAAAAAAATAAAAGAATGAACCATACATTCAGCTTAAAAACGAAAATGTTATTTACAAATTAAGTTAAAAATAATTCCTTTTTTATACTTAAAAAGTAAAAAAAGTTAAAGAAAACACCCGGAATTTAAAAAAATACAAGAAATTTATTATTTTTCATTTTTTTTATTCTTTTTATAAAAACCATATAAACCCTTTTTTTATCGAATAACATTAAAAAATGAATAAAAAAAGACCTAAATAATCTGAATTGTCTTTATAAATTACTGCAATTTGTAATAAAAGGCATGTCCTTTAATATTTTTGTAATATTTCCGACTTCTATGTCAAAATTCAGCATGGTAATCTTATCTCAGCTTAAAACAAGCGAGCGCAAAACGAAGCGCAGGAAAATATAAGCGTGCAAGACGAGACGTGAAAGTGACAAAACTTAAAAAAAGGTGGAAAATTATTTAATATGAAATCAATCAAAGCTTTAGTAGCCGGAACAACATTAGCCGTAGGATTAGCAGCATTTGCAGGAGCTTCAAATGCGAGCGCACAAACAGCATATACAGTTCAGTCAGGAGACACTTTAGCAAAGATTTCTCAAAAATATGTTGGTGACTTCTCTCTAGTAAACAGTATTGCTTCAGCAAATGGAATTGCAAACCCTAATATGATCTATGTAGGTGAACGTTTAACAATTCCTTCAAAAGGACAAGCTGTAACAAAGACTTCTCAAGCCACAACAACTTACAGTGCACCTAAAACACAAACAACTTACAAAGCACAATCAACGTATAAAAAACCAGCATACAACACGCAAAAATCATACAGCACAAACACGGCTGCTAAGAAATCTTATACACAAAAAGCAACTTACAAAAAACCAGCTACTCAATCATACAAACGTACAACTTCAGCATCAACAGGTTCTAACTCAGCTAAAGAGTGGATCGCAAACAAAGAATCAAGTGGTTCATACTCAGCACGTAGCGCAACTGGTAAATACATCGGTCGCTACCAATTAGATAAATCATACTTAAATGGTGATTACTCTGCAGCTAACCAAGAACGCGTTGCAAACAACTATGTTAAACAACGTTACGGTTCATGGGAAGCAGCTAAATCTTTCTGGGTTAAAAACGGTTGGTACTAGGAAGTAGTCTAGTCGAATAAATTAGAGAATCGTGCTATTGCGCGGTTCTTTTTTTATGCCGTTTACCGCTATTTTCCAAAGGGTATTAAATAGATAAATGTCTAGAATAAAGGGTGAAGCATGCATGGAATTTCAAATGAATTATTTTGTTACAAGTGACCAAGCAACACTTTCTTATTTTGATGTCGGAGAAGGACAGCCTATCGTATTAATTGCGGGTTACGGCGGAAACGCAAAATCATGGTTTAATCAAGTAGAGGCGCTACTTGCGTATGGCGGCTTTCGTGTAATTGGCTTTGACCGTCGAAATCACGGTGCATCACAAAATGTCACGTATGGTCAGCATATTGCACGTCATGGTGAAGATTTACACGATTTGATTGAGCTACTGAAGTTAGAAAAACCTATCTTAATTGGTCACTCGCAGGGGATGTCAGCAATTTACGCTTACATTATGCTACATGGCAGTGAAAATGTACGAGCGATTATGTCTATAGACCAAACACCGAAAATGATTAATGATAAGTCGTGGAAATATGGTATGTATGATGTCACATACGACAATTTCGATGAGACGCTAGCGCGCGATTTACCAGAAGCTACATTCAAAGAGATTGATATCGTGCTTCGGGAGAAAATTGCCCATTATAAAAAGCAAGACCATCAGTTTGATTATATTGTAACGAAGCCACTATTATTTAATCACTTCTTTGAAAATTGGTTGGATGTATTACCTCAAATAACAGTACCGATTTTATTTGTTGGTTGTGAACATAGCGCGTATTGGTCACATCAACATGCACAGGAATGCGCTAAGCGTGTTAAAACAGGCCATTCCTATATATTTGAAACATCTGGTCATTTACCTCAGTTAGAAGAACCTGTGGAGTTTAATAAAATGCTCCTCGCATTCGTTGACCAATATGTAGGTGCATAAAAAGAAGGAATCGTGCGTTAGCGCGATTCCTTCTTTTGTTATGTTTTAATATTTAATTGTAACGCCGAGTGGAGGGAGTAAACTTGCAGCTTGGTCAAAGCGAATCGTTAAGCCCTTTAAAGCATTTGCATCAATTTGGATTGTATCGAACTCACAAGTGGATAAGTCGATTCCTTTAAACGATGTTTCAGTAAAATCACTATCATGTAATTCACAGTAGTCGAAAAGTACATCATTTAGTGTCACATATCGGAAGAGGGTCTCTTTTAATTCGCATTTTTTAAACTGACATTCTTTAAATTGACTTTCAGAGAATTGGCCATAGTTAATAACAGAGTCAAAAAATCCAACATGCTTCATGGTTGTTTGTAGAAATTCCGTACCAAGTAATTTCCCTTGATAAAATTCCGTGCGATATAAAATAGCATCGTGGAATAAAACATTGGATAAATCACACTTTTTAAATACGACATCTAGTAATTCAAAATTAGAAAAATCACACTCTTGAAAGCGACAATTCTCGAAACAAACATCATGCAGTTGATTTGTAGAATCATCCCACATGATGACACATTCAACAAAGTGAGTAGGCTGTGTGATGTCACTTAGCCATACACGTTTTTCAGAAATGAGCTGTTGATATCTTTCAGCGGGTGCAATATAAGGCATTTTAGTATCCTCCTCGTAAGTGGTTTTCTTCAGTTAACACTTTTTTTATGTAAAATTGCAAGGAATAATCCTTTTAAGTGCTTTGATCTGAAAAACTCAATTGATTCACGAACTATAGTGTTTAAAATATAATAAATGTTCGTAAAATAGCTTGAAAGGTGATGGGAGTCGTGTTATATTATCACTGTAATTAAATAACGTCGTCGTATAAAATCGAGAATAAGGCTCGAAAGTTTCTACCAAATCACCGTAAATGATTTGACTACGATTGAAGAAACAATGTGTTTCTTCTCTCTGCAGTAGCAGAAATCGTTGAGGTATATGACAAAATCGTCGTATGCCTCTTTCTTTTTTTCAAAAGACGACATCGGAGGAATTAAGTATCATGAAAAAGTATTTCCTATTTGATGAGCTCGGTACTACTTATAGTCGAGAAATCATTGGGGGTGTCACAACATTCTTAGCAATGGCCTACATTTTAGCGGTAAACCCTCTAATTTTAGCAGATGCAGGAATGGATAAAGGCGCTGTATTCGTAGCAACTGCTCTTGCAGCTATCGTTGGTTCATTAATTATGGGTGTTATCGCAAAATTCCCAATCGCACTCGCACCAGGTATGGGATTAAATGCATTCTTTGCTTATGCCGTTGTATTAACATATGGTATTCCATGGCAAACTGGTTTAACAGGTGTATTCTTCTCAGGTGTTATTTTTATTCTTTTATCATTAACAGGTATTCGTGAAACAATTATTAATGCTATTCCACAGCAATTAAAATATGCGGTATCAGCAGGTATCGGTTTGTTCATTACGTTTGTTGGTTTAAAAGGCGCAGGAATTATCGTTGCAAGTGAATCAACTTTTGTTACATTAGGCGACCTTTCACAAGGTAGTGTTCTATTAGCAATCTTCGGGATTTTCTTAGCGGTCATTTTCTTAACGAAAAAAGTTAGTGGTGGTATTTTCTTCACAATCGTCATTACAGCAATTGTTGGTATGGTTACGGGTGTAGTTAAAACACCAGAATCAATCGTTTCAGCAGTACCAAGCGTATCATCTACATTTGGTGTTGCACTTGATCCAATCATTCATGATTTCGGCTCATTATTAAATACACAGTTCTTAATTGTCGTATTAACATTCTTATTCGTTGATTTCTTTGATACAGCAGGTACATTAATGGCTGTAGCAGATAAAGCTGGTTTAATTCGTAAAGATGGTACAATGCCTCGCGCAGGTCGTGCATTAATGGCTGATGCGCTTGGTACAACAATTGGTTCACTTTTCGGTACATCAACAACAACCGCTTATGTTGAATCAACTTCAGGTGTAGCAGCTGGCGCTCGTTCAGGTTTCTCATCTGTTATCGTTGCCATTTTATTCGCTTTATCGCTATTCTTCTTCCCATTACTAGATGTTTTAACTGGAGCAGTAACAGCACCAGCATTAGTAATGGTTGGAGTACTAATGGTATCGTCATTACGCTTAATTGAATGGAATGACTTTGAAATCGCTGTTCCAGCATTCTTAACCGTATTTATGATGCCGATGGGCTACAGTATCGCAACGGGTATCGCGGTCGGTTTTATCTTCTATCCAATTACGATGATCTTAGCTGGTCGTCGTAAAGAAGTACATCCATTAATGTATGTTATGTTCTTTGTCTTCTTAGCGTACTTTATCTGGGTTCGATAATATATAGAAGAAACAATACGTGAATTATCATAAAAGTAGGAGGCGTTGTACAATGCCTCCTACTTTTTTTTTAGAAAAACCGCTGAAATAGATGATGTTTTAAATTTATTAATTATAGAAGAAAAAAAGTTGAAATAGATAATGAAGTTTGTGATGTAGTGAACAAATCATTATATTAGATAGAGAAGTAATGATCTGGACGAAACATTGTTGACAGTCTATAAAACGAAATGTATAGTTATAAACGTTGATTGGCAAACAACATTATAAAAAATGTTTGACAAGCCTTGAAACAATTGTTATTATATAAAAGTTGTGAAAACAACAAAACATCATAAAAAACTTTTTTAAAAAAGTTGTTGACTTCTTGGAA
>NZ_HE578968.1:0-53300 GCF_000307285.2 Kurthia sp. Dielmo
CGTTGTCAGTAAGTTTCCTTAGCGACTTAATTATTCTAACATAACTCATTTTCGATGTCAAGAACTTTTTTCAAATTCTTTTTTCGAATTTTTTATCGTTTTGTTAGCGTCACCTCTTAGCGACTTAAATATTATATCAAGTAGAGAACTTAATGTCAACAACTTTTTTAAAAATATTTAAATGCTTTATTTCAGCAACTTTATTAGTATACAGCTGCTAACGAAGTTTTTCAAGTGTGAATACCTCGTTGATGACAAATACTATTCTAATGTAATTTTGCAGTTATTACAAGACTTAAATTGAACTATTATTGCTCTCATAAGAACGTCTTTCGCTATTTCAAGTTCTCTCATTTTAAACATCCTTATAAAATCACTGTTTTTAAACAAAAAGAAAAGGAGCTAGCATAAATCTAGCTCCTTTTTCTACTATTATTAATTAGCGTTGGCGCATTAATGGGAATAATAATACGTCACGAATTGACTGTGCATTTGTTAATAACATGATCATACGGTCAATACCAATACCTAGACCACCTGTTGGCGGCATACCATACTCTAAAGCTTCTAAGAAGTCTTCATCCATATCATGCGCTTCATCATTACCTTGTTCTTTTTCTACCATTTGCGCTTCGAAGCGTTCGCGTTGGTCGATTGGATCATTAAGTTCTGTGAATGCATTTGCATGTTCACGACGTACGATGAATAATTCGAAACGGTCAGTGAAACGAGGATCTTCAGGGTTTTTCTTAGCTAATGGAGAGATTTCCACTGGGTGACCATAGACAAATGTAGGTTGTACTAATGTTTCTTCTACTTTTTGTTCGAAGAATTCATTAATAATGTGACCAACTTCCATTGTATCTTTGATATCAATGTGATGTTCTTTCGCAAGAGCTTGTGCTTCTTCTTTCGTCATTTCTTGGAAGAAGTCAACGCCTGTAGCTTCTTTAACTGCATCTACCATGTGTAGACGTTTCCAGCCTTTAGATAAATCGATAACGTCGTCGCCGTATTGTAATTGAGTTGTACCAATTACTTCTTGTGCTACGTGTACGAATAAATCTTCTGTTAAGTCCATGATATCGTTGTAGTCTGCATATGCTTCATATAACTCAAGAAGTGTAAACTCTGGGTTGTGACGAGTTGATACACCTTCGTTACGGAATACGCGGCCGATTTCATACACTTTTTCCATACCACCAACGATTAAACGTTTTAAGTATAGTTCGATTGCGATACGCATATACATTTGTGCATCTAAGGCATTGTGGTGTGTCACGAATGGACGTGCTGCTGCACCACCTGCTACTGCATTTAGCATCGGTGTTTCTACTTCTAAGAAACCTTTTGTATTTAAGAACGAACGAATTGCGCTAATAATTTGTGTACGAGTCACAAATGTTTTCATGCTATCATCACTTGTAATTAAATCTAAGTAGCGTTGACGGTAACGTTGCTCAACATCTTGTAAACCGTGGAATTTCTCTGGTAATGGGCGTAAACCTTTAGAAAGGAACGTAAATTCAGTAACTTTAACTGTTAATTCACCTACATGTGTTTTGAATAGATTCCCTTTTACACCGACGATATCGCCAAGATCGGATTTTTTCACGATTTCATAAGGATCTTCACCGATTGCATCTTTACGTACGTAAATTTGAATTTGTCCACCGAAGTCTTTGATGTTTGCGAAAGTTACTTTACCTTTACGACGTTTCGTCATGATACGACCTGCTAGTACTACTTCTACAGGGTTTTCTTCGAATTCTTCTTGCGTTGTGTCAGCGTATTGAGCGCGTAAGTCACTTGTTAAGTGCGTACGGTCAAAACGGTGACCGAAAGGATCGATGCCTTGTGAACGGATTTCATCCATTTTATCGCGTCGAACCTGTTGTTGGTCATTAATTTCTTCTGCCACGATTATTTCACTCCTTAGTATTGTTACAAAAACAGTCCATAATGGATTAATTGTACACAAAAATGCGTGCTAATTCACTACTTCTGCTTAAATTATTTGAAAATCTACCCTTCTATAATAGCAGAAATGAACGAAGTCGCCACTAATTCCTCTACAGCTTACGTCCATTCCACTGTGTTTAAAGGCGCTCTTATGCAAAAGTACACGCTCTGAAATTTTTTAGAATGAGCGATAAATACGTACGCCACCATCGCCAATTTCTTGTAGATGTTCACGAACCGTACGTTTTGTTGTTGGCAATGCGATGGCTTTGTCTAATTCCATTAATGGTACGAGCACAAACGCACGCTCATGCATACGTGGATGCGGTACGCTTAATGTATCGGTTTCAATTACTTCATCATTAAATAATAAAATATCTAAATCAATCGTACGTGGCCCCCAGCGAATGATACGCACACGCTTTAATTCCTGCTCAATTTTCTGGCACACTTCGAGTAATGGCTGTGCGGCGAGTGTCGTTTCAATTTTTACGACAATATTCAAAAACACATCCTGCTCCTCATAGCCAACGGGGTCCGTATCATATATAGAAGAAACTGCTAACACACGGATGCCTTCATGTTCATTTAAAAGCGCAACGGCATGGCGTAGTGCCTCCTCTTTATCGCCCATATTGGACCCTAGTGAAATATAAGCTTCATTCATTAAAAGTCACCTCGTGTAATTTCCACAGCGACCTCGCGGTAATGTCCACGAATCGGTGGATCGGGCTTAATGACTTCAACACGAATGCCTTTCACTGCTGTTGGATACGCCTCACGAACCGCTTTTGCGATGTGCTCTGCTACCGCTTCAATTAATTGATACGGCTTGCCTTCAACGATTTTTTGGCAAATCTCAAATACCTCCGCATAGCTTACCGTATCGGTTAAATCATCCGTTTCCCCTGCATGCTGTAAATCAACCGCAATCGCAAGTGTCACACGAAAGCGCTGACCAAGTACAGTCTCCTGCTCAAGCACACCATGGTAGCCGTAAAATTCCATATCCTTAATATGAATATAATCCATTTGTTTTCCTCCTATTTCAGTGCATCCATCATTTTCATCATGCGTGCAATCGGCTTCACATCATGCACACGTACCATATGACAGCCCTTGTCTACACCATAACAGCATGTAGCAGCTGTTCCTTCCATTCGCTCGTCCTTCGGTAAATCAAGTACATCACCAATGACGCGCTTACGCGATGTCGCCAATAGAACGGGATAGCCCATATCACTTAGCTCTGGTAGACAACGCATGATTTCTAAATCCTGCGCGCGTGTTTTCGCAAAGCCTACACCTGGGTCGAGCCAAATATGCTCATCAGGAACACCAGCATTTTTCGCAATCGTAATGCTTCGCTCGATATCAGCTTTTGCAGACGCCCAGAAGTTATCGCCGTAATCGGTATTAACACGATTATGCATTAAAATAATCGGGACATGCAGTTCTGCTGCCACATCCGCGATTTTCGGATCATGCTGTGCACCCCAAATATCATTAATAATATGAACACCCGCTTCAACTGCTGCGCGTGCTACCTCAGATTTGAATGTATCGACGGATAATAACACATCAACTTCACTACGAATCGCACGGATGACCGGTAAAATTCGTGCCATTTCCTCTTCAGCAGAAATTGGTGTATGCCCTGGGCGTGTAGACTCGCCACCAATATCGATAATTTTTGCGCCATCTGCGACCATTTGCTTTGCATGGGCAACGGCTGTTTCGACCGTATTAAATTGACCACCGTCAGAAAATGAATCTGGGGTCACGTTTAAAATACCCATCACAAAGGTTTCATGTTGAAAATCTAATGTATGTCCAGCTATCTCGACTGGCTTATAATGCTCTAAATTCACCGTTAAGACTCCTTTATCGTTTCAATATAACGTGCATGCAGTTCTTGATAGACCGCACCATCACTTCCCGCAAATTGCTTATCACCTACTGCACGAATCGGAATCAACTCCTGAATCGACGTCGTAATAAAGCATTCATCTGCTCGTAGCATATCCTCTTTTGTAAATGTACCTTCTATCACCGGGGTAAGTGTCATGACATGTGCACGCGTAATTCCTGGTAAAATACCTGTTGATAGGGCCGGTGTATAAATGATACCATCCGTTACCCAAAAGATATTCGACGTAATGCCCTCTGCTACATAGCCCTGATCATTTAAAAAGAAGCCTTCAAGCGATGCTAATGAAGGTACTTCAAAGCGAGCTACGATATTATTCGCATAATGATGTGACTTAAAACGGGTATGTTGCTCCGGCGAATTACGCACCGTATCTAGCCACACCGCATTTTTTTCCGCACCACGAGGCGGTAGCTCAAGCGGCTTGCGAAAAACGATAACAGTTGGCTCGTCGTAAGTCGTCTTCGCAAGACCAATGCCCGCTTCCCCTGCTGATACATTCACACGAAAATAACCATCATCACCGCCATTACGCACATTTAATTCCATTATAACATCGTGTAGCTCCTGCTCTGTATATGGCAATTGAATATGATAGACACTAAGCGCCTCCTGCATTCGTGTAAAATGTTCATGCCATAAAAAAGGCTTGCCGTCATAAGTTCGCAGTGTTTCAAAAACACCTAGGCCATACAAATAGCCATGATCAAACGGTGAAATGCGTAAATCCTCTGCCTTTACATACATACTATTATGAAAACACCACATTTATCCGACCTCCACATATGCATCAATAAAGTTTTGGAGCAGCTGCTTGCCACTTTCGGTCATGATTGACTCGGGGTGGAACTGCACCCCTTCGACTGCAAGCTCCTTATGTCGTAGCCCCATGATCTCCCCCTCTGCTGTCCATGCTGTAATTTCTAGACAATCTGGTAGGGTCTTGCGGTCTACAATTAGCGAATGATAGCGCGTCGCCAAATATGGATTTGCGAGTTGCTGATGGACGCCGGTATTGTTATGAAGAATTGGTGAGGTTTTACCGTGCATTAAACGCGTTGCGCGCACAACATCACCGCCAAATACTTGCGCAATCGCTTGATGCCCCAAGCACACACCAAAAATCGGAATCTGTCCCGCAAAGTAACGAATCACCTCAAGGCTAATGCCCGCATCATCTGGTGTACGTGGTCCTGGTGAAATAACAATCATTTTTGGCGCTAGCGCCTCAATGTCTTGAAGTGTCAGTTGGTCATTGCGTACAACACGAAGCTCCTGACCAAGCTCGCCAAAATACTGTACTAAGTTATACGTAAATGAATCATAATTATCAACCATTAAAATCATCGTGCTACGCCTCCGCCATCTGTTTTGCCTGCCACATTGCCTTCGCCTTATTAAGTGATTCGATATATTCACGCTCTGGTACCGAGTCAATGACAATGCCAGCTCCCGCTTGAATATATGCCGTATTATGCTGAATATACGCAGTGCGAATAACGATATTTAAATCAAAATCGCCATTGAAGCCAAGCCAGCCAATCGAGCCGGTATACAGACCACGGCGTACGGGCTCCAGTTCTTCAATAATTTCCATCGTACGAATTTTCGGTGCACCCGTAATCGTTCCTCCTGGGAATACGGCTCGAATCATATCTGCATTCGTTTGGTCTTTGCGTGCTGTACCTCGCACATTCGATACAATATGCTGCACATGGGAATATTTTTCGATAACCATAAATTCATCGACATGAACGGAGCCATATGCTGCTACACGCCCTAAATCATTGCGCTCTAAATCTACAAGCATCACATGTTCTGCACGTTCTTTTTCATTGTCGATTAATTCCTTCGCTAAGGCTAAATCCTCCGCATCATTTGCACCGCGTGGACGTGTGCCAGCAATCGGACGCGTCGATAAAGCGTCGCCCTTTTTCTCAATCAAGAGTTCCGGAGAGCCAGATGCTACCGCAAACGTAGGTGCCGCGATATAGGACATATATGGTGATGGATTAAATGTACGTAGCGCCTCGTATACATCAATTGGTGGGACATCAAGGGTTTCCTCCTGGCGCACCGATAAATTGACCTGAAAAAACGTCACCTGCCGCGATATAGTCCTGAATTTTTGTCACAGCTGCTTCAAACTGCGCGCCTGACATTGATTTTAAACGACGTACATCCATCGCTACCGGTAAGGCGTCTGTTTGATTGAATTTTCGCATAGTAAGCCCTACAGTCGCTGCCGCTTCGTAGTCTCTTGCCGCCTGCTCGACATCGATAGAGCTACTTTCTAGCTTCATCATACGTGCGGTATTTGTTGCGACATCTAATACTGCCCAGTGATCAACAACATAAAAGAAAATATCCGGTACCTGTAAGTCATCTTCAGCAATCGTCGGTATTTTTTCGATTTGACGTACATAATCATACGTAATAAACCCAATTGCCCCGCCATAAAAATAATCATGCGGGCAATCAGTGCGATACTGCATAACAAAATCTTCCGCAAGCTGTAGTGCCTCACCGTATTGCTGCTCTACGCGACCATCACGCCACGTAATTTTGATACCACCTTCAATTGCTTCCACAATAGCGAGTGGATTCCATGCGGCAATGGATTGCTTTCCACCTCGGCCGCTCTCTAAAAAAAGATGATGTGCTAGATGCGCTGTTTGCTGCTTATAGCCGTAAAAAAAGGCATCTGGTGTTAATGAAAAAGTGTTTGACTGTACAATGTTCACGTCTCGCTACCTCCAACATGTTCTCTGTCTTTTTTCTTACCTACGTGCATCATATAACATAAATTGTGCTCTGGGACACTTTTTTTCATTAAAAAAAGGAACCGCGTAAAAACGCGATTCCTCTTGCTTCAAACGAATTAATCGTCGAAGTGATATAAAGGAGTTGATAGGTAACGTTCACCGTTAGAAGCAAGTACTGCTACAACGTTTTTGCCTTTACCTAATTTTTTAGCTGTTTCAACAGCAGCCCAAATCGCAGCACCTGAAGAAATACCACCTAAGATACCTTCTTCTTTTGCTACTTTACGAGATGTTTCGAATGCATCGTCATTTTCTACACCGATTACTACATCATATACTTCTGTATCTAGCGTAGCTGGTACGAAACCTGCACCGATACCTTGGATTTTGTGAGGACCTGGTTTACCGCCTTCAAGAACTGGCGAATCTTTTGGTTCAACAGCGATGATTTCAACGTCAGAGAAGTTTTCTTTTAACGCTTTACCAACGCCTGATACTGTACCACCAGTACCAACACCTGCGATGAATGCATCTACTTGAAGATCAGCTTCTTTGAATGCTTTTACGATTTCTTGACCAGTTGTTTCGTAGTGCATTACTGCGTTCACTGGGTTTTCGAATTGTTGTGGTAAGAACCAACCGTTTTCTTTAGATAGTTCTTCCGCTTTCGCGATTGCACCTTTCATACCGTCCGCACCTGGAGTTAAAATTAATTCAGCACCGTAAGCGCGTAATAGGTTACGACGTTCTAGAGACATTGTATCAGGCATTACGATGACTGATTTGTACCCTTTTGCTGCAGCAATCATCGCAAGACCGATACCTGTGTTACCTGATGTTGGTTCGATTAATGTGCTACCTTCTTTTAGGATGCCATCTTTTTCTGCTTTTTCTACCATTGCTAATGCTAAACGGTCTTTTACAGAAGAACCTGGGTTCATATACTCTAATTTCACGTATACGTTTGCATCGTTCGGGCCTGTAGCGTGATTTAATTTTACTAATGGTGTGTTACCAACTAAGTCAGCAACAGAATTTGCGATTTGGTATGTCATAATGTTTTCCACTCCTAATTCCTAGTAATTTTATATGTTTTAAGTTTACTCTCACCGTTTCCGAATGTCAACGAAAAAACACACAATATTTTTTAGAATATTGTGTGTTTTTACATAATTCACTTTTTGTATATTACTCTGCCAGGAACCAGCCGTTTGGTTCGACAGATAAACGAATATTAATTTGCTTCACTTCTTGGAATTCTTCAAGGCTGTACTTGCCTAAGCTACGACCAATCCCAGATTGCTTGTAGCCACCCCAAGGAGCTTCTACATATGTTGGATGGTAATCATTCACCCATGTAATCCCAGCGCGTACTTTTTTAATGACGCGCAGCGCCTTCGCACCGTCACCCGAGAACACGCCCCCTGCAAGGCCATAATCGGTATCATTTGCGAGACGAATTGCTTCTTCCTCTGTTGAGAATTTTTGAATCGTCACGACCGGTCCAAAAATCTCCTCTCGTACAATACGCATCTCTGGCGTACAATCTGCAAACACTGTTGGCTCTATAAAGAATCCTTTATCAAGATTATTATCGACAACACGCTTCCCGCCTGCAACAAGACGCGCGCCTTCTGATTTACCAATCTCAATATAGTCTAAAATACGATTCAACTGTTTCTCACTAACGATTGCACCCATATTCGATGTAGGATCTAACCCTGGTCCTACTTTGATCAACTGCGCACGCTCTGCAAAGCGCTCTACATAGCGGTCATAGATACTTTCCTCTACTAGGATGCGGCTCCCTGCTGAGCACACTTGTCCTGAGCCAAAGAAAATACCAAATAAACCATAATCAACCGCCGTTTCTAAATCGGCATCCGCAAAAACGATATTTGGCGATTTACCACCTAGTTCAAGCGAAATCTTTTTCAAATTACCAGCAGCGGCTTTCATAATTTCACGGCCAACTGCTGTACTTCCTGTGAATGACACCATGTCCACCTCATGGCTTTCTGAAATTGTCTGACCGACCGTTGGACCGTCGCCGACAACCATATTTACCACACCGTGTGGGACACCCGCTTCTTCAAAAATCTCAAATAAACGCTGTGCATTCATTGGTGTTACCTCTGAAGGCTTATATACAATGGCGTTCCCTGCTGCTAACGCTGGTGCAAGTTTCCATACAGACATTAAAATTGGGAAATTCCACGGTACGATTAAACCCGTCACGCCAACTGGCTCCTTCACGACCATCGCTTGTACGTTGTCCGGCACGTGATAGGTTTCGCCATCTGGGTGCATAATAATGCCCGCGTAATAACGGAAGCATGTCGCCGCATCAGCTACATCAAATTCGGCTTCGGCTAAGATTTTACCATTATCGATTGTCTCTGCTTTTGCGAGTTCTTCTGCTTCAGCTTCGATTAAATCAGCAATTTTCAACAGGACAGCTGCGCGCTCATGCGTTGTTGCGTCAGCCCATACACCACTATCAAATGCTTGACGTGCGGCATCAATTGCACGCTCCGTATCCTCTTTTGTTGAAAAGGCAATTTTCCCAATCACTTCACCTGTCGCTGGATTAATAACATCTTCCACGCGGTCTGATGAAGGCGCCTGCCATTCACCATTAATATAGTTTTTTAATGTTTTCACTGCTTGCGTTGCTTCCATTTTTGTCATCCCCTTTTCATATGATTTGTTATTTTACTAACGCTTCGTCAAACTTCTCTGCTAATACTTTTTTAAATGTCCCAATTACTTGGTCTGCCTCTTCATATGAAATGGTTAGTGGTGGCTCAATACGAATTGTTTTCGAGTTGATTAATGTACCTGCTACAAGCACGCCCTCATCGAACATTCCTTTTGATACCTCATAGCCGATTTCATCTGTGTGGAATTCGATACCGATCATTAAGCCGATACCACGAATTTCTAATACTTTATCACCGTGTGCTTCCGCTGCCTCGCGAAGACCTTTTAGCATATATTCACCGACTTCTGCCGCACGTTGTGGTAGCTCGTCCTCGATTAAAACGCTAATTGTCGCAAGTGCTGCTGCACAAGCAAGTGGGTTCCCACCAAATGTAGTCGTATGCATGAATGGATTTTCGAATAATACCGAGAATACTTTTTCATTCCCAACAACTGCACCTGCTGGCATAATACCACCGCCGAATGCTTTTGCTAGCGCTAAAATATCTGGTGTTACGCCGAATAACTCGGATGCGAACATCGCACCTGTACGCCCCATCCCTGTTTGTACTTCATCAAAGATTAATAATGTGCCGAACTCGTCACATAAATCGCGAACACCTTGTAAGTATTCACGCGTTGGGATGATAATACCGCCCTCACCTTGGATTGGCTCTAAAATAACCGCTGCTACGTCATCACCTGTTGCCTGACATGCTTCAAATGTTTTACGCATATAATCTAAATCACCGTATGGTACATGGCGGAATCCTGGAATTAACGGTTGGAATGGCTTACGGAAAATGCCTTTTGCTGTGCTTGATAATGCACCTAAACTTTTACCGTGGAAGGCTTTTGTTGCTGCGATAAAAGTTGAGCGCTCTGTATTGTACATTTTCGCAATTTTCAGCGCACATTCTACAGATTCCGTCCCACTATTTGTGAAGAATGAATATTTTAAATCCCCTGGCGTAATTTCTGCTAATACTTTGCCAAGCATACCGCGTAGTGGATCTAATAAATCTTGTGAGTGAAGCGCTTGGTGTTGTAATTGATCTGTTACCGCCTTTAATACTTTCGGGTTACGGTGACCGACATTGTAAATACCGAAGCCGCCTAAGCAATCGATGTATTCTTTACCATTAACATCTTTAAAATGAGAGCCCTCATCTGACCATTCTACTGCGGCAAATTGGTTATCAACTGTTACCGTTTTACGATACTCTAAGAAGCCCGGGTTAATATTTTCGCGGAAGCCTTCAACTGTTTCTTCTGTAATCCATTTTGCATCCTCTGGCGTTAACTCTTTCTTTTCTACTAAGCTTAAAACTTGGTTAATATAATTTGCTACTTGTTGGTTTTTTGTCATGATTATTCTCTCCTTTTTAGTCGAAATCAACTTTATTATTTAAAATATATGGACGTTGTTGTTGTTCTTCAGTTGGTTCCTCATCGTCATGTGCATGAATTTCATCATACGTATCAAGCTTCGCAATTTTAATATCGAAGTAGCCAAAGATGACGGCGATGATTGGGCTGATGATACAAAGAAAAGCGTACGGGGCATATTGGACGGTGGCAACGCCAAGTGTAGCCGCCATAAAAGCACCGCATGTATTCCAAGGTACGAGCGGGGAGGTCATCGTTCCAGCATCCTCGATTGTTCGGGACAATGCCTTTGGGTGTAACCCGCGTTTCTTATACGCTGAAAGATACATGCGACCTGGTAGAAGGATTGAAAGATATTGGTCGCAAGCAATGACATTTGCTGAAATACATGTCACTACCGTCGTAGCAATCAAACTACCTGTCGACTTCGCGAACTTTAGTAAGCTCGTCACGAGCGTTTCCAAAATGCCTGTGCTTTCTAAAATCCCGCCTAAACTCATCGCGAGCATCACGAGACTAATCGTGTACATCATGGCTTCGATACCGCCATTATTCAGTAAATTGCTGATGATTTCATTGTCTGATTTTTGTGTGTATCCTGATACCATCATCGCGAGCATTTCCTTTATCGAAACACCCTGCACAACCACTGCCATCACAAGTCCTAAAATGGAACCGATTAATAACCCCGGTATCGCTGGCATTTTTAAGCCAATCAATACGAGCACAACGACCGGTACAAGCAATAGCCATGGTGAAATGGTGAATAATGCATCTAAATCGTTTTGTAATGTTGTAATCGTATCGGCGCTTCCACCTTTACTATGCTGTGTCCAGCCTAAAAAGAAGAACAGAATCACCGAAATCACCCAAGCGGGCATCGTCGTAAACATCATATTGCGAATATGGTCGAACAACTCAACACCTGTAATCCCAGGCGACATATTCGTCGTTTCAGATAGAGGGGACATTTTATCACCAAAGTAACAGCCCGAGATAACAGCTCCCGCAACCATCGCTGGGTTGTAACCAAAAACCGTTCCAATACCCATTACCGCAATCCCAATCGTTCCCGCTGCGGTCCAAGCATTCCCAGAGGAAACAGCAACAAGACTACAAATGATAATGGCAAGCGGTAAAAATAAACCTTGTGATAAAAACTCGACCCCGTAATAAATCATCGTCGGTACAATTCCGGCTGCTAACCATGTCGAAATCAATGTTCCTAAAATAATTAGAATAAGCAATGCCTGTAAGGAAAGGGTAATTCCCTTGATAATCCCTTGCTCTAATTCCTTCCAAGAAAATCCTAAGTACAATGCAACTAAACTCGCAACGACAGCGCTGATCATGATCGGTATGTGCGGGTCAGCTCCATAAATGAAAATCCCTACAAATAACACGATGACCATGGTGATAATGGGTATTAGAGCAATACCCACTGTTGGCACTCTTTTCTCTCGCATTCCCAAGCGAAGTCCCCTCCTTCAAGCTCCTGTTTATTCAGATTATGATGATCCGTTTAACTGACTATGTGCATGACGCCTCCTTTTTGGTATGTCCTGATTATTTTTCAGAAAAATAAGAATATGGTATAATGACTCTGAGTCATTTTTAGTGCAAAAAAAATTAAGTTTTCTTTTTACATCACACTATTTCTCGTTCGAGCATTTTTACGCTGTAAATAATCTTATTTTTCTAACATTACTGAAATTATGCCGATTTATTCAGCAAAAGAAAAGAACCACTTTCGAAAAAAATAAGAACCAGTTTTCTTAAAGGGAGTTGTGCCGCATGATTCTTCAAGATAAAAAATATAAATACCAAGTTGTGTACGAACGCATCAAAGAACAAATTTTATCAGGAAACTATCAGCCTCACGAAAAACTATTATCAAAACGTAAAATTTCCGAGCAATTTAATGTCAGCATTAATTCCGTCATTGTCGCACTCGACCAGCTAATCGTTGAGGGCTATCTCTATAGCTTAGAACGTAAAGGGTATTTTGTTGAGGACATTACGCATTATAGTCAGGATACGCAAAAGTGGCCGAAACTACCTGAAGAGTTAAAAGAGCAACCTTATAAACATCGCCATGTCACATCGTTTTCGCATATGGCGACGAATCTTCAGCAATTTCCTTATAACGAATGGGCCAAATGTGAGCATAAAGCATTCCACGAATTTCGCGATGAGCTCTCTCATCTTTCTCATCAGCAAGGTCCTTACACAGTACGTCAAACACTTGCGAAACATTTAAATTTCAAACGCGGCGTACGCTGTGAGCCCGAACAAATCATCTTTCATTCCTCTAGCCAAGGTCTAATGAGTCAAGTACTGGCGCTATTTGAACCTGGTACGATTGCGCTTGAAAATCCTGGCTATGCACGCTATCGCACATTAATTGAACAAGAGCAGTGGCAGGTGCACCCTGTACCCATTGATGAGCAGGGCTTTAATGTAGCGCATGTAAAAAGTGATGTAAAGCTGCTGTATACGACGCCTGCGCATCAATTTCCAATGGGCGTCATCATGCCGATTTCACGACGCTTTGAGCTACTGAACTGGCTTAATGTTCCACAGGAGCGTTACATTATCGAGGATGACTATGATAGTGAATACAAGTATGAAACTGCGCATATTCCGTCACTGCAAAGCCTTGATAAAAGCCAGCGCACGATTTATATGGGCACCTTTTCAAAAACATTGTTTCCTGGCATTCGCATTAGTTATATGGTGCTACCTCCAGCATTATTAAAACGCTATAAGGAACACTTCTCTCACCTACTTCCTTCATGTAATACGCTCAATTTATATACACTGCACTATTTTATGAAGGACGGTTACTACCAAAAGCATCTAGCGACGATGGCCCAACATTTTGAGAGCATTCGTAAAAAACTAATTCAAGAGTTGCGACATGTATTCGATGAAAAATTAACAATTGTTGATATACCAGCAGGGCTACATTTCATCATTCATTATGACACCACTACGTCATACGAGGAGATTATCGCAAGAGCTCAGGAGGAAAATGTGGAGCTTTTCACACTCGAGCGATTTCTATTAACGATGCTACCTACAAACAATCGTTCGTTTATTATTGGGTTTGCGAATCTACAAATGAATGAAATACCAAAAGCGGTACAAAAACTAAAGACTGTTTTAACGGCATAAGAAAAGAGGTCAGGAATCAACTCCTGACCTCTTTTACGTGTCAATTAGCGAGATGCTTTTTGTACGCGAATTTCTTCGATTATACTTGCAAGCTCTTCTTCTGAATATTGATATTTTTCCATACAGAAGTGGCATTGTGCTTCAGCACCATGATCTTCATCAATCATCGCTTGTAGTTCCACTTCACCAACACCGATTAAAGCGTTTGAGAAACGTTCTTTTGAACAATTACATGCGAATGCAACTGGTTTTGTATCTAAAAATTCAACGTTATCTTTACCTAGTACTGCTTCTAAAATTTGTTCTGGCGTATAGCCTTTTTCAATCATTTTAGAAACGGGTTCGATATTTGATAATGCTTGTTCGATTTGTGTAATCGTTTCGTCATCCACACCTGGCATTACTTGAACGATAAAGCCGCCCGCTGCAAGAATCGAATCGTCTGGATTTACAAGTACACCTAAGCCTACTGCTGATGGTGTTTGCTCTGATTTTGTGAAGTAATATGCGAAATCTTCGCCTAGTTCACCTGAAATTAATTCTACTTGGCCTGTGAAATAATCACGTAAGCCTGTATCTTTTACAACAGATAGAGAACCTGTTGTTCCTACTGCGCGACGCACATCTAATTTTCCTTGTGCATTTAAATCAAAGTGTACATGAGGATTCACAGCATAACCGCGTACTTCACCTTTTGCATTAGCATCAACGATAATTCCTTTAATATCGCCATCACCTTGTACTTTAATTGTTAAAAGGTCATCACCTTTTTGCATTGCGCCCATCATGGCAGCAGCTGTCATCGTACGACCTAGTGCTGCTGAAGCTGTTGGCCATGTATCATGGCGACGTTGAGCTTCACCTACTGTGTCTGTTGTACGAACGGCAAATGCACGCACGCTACCACCAAAGCCTAAAGCTCGAACTAAATAATCTGACATGCTAAAATTCCTCTTTTCTATAAATGACTTGCGTAAGTTCTGAAAGAATCATAACATAATTTGTTTTGGTTACAAAAGAAACTGTTTGAAGCAACAAAAAAGCGGCTAAAGTCAATGCCTCAGCCGCCTGTTTGGATTAATTAATCTCGTTCTTCTTGAATACCGTCATTATTTTTTCCAGTAACATTTTCATCAGGTAGATCTTTTTTCGTTGGGTCTGTATTTTTCCCTAAAGATACTTTATCTTCAGATACTACTTCTCCACCGCGTACATCACCCTCTAAAGCTTCTTCCTTTTCTTTAGCAGAAAGGCCTTCAGAGTTGACTGTATGTGTACTACTATACGTACGTTCTGGTAATTTACCGTATTTTTCAAGGTGTTCGATTTGTTCTGCATCTAATGTTTCTTCCACTAATAGTGTTTGAGCGATTAGTTCTAGCAGTTCGCGTCGTTCAGTTAAGATTTCTTTCGTACGTGCGTATTGTTCTTTTACCATACGTTGCATTTCTTCATCAATTTCTTTTGAAATCGCGTCTGAGAATGCTGCACTTGATTCGCCGCCAAGGAACATGTTCCCGCCGCCGCCTTGTTTGCTCGTATATTGTAATTGACCAATACGATCACTCATACCGTACTCTGTCACCATCGAGCGAATAATGCCCGTTACGCGTTCAAAGTCATTATGAGCGCCTGTAGAAACTTCACCAAATGTGATATCTTCTGCAGCACGACCACCTAGTAAGCCCGCTACTTTATCAAGTAACTCTGGTTTTGTCATGAAGTAACGATCTTCTTTTGGAAGCATTACTGCATAACCGCCCGCTTGGCCACGAGGTACGATTGTTACTTTATGAACTTTTTCCGCTTCATCTAGCGTTAAGCCGACAACAACGTGTCCTGCTTCATGGTACGCTACAATGTTACGTTCTTTTTCAGAAATAACGCGACCTTTTTTCGCAACACCCGCGATTACGCGGTCTGTTGCTTCATCGATATCGCCCATGTCGATTTTTTCCTTATTACTACGTGCCGCAACAAGCGCTGCTTCGTTTAATAAGTTTTCTAAATCTGCACCAGAGAACCCTGGTGTACGTTGAGCGATAGCCTTTAAATCTACAGTTTCATCTAAAGGTTTTTTACGAGCATGTACTTTAAGTACTGCTTCACGACCTTTAACGTCTGGGCGACCGACAGTAATTTGACGGTCAAAACGTCCTGGACGAAGTAATGCAGGGTCTAAAATGTCTGGGCGGTTTGTTGCAGCGACGATAATAATACCTTCGTTTGCACCGAAACCATCCATTTCAACAAGTAATTGGTTTAATGTTTGCTCACGTTCATCGTGACCACCACCAACACCTGCACCACGTTGGCGACCAACTGCATCAATTTCATCAATGAAGATGATACATGGTGCATTCTTTTTCGCGTTCTCGAATAAATCACGAACACGACTTGCACCAACACCGACGAACATCTCTACGAAATCAGAACCTGAGATCGAGAAGAATGGTACGCCAGCCTCACCCGCAACTGCACGAGCAAGTAATGTTTTACCAGTACCCGGAGGCCCTACTAATAGGATACCTTTCGGGATACGAGCTCCGATTTTCTCGAATTTCGTATGGTCTTTTAAGAAATCAACCACTTCAACAAGCTCTTGTTTTTCTTCATCCGCACCAGCAACATCTGTGAAACGAACCTTTTTCTTCTGATCGTCATACAGTTTTGCTTTGCTTTTACCAAAGCTCATCATGCGATTACCGCCGCCTTGAGATTGGTTCATTAAGAAGAAGAACAGAATTAAAATGATCACGAATGGGATAATGCCCGTAAAGAATTGAACGAAGCCGTTCGTTTCTGGGGCTTGTTTGAAGTCAAACGCGTTATCTTTCGCAGCAGCTCGAATATCATTCATAAGCTCTTGGTCATCACGAGGGATGTTTGCTACGAAGCTTTCGCCTTTATCATATCCTTCTAACTTACCTTTAACGACATACACTAGATTATCGGGCTGAATATCAGCTTCGGTAATTTTACCGTTCTCTAATGCTGTCACAAAATCGTGATATGATAATTCTTTCGTTGGTTTGTTTGCACTATTGAATGTGCCAAAAATCCCAACAATAACAAGGAAAATTAATAAATAAAGTATGGTGTATCGAAATATTCGATTCATCCCTAGCCTCCTCACAAGGTAAACAGAAAAACTTTATTGAACCTTTTTCCTACGAACAATGCCTACGTAATCCTACCTGTATAAATTACGCTATCATTTCTATTAGTAGACAATCCCCGTAGCTCAAACGGTTGTTGGTATACTCAGCTGTAATTCCAATCGGGTTTTTTCAATACAGATAATCCCGATTCTCTTATACAACTAAAGTTGGGAATACTTTCAACTTTACAATAAATCTTATCATATGCAATTTTCGGCGTACAATAAAAAGCACTAAAAATGACGAACTTTCAAATGATTGTTCGCCATAAATTTCTCACAAGCAATTAAGACTTAAAATGAGTAAACAGATTTTTTTAATACACCGATGTAAGGAAGATTACGATAACGTTCTGCGTAGTCTAAACCATAGCCAACTACGAATGCATCTGGAACGTCAAATCCAACGTAATCTGCTTTTAAATCTACTTTACGGCCTGTTGGTTTATCTAGTAAAGTAACGATTTTGATTGATTTCGCTTTACGGTGTTTAAATAGCTCTACTAAGTAGCTAAGTGTTAACCCACTATCGATGATATCTTCGATAATAACGATGTCGCGACCTTCAACGCTTGTGTTTAAATCTTTTAAGATTTTTACTTCACCTGAAGATACCGTTGCGTTACCGTAGCTAGAAACATCCATAAAATCGATTTCTACATATGTGTCAATACGTTTCATTAAATCTGTCATGAAAGGCATTGCACCTTTTAAAACACCAATTAATAACGGGAATTTATCTTGGTATTCTTCTGTTAATTGAGCACCTAGTTGACCAATTTTCTCCTGAAGTTGTTCCTCTGAAAGTAGTACTTCTTCAATATCTTTTTGAAGCATTGTAAGTTCCTCCTTGATTGTCCTTCTAGACATTATAAGTTGTCGGCGCAATCATAACAGCGACATCATCCGTCGCACGTCGCGTTTTTGAAAACGATGCACTCATTCGTAAGCCAATGACAGCGAGTATGTCTCCATGCTCGTTCACGAGTAGTGGCCATGTTTCCCTTGCGGTATCTGGTATTTTGGCATCAATAAAGATGCGCGATACCTTTTTTGTGCCGCTCATGCCAAGAGGCCGCATTCGGTCCCCGTCCTTTTTCGTACGAATTTGGAGTAATTGCCCCAAATCCGAACGATTCGCATAATAGGTCTGTGCATTTTCGACAAACAAATCATTTGAAATAAGTCGTACACACACGCGCATTTGGTTGGGAACTGTCAGCCATTCGTTTAGCTGTATATTTGCCGAAAAGGCTTCAGCTTGCGTTTTGACCGCCATTTCGATAACAAACTTATCGTAATTGCGACGTATCTGATACCCTTCTGGTAATGTAAGTAATTCATTTCCTACATTAGACTTAGCGATGTCGAGTACACGATTCAAAAGCGTATAACTTTGTATAATCGTCCTATCTTTGTAAAGATATTTTAATAGTAGTTGAATGATTCTCCTTTGTAAAGCTACTGGCTGTAGTTGAAATCGTTTTACATCAACATCTATTAAATTATTTTCACGTAGTATGACAATCTCATCGTAAACTTGCTGCGCCATCATTTGAAAATAAGCCTCATCTTGCTGACGCTGCTCTGTAAATACGCGCACTGCCTCTGCAATATTAGGATTTTCAGCACGTAATAATGGTACGACATGATGACGTAGACGATTGCGTACATACTCATCACTATTATTTGTAGAATCTTCCCGGTAGACGAGCTGATGCTTCGCTGCATAGTTCTCGATTTGCTGACGCGTTGAGGATAGAAATGGACGCACAAGTTCTGCGTTTCCTAACGCACGTCGAACCGGCATCCCTTGCGTACCTTGTTGCAGCCCTTTTGCTAACGCCATGATGACATTTTCAATTTGATCATCTGCATGGTGAGCGAGCGATAGTGTCGCAAAATGCTCTTTGTGCATCACTTCTTCAAAAAAGCGATAGCGCTCGCGTCGTGCAATCGCTTCAACATTTCCTTGCTCTTTTGCTACTAATGCCGGAATCGGAATCGCTTTTAGAAAAAGCTGAATACCGCGCGCCTCACAGTAAGCTTCGACAAACGCTGCATCCTCATCTGATTCTTTGCCACGTAGCATATGATTCACATGAACTGCTGCAACAGAAGTTAAATTTAAGCGCTGTTTTTGTGCTACAAGATAATCAAGTAATACCATTGAATCAATACCACCTGAACAAGCAACGAGGACATTCGTTTGTGCTTTATATAATTGACATTGTTTAATAAAGTCATACGCTTGTTTTTCAAGTTCCAAATGATTTCACCTCGCTATTAGTTTAGCATCGATTAGAAATTCATTCGCTACTTCCCTTTAATTAAACGCTGCAATAGGTTCTAAAGTCGCTCGTTACTTTCGTATTACCCTAATATTTGTAAGAACAAGCACCCGATGAAAAAAATTTATTATTTCTTCGAAAAAAATGTTGACGTCTCAAGCGTTGTCTTGTAATATTAATTTTGTTGTTGCAAATGGCGGCCTAGCTCAGCTGGCTAGAGCGTCCGGTTCATACCCGGGAGGTCGGGGGTTCGATCCCCTCGGCCGCCACCAATAACGGCCCCTTGGTCAAGCGGTTAAGACACCGCCCTTTCACGGCGGTAACACGGGTTCGAATCCCGTAGGGGTCATACTAAAGAAGCACTTACTTGATAAGTGCTTCTTTTTTTATGCCGTTTTCACGATATGATTTTAAAATTTTAATCCATTCGGCAGCAATCAACATAACGACTAACAGATACCAAAAAATAGTCAATGACCTTAGAAAGCGTCTTTTAGATACGACATATAATTAAATATGTGTCATCTATAGTCGAATACGTCTAGTTATTGGCTAATCATTTGCTTGAAATGAACAGCATCATAAATAATTACGCATTATTTGGCGATAATTACGATGAATTTATACAAACTTGAAACAATAACGGGATTATACAATCCCTTTTTTCGTATTTTTGAGCCTATTTTGAGTCTCTGACGGACTATTTTTGCAGCAATTATTTTTTAAGCGACGTTGACTTGACGCATTTTGTACCTTTTTAAATAAATGACATGTATTCTGTTCATCAAAGATTTTTTACATAAAAAACACCCGTTAGAGCGCGAAAATAGCCTCGTTTTTTTGATTTCTGTCTCTATTACACTAAGTGTCGTTCTTAAAAATCATAATGATTTGATAAAAAATTAGTAAATAAAAATTTTCATTGACAAGATATGCAAAAAAATTAAAAATACCTTATTTTTTCATGAAGAAATAGTCTTTAGATGACACTTATTTTTAATTATGTCGTAGCCAAAACCCGCTTCTTGGGGTCATGAGCGATTTCATCTAGATTATTTGAAATGGCTCTAAAAAAAGAGACTAGCAAAAATGCTAGTCTCTTGCTCAACTCATGCAATAGCTGAGCTGTATTCCAACGTATTAGCCTCGGCGAGCGCCGCGACCTCCGCGTTTTGATTCAGTTGCACGTTTTAATGTTGCTAAACGTTCGTCACTATCTTTAATGAAGCGCGCCATTTTTTGTTCAAAGTTCTCTTGTGGTTGACGAGTTTCGTGACGACCGCCTCCACGATTGTTGTTACGTGGGCGATGCGGACGATCTTGACGTTGTGGACGATCTTGACGTTCTGCTTGACGTTCTGATTCTGGTTTGGCTTTACGAATAGAAAGACCAATTTTACCGTCAGCTTCTACGTTCATTACTTTCACTTCAACTACGTCACCAACTTTTAAGTGATCGTTGATATCTTTTACATAGTTATCAGCAACTTCACTAATATGCACAAGACCTGTTGATTTGTCCGGAAGTTCTACGAACGCTCCGAAATTTGTAATACCTGTTACTTTACCTTGTACTTTGCTTCCTACTTCGATTGACATAAAAAAAATGCTCCTCCTTAAAATTTAAGCGACTCGTAAGTCAGTCAATAAAATCGATTGCGCGTATTTTTTCGCGCTACTACCTACTTATTATAACTAACAAAAGAACAGTGTCAACAACACTAATTTGACGACTCATCATTTTTTTGTTTCTTTTCATCTTTCTTTGGAAGAGTGAATAGAACCTCACCTTTTTCAGATAAAAATAGCTTTTCCCTTGCTAGCTGGGCAATATAGTCATCATCGTTCAGTTGTTTAATTTCTACTTCAAGGTCTTTTTTTAATTCTTTTTGGTCTTTTAACTCCTGAGTTAAAGCCTGACTTTGTTTTTGTTTTTCTTCTAGTACTTGGCGTTGTTCATGATACGTAAACGCCAATCCACCAATGATAAGGAAAAAGACACCAAACATAAGCATAAGGCGATTGCGGGCAACTTTACGCTGTCTTTTTTTATAATTAATTTTGCGCTGTTGTTGCTGGTTAAACTCCGGGTGCAATTGTGTCGTTTTGTTTTGAGGATTGCTTTTCGCCATATGTACTCCCTCTCTTTCGCACTCATTATATCGGAATTTTAAACGATTTTTAAGTAGCATCCTTAAAATTTCTATATTCAGGAAATAACACTTAGTCGAATGGCAAACATTAGACCTGTTTCTTATAAAAAATAGTAAATTTTCCAGAAAAAATGTTTTTCTGCATCATTGTAATTTTTCCCGATTTCTAAAAAAATAAACCCGGTTACCTAAAATGGCAACCAGGCTTATAATTAATCTTCGTCATCAATAAATTGAAGTTCCACTTTTTCTAGCTTCTCTTCACTTAAAACTGTATACATCAAATGCGCTTCATCTTTACGTACGATATCTTTTAACATTTCAATGCGAGCTGTAACGATTTTTTGACCAAAACGAATAGCGAGCACATCGCCAGCTTTTACTTTCGTACTTGGTTTCGCTACTTTGTCATTGATGGTAATACGTCCTTGCTCTGAAACCTCTTTCGCTAATGTACGACGTTTAATTAAACGTGATACTTTTAAAAATTTATCTAAACGCATCGTATCTATCCTTTCGCTTCCGCCCAAAATTGCAGTAACTCATCGACTGAAAAATCTTTCCACTCTTTGCCGCTCTCTTTTACGCGTGCTTCCATTTTACCGAAGCGTTTCGCATATTTCACATTGGCATGTAGCATAGCTTCTTCTGCAGAAATTTTATAATGACGTCCTAAGTTTACAAAGGCAATTAAGGCGTTACTGTATTGATCCATTTTGTTTTCGTTATTCGCTAAAGCAGCATCTTTGAAATCAGATAACTCTTCTTCAAAGTTCCACCAGTATTGTTCATCTTCAGGCCATTCAAAGCCTAATTTAGCAGCGCGACGTTGGTAATTGTACGCGGTTTGTAATGAAGACATCGCACGGTATTCACCGTCCATAATTGGTGCATCATTTGCTCCTGCTGCTTCATGCTCTTCTTTTTTGATTTTTTCCCAGTTTGCATTAATGTCCTCAACACTATTTACAACCGTATCACCAAAGACATGTGGGTGGCGACGCATCATTTTTTCAGCGGCCCCTGCTAATAGGTCCTCTAAGTTGAAGAAACCGGCATCTTCACCGATTTGCGCTTGCATGAAGACAAGCATCAGCATATCACCAAATTCCTCAATCATATGCTCGTCATCTTGCTCATCAATCGCTTGAAGTGCTTCATGCATTTCTTCAAGCATATAGCGTTTCATCGTCTCATGCGTTTGTGCTTTATCCCACTCACAACCATTTGGACCGCGCATCGTTGACATAATGTCACGGAATGTTGACCATTCGCGTAGCGCATCCTCACGCTTCGTTACAGGCGGCACATATACAGTCGTTAGATTACTAATTTCTGCGACGTGGTCTAGCTCGTAAAGAGGTACAGTAATAACTGACTCCTGTTTTGAACCAGCCGCTGTCACAATCGTTACGGGATATTCTGCATGGTATTTATCCATTAATGTTAATTTCACTTCTGAGGCGCTAAATTGATCGTACACTTGCGCGATTAGTAAATGATTGTTCATATTGACATGGTGAATCGAGAATGTTGCACCATCAACAAGCTGGAAGCCATCGATTGGATCAATTTTCAATGTTGCAAATACGGCATCTAAAAAGCTTTGACCGCCTTCGATTTTCAACTTCACATTGCCTTGTTTTTCTTCTTCAATTAATAGTTCCACAGTCATTTCAGCTACAAGTGGATGTCCTGGCACTGCATAGATTACATCATCATGTTCCGCATAGCCTTTTAATGTGTCGACGATTTCTTGATAGACGGGTAAAAACTCGCCATGTTTTTCATAAATAAGGTCAAAACTTTCGAACGTTACGCCCTCCTCTTTTAATTCGTCCAACACGGGATGGTCTTCCGTACGAACATAAATTTTCGGAGCGTTTTTTAACGTTTTATAAACACCCATTGGCAGTTGTTCAAAATCACCTGCGCCAAGCCCAATTACTGTAATTTGATGCATAATAAGTTCACCTGTTTCTTTATTTTTTAACGCGATTTACATAAAGCTGGAATGCGGCCACTCGTCGTCCTAATGGAAGAACCGACCAGTCCTCGACTGACAGCACCTCTCGTTTTGCACAAACGGTAAGAAATGCGATTGCTCCTACACAGACTGCTGTAAGTGCCGTAATCGTGGCGGTCATTCTAAATGACACATTATAAGTGGCGCACATGAATGTGATGCCGAAAATCCAAATTTCAACTGCAAACGCCATCGCCAATGTAGCCAACAGCACGCCACGTGTAAATGTGGGTGAAACGAGCGAGATAGGATACACTTTTTTGATAAAGCGAATAAGTAGTAGTGCAGTGAAAGCTAGACCGGCATTACTTGCAAGTGCAGCGCCTGCAATACCAAACCATTGGATAAAGACATCATTACATAAAAGTTTAACGATTAAACCGCCAATGAGCAATAGCGAAGGGTGTTTTGTATAGCCAAGTCCTTGTAAAACCGCCATCATCGGCATAATAATCGACAGCCAAACAATTTGTAGCACGAATAACGACAACACCCCTGATAGCGCATTTGTTTTAAACATCATCGCATTCATATAAGGCATAACTAGCATTAATCCAGCCGTTGCTGCAACACCAACGAGCATCGACACACTAAAGGTAAGGCGCATATAATTCGCCGCCTCCACCTTTTGATGACGCTTCATCGCCGTCGTAATCAGTGGCACAATTGCCATCGATAAGGACGAGGCAAGCACAAGACCAACTTGTACAAGCGGCTGCCCACGGTCGTATATCCCCTTCTCCGCCATCGCTTCGTTGGTGGCCATTCCTTTATCTACTAATGTCTCAAAAATTGTAAAGGAATCGACAAGCTGAAATAAAATAAGCAATAAGCTACTCAAGCTAATGCCGATACTATAAATCGTTAAGCGTTTCATTAGATGCCACTGGCGCGCGCGTGAAATGGTCGTACGCTTCCATGAAATATGCGCTTTTTTACGTAGCAATACGTACAGCACTAAAACCCCTGCAACCTCACCAACTACCGTCCCAATCGTTGCAACCTCGCCTGCGATATAAAGGGATGCGCCGGCACGCATGACAAGCCATGTACCAACTAAAATAATCGCGACGCGTACAATCTGCTCAGCGACCTGTGACTTAGCGACAACATGTAAATCCCCTGTTGCCTGCGCATGACCTTTATAAAGCGCTAAAAATGGAATGGTGAGCGCAATGTAACTACCAACTTTAAGTAGTGGTGCAAGACCGCTATCACCCATCATCGATGCGAAAAATGATGACAGACTATATAAACCAATAAATAATACGAGCGCGAGTGCTACTAAATAGCGTAGCATAACACGCATCAATTCATCCCAGGATTCGTTCGACTCCGTTAGTACACGAGAAATCGCAATCGCGAGTCCACTTGCCGTCCATGTCATAAATACGGCGACGAACGGATATACTTGCTGATAAATATAAAATCCTTCGTCTCCTACTAAGTTTTGGAAAGGGATGCGATATACCATGCTGAGTACTTTCACAAACAGCATCGCAAGCGTCAGTACCATGACGCCCTTCGCATAGTCCTTCATTCCATTGCTCTTAGACATTCGGCAACCTCTTTTCGTTTAAAATTTCTACGTCAGTATAGCATATAATCAATGTTCTAGGCTTGTGGCCGATAGGTAAGAAAAAGGGGGTGATGATATGCGTTTATCGAAAATTAATTCTTTTCACAATACAGCTTCGTACAACCAAACAGCGTCAAATCGCCAGTCATCAAATGTTTTTGCGGTGAATTTGAAGGCGGCGTCTAAGGCACGAATCATTACCGAGAAGAAGGGGGGCTGGATTCGCCTGTATCTTCTTCATCTAGATGGCACACGTGAATTACTAAGTGAAGAAATCGATACCGCAACGAGTGATTTAATAAAGCAATTAAATACTAGACGTTAAAAAAAAGAGGTCGGATGCACCCGACCTCTTTTTTATGCTTCTTTTAATGCATCTGGTAAGCTAAGTACTAATTTTTCAAGTACATCAAATGGCAGCTCACCACTTACTTTACGCTCATCAATTGTGAGCGCCAATTTATTTTCTTCAAATGAGAAGCCGACTGCGCGGCCAAATTGCATCGAATCTGAAACGATTTTAGCACCGTCAACCATACTAGAGCCCATTTCTGAAAACTGGATGCGTACGATTTTGTTTTTCTCTTTAATCGACTCAACGCCCACCTTCATCGCAGACGCACGAATTAACGCGATATGCATTAGACGTTCAGTTTCAGCTGGCATATCACCGAATCGGTCCGTCATTTCATCGATTAATTCGTCATACATTTCCTGTCCATCAATTGCTTTAATGCGCTTATACATCTGGATTTTTTGGAAGCCATCCGGGATATATTCATCTGGAATATACGCATCATATGGCAGCATGATTTCTGGGTCTGGTAGACGCGGTTTAGTATCTTCTCCTTTTGCGGCACGACGCTCATTCACCGCTTCTTCAAGCATTTGTGAATACAAGTCGAAGCCGACAGAATCAATAAAGCCATGTTGCTGTGCACCGAGTAGGTTACCCGCACCACGAATCGATAAATCACGCATCGCAATTTTAAAGCCTGAGCCAAGCTCTGTAAACTCTTTAATCGCTTGTAGACGTTGTTCTGATACTTCGGTTAACACTTTGTCTCGTTGGTACATAAAGTACGCATAGGCGACACGATTTGAACGCCCTACACGTCCACGCAACTGATACAGTTGTGAGAGGCCCATATGGTCAGCATTGTTGACGATTAACGTATTGGCGTTTGGCATATCGACACCGGTTTCAATAATCGTTGTCGTCACAAGAACATCATATTCACCCTCAAGGAAACCGTAAATCATTGATTCAAGTTCAGATTCAGTCATCTTACCATGCGCATGCCCAATGCGTGCTTCTGGTACAAGCATCTGGATTTTTTCTACCTCACGTGCCATATCCTCGACACGATTGTGTAAGTAGAATACCTGACCACCACGTGACATTTCACGCTCAATTGCCTCGCGCACAAGCGCTCCGTTATATTCCATGACATATGTCTGTACTGGGAAGCGGTTTGCGGGCGGTGTTTCAATAACCGATAAATCACGTACCCCAACCATCGACATATGCAGTGTCCGTGGAATCGGTGTCGCCGTTAATGTCAGCACATCCACATTCGCACGTAATGTTTTAATTTTTTCCTTATGTGTCACACCAAAGCGCTGTTCTTCATCGACAATCAGTAAGCCTAAGTCATTGTAAATAACATCCTTCGATAATAAACGATGTGTGCCGACCACAATATCAATCGTGCCGTCTTTTAAGCCTTTAATCGTTTCATTTTGCTGCTTACGCGTACGGAAACGACTTAGCATACCGACATTAACGGCCTCTTCTTGGAATCGCTCCTGAAGCGTCTCAAAATGTTGCTGTGCTAAAATCGTCGTTGGCACAAGGAAGGCCACTTGCTTGCCATCTAAAATCGCCTTATATGCTGCACGGATTGCTACCTCCGTTTTACCGTAACCAACATCACCGCACACAAGTCGGTCCATCGGGCGTTCACGTTCCATATCTGCCTTCACTTCACGAATCGTCCGCAGTTGATCGTCCGTTTCCTCATACGGGAAATTCATTTCGAATGAACGGATTTCATCGCCATCAGGAGAGAAAGCATAGCCGCGCTCCGCCTCACGTTTGGCATAGAGCTTAATTAAATCATCCGCAATGTCCTGCACCGCAGAAGATACTTTTCGCTTCGTTTTTTGCCACTCTGCGCCGCCTAATTTATGCACTTTCGGGGTTTTATCCTCTGAAGCCACATATTTTTGAATTAAATCAATTTGGTCAACCGGTACGAATAATTTATCGTCACCGCGGTACATAATATTCAAATAATCCTTATGTTTGCCGCCTACCTCAAGCGTTTCAATACCGATGTATTTACCAATCCCGTGATGCACGTGGACGATATAGTCACCCGGCTTAATTTCACTATAACTTTTAATACGCTCGGCATTGGTCATTTTTTGAGGGCGTGTTTTTTTCTTCGGCTTCTGCTTAAATAGCTCTTCTTCCGTTACGACCGCAATACGCTGTAACGGTAGCTCAAACCCCGCCGATAAATTGCCAGCCATCGCATAAACACCAGGTCCTTGGGGCGCCCCTAGCTGCACATGAATATTATATTCATCAAACATCGATTGAATAACTGGCAAACGTTCCTCGTCTTCAGTCATAAATAGCACTGTGAAGGCACTATTTAACCAGCGCTCCATTTCATTTTGTAACATCGCCATTTGACCGTGGAAATGTTGCATCGGTTTACATGAAAAGGCCTCGGTTTGTTGGAATCGAACGCCCGCAAAACTACGTGCAAATAACGCAAAGTAAACGGATTGTTGCGATAGATTTGCCATAATCTCTTTTAAATTAAACGATGGCTTTACCGCGTGAACCATTTTGCCCGCTTCAATTAACGATAAGAACCATTCCTGCTCCTCATTTTCCCATGCCTCCATTACTTCTTGCACGCGACCAAGCTCGTCATAAATGACAACGCCATCTTTCGCAAAATAGTCACCTAAAAATGCCGGTTTATCATAAAGTAATGAGCCAAAACGATTCGTGTAATCCGGTAGCTCTGCTTGCTTTAATAAATCAATATCCGCTTGAATGTTTTCGTAGAGTAATGTTTTAATGTCATCCGACTGCACCTGCTTCAAGCTATCCGCTAGTGCCGTCTCAAGTCGTGCTGCCAATTGCTGACGTTGTACTTTTGTTAACACAAACTCCGTAGCAGGTAATATCATCATGTGTTCTAGCTTATCAATCGAACGCTGGTCATCTGCTGAAAACGTACGAATCGAATCAATTTCTGTATCGAAAAACTCCACACGTATTGGCGTTTCCATATACGGAGGATACACGTCTAAAATGCCACCACGCAGCGCAAATTCGCCAGGAGATGTCACCATTTCACCGCGGCTGTAGCCCATCACAACGAGCTGTTCGAGCACCGCATTTATATCGACGTCCTCACCAACAACTAATGGCACACGTAGTTTTTTCCATTCCTCTTTAGGTTGCATCATCTTACGCATACCAGCGATTGGAATAATGTACACACCACGTGCATCATGAATTAAATGATCGAGTGTTTCGATACGCGCCGCACGTAACTCCGGACTCGCTACGGTCATATCTGCAGCGATAAATTCATCCGCAGGATAATAATGCACAACGTCATCCCCTAATAATTTTGCGAGGTCGTCATACATTTTTTGTCCTTGTAATAAGTTTGGTGCCATAATATAAATCGGTTTATTTAATGCTTTAAAAATTGTGTCGATAAAGGCAGGTCTTGCACTTCCTGATAACCCTGTTACGAGCACATTGCTTAAACCTTGCTCAAGCTGCTCGATGAAATGGCTAACATGCTGATCCTGCATAAGTAGCTTGCGTAAAGCTTCCATTCGTGTTCCTCCCGTTTTTGCTATATATAAAAGGCTTTGACCTCACATTCGGCCAAAGCTCATTCCTTATTCGCTGAATCCATTATTTTTGATTAAACTTGTTCATTACTTCTGCAAATGGTTTTTCTGTGAAGAAAGCACAGGCATCCGCCGCCTTGTCGAATGCTTTTTCCATATCAGGCCATTCTTCTTTAGAAAAACGCGATAATACGTAATCCGGTACTTTCATGCCTTGTGGCGGACGACTAATGCCGATGCGCACACGGTTGAAGTTTTGTGTACCTAAATGCTGAATCAATGATTTAATACCATTATGGCCACCAGCACTACCTTTTTGGCGTAAGCGAAGGGTGCCTTTATCAATATCCATATCATCGTAAATAACGACAATGTCTTCGATATCGATATCATAATAATCCATTAATGGGCGCACTGCTTCACCAGATAAGTTCATATACGTTAATGGTTTCATTAACACAACCTTACCTTCTGGGCGGTGAGCCATTCCAAAAACAGCGTTAAATTTCGTTTGGTTCATATCGATGCCCCATTTATCTGCTAATACATCGATTGTATCGAACCCAACATTGTGATGTGTATGTTCATATTGCTTCCCTGGATTTCCAAGGCCAATAAATAATTTCATATGTGAAACCTCTTCCTTTTCAGTTGCTAATCATCCTTTATTTTAACATATGTTGTATGAAATAGCCGAGGAGACTCACTATCGCAAAAATAAAGGCGGGCATCACGCCAACTGCGCAATCCCCGCCTTTTTTATTTATAAGCTTTTCAATTCTAGCTTATTCTTCTTTAGCCTCTTCATCAACCGTACCGTTATCTGCAACTGGTTCAGTTGTTTCAAGATCTGCCTCAAGCTCAGCCTCAGATACTGGTGCTGATACTGTTACTAATACAACGTCATCCTCATCGACAATTGTAAAGTCTACTTTGTCGCGGATGTCGCCAACTGTTAACGTATCACCAATTGCTAATTCTGTAATATCGACTTCGATATTTTCAGGAATATCAGATGGTTTCACCGTTAATTTCAGCTCACGATTTGGTTGTTGTAATACGCCGCCTTCTTTAACGCCGACAGATGTACCTGTTGCAACAACTGGCACCTCAACCTCAAGTTCTTGACGCATGCTTACTGCTAAGAAGTCTAAGTGAATTAATTTGCCTTTAAGTGGCTCTTTTTGTACTTCTTTTAATACGGCATTCACCTTTTTGCCATCTACATCTAACGATAAGATTGCATTACGGCCCTCCGTACGAATTGTTTTTTCCAATTCTTTTTCGTTTACTGCGATTGGGGTAGACTCTGTTTTAAAGCCGTACACGATTGCTGGCACGTACCCCGTCTTACGCAATTCTGTTTTTACTGAACGCTTATGCGCTTCTCGAGCTTTTGCTTTGATTGATGTACTCATAAAAAAATTTCCCCTTTCTCATCTATCGAAAAAATTTATATTTGTTTGTGTCACATATAATCTCTTCCCAATATGAACGGAATTAAAACATTTACGAGTAAAAAGCACTACTTTTCAAGCAATTAAAACAAGCCCCTAACATGCATCGTAATAGGATTTGGCAACATTTTAATATAAAAAAAGGAAACTCGATAATTTTACCGAGTTCCCTTATCAAATACGTTAAATATTAATCAAATAATTTACTTACTGATTTGTTTTCGTAAATACGTACGATCGCATCAGCTAATAATTTTGCAACAGAAAGTTGGTGAATCTTTGGTGATTTTTTCTCTTCTGATAATTGGATTGAGTCAGTTACAACTAATTCTTTAATTACAGAGTTTTCGATACGTTCGATTGCTGGACCAGAAAGAACTGGGTGAGTACAGCAAGCGTAAACTTCTTTCGCGCCAGACTCTTTAAGAGCTGCAGCACCGATAGTGATTGTACCAGCAGTATCGATGATGTCATCGATTAAGATACATGTTTTGCCTTCAACATTACCAACGATGTTCATTACTTCAGCAACGTTTGGTTTTGGACGACGTTTATCGATGATAGCGATTGGTGCTTTAAGACGTTCAGCCATTTTACGCGCACGAGTTACGCCACCGTGGTCAGGTGATACGATTACTAAATCATTACCTTCGAAACCTTTTGATTTGAAGTGATCAGATAATAATGGAACACCTACTAAGTGGTCGATTAAGATATCGAAGAAACCTTGGATTTGTGGAGCATGTAAATCTAGTAATACTACGCGAGTTGCGCCAGCTGTTTCTAGAAGGTTTGCTACAAGTTTTGCCGTAATTGGTTCACGTGAACGTGCTTTACGATCTTGACGAGCATAGCCGTAATAAGGCATTACTACGTTTACTGTGCGTGCAGAAGCACGTTTCACAGCGTCGACCATGATTAATAACTCCATTAAGTTTTCGTTTACTGGAGCTGAAGTTGACTGCACGATAAATACGTCACAACCACGAATACTTTCCTCAATACTGATTTGAATTTCTCCATCACTGAAGTGTTTTACAGAACTTTTACCTAGCTCTACGCCCATTTCCTCGGCGATTGCAGAAGCAAGGGGTTCATTTGAGTTTAGTGAAAAGATTTTTAAATTTGAGTTAGCATATTGATACGGCATGATGGCCTCCTGTTTGATTATAAATTATTTTAAATTTAATTACTTCACGTAGTTTTCTTTGTTCTCTTGACGAGAGCGACCAATTGCAAGCGCGTTGTCCGGTACATCTTTTGAGACCGTCGTGCCCGCTGCAATTAGCGATTTTTCACCTAAAGTGACTGGTGCCATTAAGTTTGCATTACAACCAACGAACGCTTTGTCCTTGATGATTGTTTTGAACTTATTAACGCCATCATAGTTCACAGTAATTGTACCACAACCAATGTTGACGTCAGTACCAATCTCAGCATCGCCTAAGTAAGTTAAGTGAGAAGCTTTACTTCCCTCACCTAGTGTTGTTTTCTTCAATTCAACGAAGTTCCCAACTTTTGCGTGGTTGCCCACATTCGATGCCGGACGAAGATGTGCGAAAGGTCCAACGGCTACGTCTTCTCCAATAACACTTTCTTCTACAACCGAATTTTTCACGTTTGTACGATCGCCGATTTGGCTATCTTTAACGTGCGTATTCGGTCCGATAACACAATCTTCCCCGATAACTACTTTCCCTTCAAGCATTGTGCCTGGCAGTAAAATCGTATCGCGGCCGATTTCAACGTCGGTACCGATATACGTATTATCTGGATTAATGATTGTGACACCGTTACGCATATGTTTCTCATTGATGCGAGCGCGCATAAGTGTTTCCGCTTGTGCTAAAGCAAAGCGGTCATTAACACCAAGCGTTTCAGAGAAGTCATCGCAGATTGAAGCTGCAACGATTTCACCTTGCTCTTTTAGAATGCTAATAACGTCCGGTAAGTAGTACTCACCTTGAACGTTGTCATTGTTTACTGATTTCAATGCAGTAAATAATGCTTTGTTGTCAAAGCAATATGTGCCTGTATTGATTTCAGTTACTAAACGTTGTTCTTCTGTTGCATCTTTATGTTCGACAATCGCTTCAACTTGACCGTCAGCAGCGCGTAGAACACGACCGTAACCAGTTGGATCCTCCGCTACTGCAGTTAAAATTGTTGCTTTTGCGTTTTCAGATTCATGATGTTCGATAAGCGCTTTCATTGTTTCTGGACGAATCAATGGCGTATCACCACAAATAACGATTGTTGTCCCTTCAAGGTCGCCTAGTAATGATTCTGCTTGTTGAACGGCGTGACCTGTACCAAGCTGTTCGGCTTGTAGTACATATTCACTCTTATCGCCAAGTTGTTCTTTTACTTTTTCTGCACCATGACCAACAATTGATACTGTACGTGCTACATCAAGCGTTTGAATATGGTCTACCACATGTTCTACCATTGGTTTTCCACATACAGAATGAAGAACTTTATATAATTTAGACTTCATACGTGTGCCTTGGCCAGCAGCCAAAATAACGGCATAAATATTTTTCATGTCAGTAAGTCCTCCAATTAGCTGATTTTCTATTATGACTATATAGCAAATTTCGTTACTTTTCAAGGCTTTAAGACTTGACAAAAAGATGTCATACAACTTAAAATTAAAGCCTTTTGTTTTTTTATATAAGCAAAAATCTCTCGAAACTCTTGTGAAATCAATCTTTCAAGGAATGATTTGACAACTTGTCACTACAATTTACGTCTTAAAAATCATTTAAAATTTCACAAAGAATTTCAATTTCCTTTATCGTTGTCCGAGTACCAAATGAAATACGGAAAAATTGGCGCGCCTCATCAATTGACGCGCCCATTGCCATAATGGCTTTTGTTCCCGCTTCATGCGAACTATCACAAGCACTTCCAGTCGAGACCATCACCCCTCGTTCGCTTAGCCGTAACATGACATACTGCCCCTCATAGCCATGCACGAGTAAGCCACAAATACCAGGATACTGAACAGACGCTTCTAGTAACGTGTATTTATTACCCGCTAAACGCTTCTTTAACACGTTTCGAAGCGTTGTAAAATGCCGATGGTTTGTTTGATTACTACATGCCTCAGCTGCAACTGCAAACGCGCCATTTGCAGCCACATCCACTGTGCCACCTCGTAAGCCCTTCTCATGTGTTAATCCTGGGAAAAGAGGGACTATCCTGCTTCCCGGCTTAATATAAACCGCTCCACAGCTTTTAGGCCCGCCTATTTTATGAGCCGAACACGAAAAAGAATCAATATGCCGAACAAAATCGAGTGGCACTTTCGCAAAAGACTGTACACAATCTACATGTAGTAATACATCATGGCGCCGTGCGATTTCTGCAAGTTGCGCAATTGGCTGAATACTACCGATTTCCGGATTAATATGCTGTAGCGCAAGCATGCACGTATCGTTATCAATCATGCGCTCCACCTCATCACAGTCGATTAAGCCATTTTGCTGTAGCGGCAAACGCGTCACACGATAGCCCATGCGTTCAAGCGCATTCATCGCCGCATGTACCGACGTATGCTCGGCCATTGACGTAATAATGTGCCGCTTCTTTGATGCGAGTGCGAGCGACATAATGCCAATTAAATTAGCCTCGGTGCCACTGCCGGTAAAATAAATTCCTCGTGCCTCAACGCCTGCAATACGCGCAATCATCGCCCGTGCATTGTCGAGTACTTGCTTTGCCATCCAGCCATCCTCATGCAAGCTAGATGCATTACCATAATATTGTCGTGCAATTTTTTCATACGTTTCAAGCGCCGCCTCACTCATCGGTGATGTGGCCGCATAATCTAAATAAACCATCGCAATCCCCTTTTCTAGCTCTTGTCTTATTGAATATTTTATGTAAATATATGTGACAAGACAACTGTAAAAGAAGGTATGTACACATGCATGTAGACATTATCATCCTCGGTAGCGGCATTGCGGCACTTCAAACGGCACGCCTGCTACCAAAACACAAGCACGTCTTAGTTATTACGAAAGGTGATTTGCGCACGAGTAGCTCATATATTGCGCAAGGTGGCATTGCGTCTGTCACACAGCCAAAGGATTCATTTGCGAGCCATATCGCAGACACACTTGCTGCTGGTGTCGCGCATAATTACGAGCCACATGTTAACAACCTTGTTACGGATGGCAAGACGGCGCTTGATGCGCTCATCACGCAAGGCTTTGCTATCGATGCGCACGTTGGTTTAGAGGGCGCACATAGTCATCACCGCATCGTTCATGCTGGCGGTGATGCGACCGGGCGACATTTAACCGAGCATTTAATCAACCAGCTTCCTAGCAATGTACACATCCATACACATGAACTTGCCTATGCGCTATTGCACAATACAGCAGGTGACATTATCGGTGTTCGGACAACAACGCAATGTTATTTTGCAGCGCAGACGATTATCGCAACGGGCGGGGCTGGCGCGCTCTACACGTACACATCTAATCAACCTAAAAGTTTCGGTGATGGTATCGCAATGGCCGCACTCGCCGGGGCAGCTGTTGCCGATATGGAATTTATGCAATTTCACCCAAGCTTATTGTATAAAGATGAACGTTGCTTTGGACTTGTATCTGAAGCGGTGCGCGGGGCCGGTGCACGTTTTGTAGACGATACCGGCGATTACTTTATGAATGGACAAGACCTTGCACCTCGTCACATCACAGCACGCGCCGTCTATGAGCGTCGTGCAGCCGGTCATGACGTCTATTTAGACATTTCAGCGATTGCAAATTTTGAACAACATTTTCCGACTGTTAGTGCCATTTGTCAGCACGCAGACGTTCCACTATCCACGCAGCGTATTCCGATTGCACCGGGTAGCCACTTTTTAATGGGCGGCATTTTAACCGATGATGTTGGGCAAACGTCACTGCGAGGCTTATATGCGGTCGGCGAAGCGGCATGTAGTGGCGTCCACGGGGCGAATCGCCTCGCGAGCAATTCATTATTAGAAGGACTGGCGTTTGGTATGCGCCTTGCAGAGCATTTAGCACAAGCGCCAGCACAAACAAATTGGCACTTGCGGCATGCACCTGTCGCACCAAATACGGCGCTATTGCCGCTTGAACAACTTCAACAACTTATGATGCAGCACGCCGGTATTATGCGAAGCGGACTTACGTTACAACAGCTTAAAAATAAGCTCCCGATTATCCACCAGATTGCGCCGGACCAGGCCGAGCTCGCACTTGCACATGTGACTGCACGATTGATTGTCAGCGGAGCACTTGCACGCCAAGAAACACGCGGGGCGCATATACGCGAAGATTACCCTCAACAAAATGACGCGCTATCAAACCGCTTATTGATACAACAACAGCACACCATCATTAGGAGGACATGGCATGAATTTATTCAAACTACAGCACATGCTGAAAGAATTTTTTATTGAAGATATTGGCGACAATGATTTATCGAGTACGACGATTTTCCCAGCAGATGAAGCCGGACAATTTTCTTTTTATGCAAAAGAAGACGGTATTTTTTGCGGCACGCCTATTATCGAAACGGGCTTTGCGCTATTGCATCCATCTATTCGCGTCACAATGCACGTAGCAGAAGGTGCGCGCATTGCATACGGCGACAAACTTGCAACGATTGCAGGGCCGATTCAACTCTTATTGTCAGGCGAACGTGTCGTACTAAATCTCGTACAGCGCCTTTGTGCAATTGCTACGATGACACACGCTGCCACTTCGCAAACAGCCGGCACAACGACAAAAATTTGCGATACGCGTAAAACGACACCGGGGCTACGAATGCTCGAAAAGTATGCCGTACGTATCGGCGGTGGCTACAATCATCGCAGCGGCTTATATGACTGCATTATGTTAAAGGACAACCATATCGCGTTTTGCGGTTCGATTACTGAAGCAGTGACGCGCGCACGCCAAGCGATTGGGCACACCGTCAAAATCGAGGTCGAAATCGAAACGCGCGCGCAACTTCAAGAAGCGATCGAGGCGCACGCGGACATTATTATGTTTGATAATCAAACACCTGAAACGATTCGTGAGTGGCAACAGCTCGTACCAGAGACGATTGTCACCGAGGCATCAGGCGGTATTACACTCGACACGATTGCTAGCTACGCACAAAGTGGCGTTCACTATATTTCACTTGGCTTCCTGACACATTCGGTGAAAGCTTTCGATATTTCTGCACTTGTTGAACTGAAAGGAGCGTTAAACGCATGATGAATCCAACATTATTCGATCAATTATCAAAATTACCTGAACGTTATAAAACGATGTCTACAACGGAAATGGAGGCGCGCGTTCGAGCGATTAAACAACAGCTTGGTGAGGAGCTTTTCATCCCAGGTCATCACTATCAGCGCGATGAAGTCATCCAATTTGCCGACGCGGCAGGTGATTCTCTGCAGCTCGCACAAATTTGCGCGAGCAACACGCGCGCGAAACATATCGTTTTTTGCGGCGTGCATTTTATGGCCGAGACTGCCGATATGCTAACAAAAGATGACCAAACAGTTTACCTACCAGACATGCGTGCTGGTTGCTCGATGGCCGATATGGCAAATATCGAGCAAACAGAAAGCGCTTGGCAACAACTTCAGCAGTTATTCGGCGATACGATTGTGCCGCTGACATACGTCAATTCGACTGCGAGCATCAAAGCTTTTGTCGGTCGTCACGGCGGGGCATGTGTCACGTCATCAAATGCAAAAACGATGGTCGAATGGGCCTTTCAGCAAAAGTCTCGCCTATTATTTTTACCAGACCAGCATCTTGGACGTAATACCGCATTTGCGCTCGGTGTGCCACTTGAACATATGGCTGTCTGGGACCCGATTCGTGAAAAGCTCGAATATGATGGTGAGCTTGAAGACGTACAAGTGATTTTATGGAAAGGCCATTGTTCGGTCCATGAAGGTTTTAATAAATGGCATATTGACGACATTCGTAAAAATGACCCGGACATGCGCGTTATCGTCCATCCTGAATGTAGTCATGACGTCATACAGGCGGCCGATGATAACGGGTCGACAAAGTATATTATCGACACGATTGAAAGCGCTCCTACAGGTTCTCGCTGGGCGATTGGCACCGAGATGAATCTCGTGAAGCGCCTGATTACGAAGCACCCTGATAAACACATCATTTCTCTCAATACGAATATGTGCCCTTGTTTAACAATGAATCGAATTGATTTGCCACATCTATTATGGGCGCTTGAGACGATTGTAGAAGGCGGTCGCGGCAATGTCATCACCGTTGACGCCGACACAACAGCGCAATCAATTCACGCATTAGAGCGCATGTTACAATTTGCGAAATAAAAAAAGAGGCCTCCCGCCAAAAGGAGACCTCTTTTTTTATGACCTTTTATTTTATACTTGTTCAACAATGCTCTCTTCCTCATTCGTTTCTTCCGCATTTTCATACGCGATTAAGACAGATTGTTGAATCTTTGTACGCATATCTGAGTTAATCGGATGTGCAATATCTCGGAACTCACCATCGGGCGTACGTTTGCTCGGCATAGCGACAAACAGTCCCGTATTCCCGTCAATCACGCGAATATCATGCACAACAAACTCGTTGTCTAGTGTGATGGAAGCGATCGCACGCATGCGACCATCCGTTTGAACACGGCGTAATCGTACATCAGTTACTTCCATTCTTTTCACCACCTCTCATCTTAGATGCAAAAATTAACTCTTTCCTACTGTTATATTCGGCAAAAAAACATTTTTTCCTTCTTTTCATAAAAATATTTTTTGGAAATTTCAAAAAACTTACTTTAAAAAGAAAAAAAGAGAACCTGCTTATGCAGATTCTCTCCTCTCTATTGAAATTATACGAGTGCGATAACTTCGATTTCTACTTTAACATCTTTAGGTAAACGCGCTACTTCCACACAGCTACGTGCTGGTTTGTGGTCGCCGAAATGACGTGCGTATTCTTCGTTTAACTCACCGAATTCATTCATATCTGAAATGAATACCATCGTTTTCACGACTTTGTCTAATGAAGAACCCGCTTCAGCTAATACCGCTTTTAAATTTTCGAAAACTTGGTTTGTTTGTTCCGTAATTGTTCCTTCTACAAGGCTACCATCCGCAGTTAATGGGATTTGACCTGAGCTATAGAACATGTTGTTCACAATAACACCTTGCACGTACGGACCGATTGCCGCAGGTGCATTATTTGTTGCTACTACTTTCATTACTTAGTTTCCACCCTTCGAAAAATAATTACCCTCCGTTAACTCAATCGTACGATCCTTCTCATTGACTTCTCTTAATTTCACTAATGAATAATAATCATCGACTAAGCGTTCATCGGGATGTTCAGCCTCAACTAGCACAGCAATGCCCGCTAGTGTACAGTCGAACTCTTCTAATAAATTCTTCATCCCGTTCATCGTACCGCCAACCTTCATAAAGTCGTCGGTGATAAGCACGCGCTGACCACTCTTCATACTACGTTTTGATAGCACCATCGTTTGAATACGACGTGAAGAGCCTGATACATAATTAATACTTACAGTAGAGCCTTCTGTCACTTTATTATCGCGACGTACAACCACAACCGGAACATTCAAATGACGTGCAATCGCATGTGCAATTGAAATCCCTTTCGTTGCTACGGTCATAATAACATCTATTTCTTGATCACAAAATGCTGAGGCAAATACTTTACCAACTTTGTTGATTAACTCGGGGTTACCAAGTAAGTCGGTCATAAATAAATAGCCACCAGGCAGCAGGCGATCGGAATGACTTAATTCTTTAATTAGCTCTGTAATAACTTTCTTAGCTGATTCTTCAGGAACTTTAGGGATGTATTTTACACCACCAGCCGCACCTGGGACTGTAATTAAATGGCCAATCCCTCTTTCTTCAAATGTATCTTTCACAATCGATAAGTCTTCGCTAATGGAGGACTTTGCCGACTGATATGATTCAGCGAAAAATGTAAGGGGGATTAATTGTTGTGGATGCTCCAATAAATAATGCGTCATGTCTACAAGACGCTCACTACGCTTCCATTTCATGAAACCCTCTCCTAAATACGAATGTTTTATACAAAAAATACCATAATTATACGTGTTTATGCAAGCACTATCGGTCGCCGAGTAGGCGCACTGCATATACTTCATCACAAAAACCTTTGAGTCCATTTACAATACGAGTTGTACGCGCCTCTGTCTGCACGAGCGCAAACACTGTCGGGCCGCTACCGCTCATAAGCACACCGTCCGCACCAAAGCGTTTCATTTGTTCTTTAATGCTAGATACTTCAGGGTGCATATCAAGCGTAACGCTCTCTAATACATTGCCTAGTGTACCACACATCTTAGCGTAATCATTCGTCTTAATTGCTTCGACCATACGAGCTGTATCCGGGTGCTTCACATCATCTAGATTCAAGCCACCATAAACTGCCGCAGTCGATACACCAATTGTTGGCTTCGCTAAAATAACCCAACTGCTTGGTGGTGCTGCGATATGTTCGATCTTTTCGCCGCGTCCGCGCGCAATTGCGGTACCGCCATATACACAAAATGATACATCTGAGCCAATCTCTGCACCTAATTCAGCTAGCTCATCAAGTGATAACCCAAGGCTCCATAATTCATTTAAACCTTTTAAAGTTGCTGCTGCATCACTACTACCACCTGCAAGTCCAGCTGCTACTGGAATTTGCTTATCGATTGAAATTGAAACGCCTGAATTTACATTGAAGCGATCCTTCAATAGCTTCGCTGCTTGATACGCCAAATTACGTTGGTCATCTGGAACAAAGTTATTACTTGAATGAATGAAGATTTCGCCATCTTGACGTAACTCCAAACCAACACGGTCTGCTAAATCAACCGTCGTCATAATCATCTCTACTTCATGGTACCCATCTGGACGTTTATGTAATACATCCAATGTTAAATTTATTTTCGCAGGTGCTTTTACGTAAAGCATATGCTTACCTCACTTTCCTATCTGGCCATCATCGCCCTTTGTTACTGTGTATTATTTTAACACATCAAGACTTTCACATGACGGTTTCAGACATGAAAAAAGCCACGCCAAAAATTCTGCGTGGCTCCGAAAATAAAACACTTATAAAACGGCCCTTCAAACAAGAAGGAATGTTTTATAAGTGCCCGAAAAAATATAAATGCTTACTATTCGGCGATAGCCAGTTTCGACTCGCCTTCGAATGTAATCTCTACTGCTTCTGTTAAGATATCTGTGTAACTGTAAGAAACGCGTTCAAATGCGTTTTCATCTTGATCAAGGTCTACAACGAATACTGCACGATATGTTTCGCGAAGTACACCTGCTCGCTCGATTGTTTTCTTACGGCCACCATTTGCTTTCAATTGCATGCGTTGGCCTAAATGACTGTCTAACGACTTTTTAATGTCGGCTAATGTTTTTGGCATTATGCTTACACCTCACTATAACCTAGTATAACAAGGTACCCTTTAAAAGTCAAGCACAAATTTATATTTTATCAATCTACATTTTCTATGTCAATTATTTTATAGCATTTTTTCTATGATTTTTTTTCATAGACGCTATTAGTTAAAATATGGGTGCAATGCATCCGCTAATGCGCCAAATTCTGCGATTGATAATGTTTCACCGCGGCGTGATGGCTCTACGCCAGCTTGCTTAAGCGCACGTAAAATATCTTCTTTCTTCGCTTTACCATTTGGTAGCTGTGATTGAAGATTGTTTAGTAACGTTTTACGACGTTGTGCAAAGGCTGCACGCGTTACGCTAAAGAAGAACTCCTCATCGATTACAGTAACTGGTGGCTCTTCATGACGGATTAATTTTAAAACAGCTGAATCAACATTTGGTTGTGGCATAAATACCGTTTTTGGCACAATCATTGCCACTTCCGCTGTACAGTAATATTGAACCGCAATTGATAGTGAACCATATGCTTTCGTTCCTGGTTTCGCTGAAATACGATCTGCTACTTCTTTTTGCATCATCACCACAAAGCCACGTAACGGCAGATTTTCTGTTAATAATTTCATTAAAATCGGTGTCGTCACGTAATACGGTAAGTTTGCGACCACCATGATGTCTTTAAAGCCCGCAAGCTCTGAGTCGATTAAACCCTTCACATCCGCCTTTAAAACGTCTGAATGAACGATTTTAACGTTATCATACGGACTTAATGTATCTTCTAATACTGGTAATAGACGTTGGTCAATCTCAAATGACATGACCTTGCCTGCTTCGCGTGCTAAATGCTCTGTTAAAGCGCCAATCCCAGGCCCTACTTCGATTGCTGCACTATCCTTTGTTAAATCTGCGTGGCCTACAATATTACGTAAAATATTTGGGTCGATTAAAAAGTTTTGACCTAAGCTCTTTTTAAATGAGAAACCATATTTCTTTAAAATTTCCTGCGTACGAATCGGTGTTGCGATATCTTTATGCATTCTCTTCCTCCTGATTAACTTGCGCAATTGCTGCGCCAAATTGTTGCTCGGTAATTTGGAACATTTCCAAACGTTTTACGAGCTGCTTGCCGTTTGTAGAACCAATATTTAAAATTTCCCCTAGACGATCACGACGTTTTTTTGCAGACGGGTGACCAATTAGATGAGCCATTAATATATCTTCTCGCGTAATCGTACACGCCGGAGCATCCTCTTGTACGGTATAGACATTTTCAAGGGCATAGCGAATATCTTCTGACTTCGCATGTTCAATACCTAAGCTCTTGCCATTTTTAGCAATGGTTTTCTTCTTCGGTAAAAACGCATGCTTGATTCCCTTCACATGCTCCTCAATAATTGCACGAATGCGGCGGCCAGGATAATCAGGGTCCGTAAAGACGATGACCCCTCTCACATCTTGTGCATGCTGAATGCGTTGTAAGCACTCTGCAGAAATCGCTGAACCATTCGTTTCAATCGTATCGGCATTTACCGAACGCTTAATCGCTGTCGTATCATCCTTACCCTCAACAACAATAATTTCTTTTATGTCCACTTGTGTGAATCCTCTTTTCGTTAATTACTACGTTCTAAAAATAAACAATATGCTTATTATAATATGTTCGACGCAAAATAAAAAGTGTCGCGTTTTTGGCATAAAAAAAGCAGCCTCACTTTTATGAAGCTGCCTACGATTATTTATAAACGGTTACCGTTACTGAACGACGACCCCAGTTTAAAGCTTTTGATTTTGATGACATGAATACGTCGATTTTATTCCCTTTAATTGCGCCACCTGTATCGCCTGCTACAGCTAAGCCGTAACCTTCAACGTATACTTTAGAGCCTAATGGGATGACACGAGGGTCAACTGCGATTACTTTTTTGTTTGGATTCGCACGTAAGTTGATACCTGTTGCTGTGCGTCCCGAACAACCTGCACAGTATGCAGTGTATGCTGTTGATGACACGGTAAATGTACGAGCGCTAGAACCCGTTTTTGTAATACCTGATAAGTATTTAGAGTTTACATAACCTTTTTTGCCTTTGTAAGAAACTTTTACCCAGTTTCCTTTACGGCCACCAACGTATGTAACTTTTTTACCTTTTGGAATTTTGTACTTAATGCGGTAGCTTACACCTGCACCAGCACGAGCATTTAAATATGCTGTTGTTTTCACTGTTTTATTTGCGACAGTTGAAATTTTTTCACCAGCGAAGCGATTCGCGTAATCTGTTGCTGCTTTATCTTGTTGTTCTGTTGTTTTAACTTCTTTTGTTGCCTGTTCATTAGTTGCAGTACTAAATACTGTAGCTACTACAAACGCAATCATAAGTGTAAGTGCTGTTAACAGCATTACGGTTTTAGAGTTTTTTAATGATTCCGGGAACAGTTTTTTCATGGAATTGTTTGACATGAAAAATACCTCCTTATTCACTCGTTGGATTATATAGAGTGTCTTTAGTCCCTGTCAACAGCAGATGAATTTTACATAAAAAGGAAAACCTTATTGTACCAACGTTTTCGTGAGTTTGGAGGAATTAGTTCCAAAGTTTCATTTTATGTTATAGAAACGATGTGCATTTTCGGTCGTCACACGCTCTACCTCTTCGACCGCTATTCCGCGTAGTTGCGCGATTTCTGCGGCGATTAGAGGGATGTATGACGGCTCGTTCCTTTTACCCCGATTTGGATGTGGCGCAAGGAAAGGTGCGTCCGTTTCTAAAATAATTCGTTCAAGCGGTATTTCTGCGGCGACTTTTTTAGGTGTTTTTGCATTTTTGAATGTTACAGGGCCACCTAATCCGACGTAGAAATTTAACTTTTCGATAATCACTTCTGCGATTTCGACGCTTGCGCTGAAGGAGTGCATGACGCCTCCCACCTCTTCCGCATGTTCTTCCATTAACATGCGTACACAATCACCAGTTGCCTCGCGATTATGAATAATAATTGGGAGTTTTACGCGTTTCGCAAGCTGAATTTGCTTGCGGAAGATTTCTTCTTGCACATCTTTGGGTGACTTATCCCAATGATAATCCAATCCTGTTTCTCCAATGGCGACGACTTTGTTATGTTCAGTTGCTAATTTTTCAATCCATGCTAGATCTTCGTCTGTACAATCGATTGCATCAACTGGATGCCAGCCGATCGCTGCGTAAATAAAATCGTATTGCTCAGCAAGTTCAAGCGCTCGCTCAATCGTTGGTCGGTCAAAACCAATCACAACCATCTCTTTGACGTTGTTTTCAAAGGCGCGCTCAATCACCTGATCTAAATCTTCGTTGTATTGCTCGTTGTTTAAATGGACATGCGTATCGATAAACATATGACATGCTCCTTTTCTGAGATTTATTGTACTCATTAAAACCATTTCATAAATAACTTCTATATTACATTTATATTACAAATATTATAAATAGCTAAAAAATCGTCACCTTTTTACGTAAAAAGAAAGTGTAATTTGACATATAAAGTAACTTATTCACACTATATAATTATTAATTCTAAACATATTTTTGCTATTTTTTGGTAAGTATAATAGAAAAGGACCGCGCTAACAGCACGATCCTTTCATTAAAATCATCCAATAATTAACGTACGCGAGCGCCGTTTTCTAACGTTGGATCTACTTGTGCAAGTTTTAATGTATCCCCTACACCGCCAGCTAAAATCATCCCTTGAGATAGTTCGCCGCGAAGTTTTACTGGTTTTAAGTTCGCCACAACGATTACTTTTTGACCGACTAATTCTTCTGGTGTGTAGTAAGCAGCAATACCTGATACAACTTGGCGTTGTTCATAGCCAAGATCCACTTGAATTTTTAATAACTTGTCTGCTTTTTTCATTTTTTCAGCCGCTAATACTGTACCGACACGAAGCTCTACTTTCATGAAATCATCAATTGTAATTTCTTCTTCGTGTTCGATATCTTCCGCTGCCGCTTCTTCTTTTTTAGGCTCTTCCTGAACTGTTTTTACAGAACCACGCATTTGCTCACGGATATACGCTACTTCTACTTCATTGTCTAAACGAGGGAAAATAGGTTCACCTTTTGAAATAACCGTTGTACCAGCTGGAATCACGTTTGTAGCCGTTAATGTATCCCATGCTAATAACTCTTCTGATAGCCCTAATTGACGTAAAATCTCTTTTGGCGATTTTGTCATAAATGGTTGAATCATGACCGCTACACGGCGAAGATTTTCAGCTAAGTTATACATAACTGTACCTAACTTCGGTTTTAATGCTTCGTCTTTCGCTAGTACCCATGGTTCAGTTTCATCGATATATTTGTTTGTACGAGACACTAATGTCCAAATATCAGCTAACGCAACGCTAAATTGCATTTTTTCCATATTGTTTTCGAATTTTGTTAATGATTCTTTTGCAGTTGCTTCAAGCGCTGCATCAAAATCTGTAGGCTCTAAACCTTCAGTTGGAATGACACCACCAAAGTATTTATTCATCATTGAAACAGTACGGTTTAATAAGTTACCAAGGTCATTGGCAAGGTCAAAGTTTGTACGTTCAACGAATGATTCTGGTGAGAATACACCATCTGAACCGAATGGTAGCTCACGTAATAGGAAGTAACGTGTTGCATCAAGGCCGTAGCGCTCGATTAACATTTCTGGATACACAACATTGCCTTTTGATTTCGACATTTTGCCGTCTTTCATCATAATAAAGCCATGTGCGAATACTTTCTTCGGTAATGGTAAATCTAATGCCATTAAGAAGATTGGCCAATAGATTGTATGGAAACGTACGATATCCTTCCCTACTACATGAACATTTGCAGGCCAGTATTTTTTGAAGTCTGCATCATTGTCTGTATCATAGCCTAATGTTGTTAAATAGTTTGTTAAAGCATCTACCCATACGTAAATAACATGCTTCTCGTCGCCAGGGACACGGATACCCCAATCAAATGATGTACGAGATACAGATAAATCTTCAAGACCTGGTTTAATGAAGTTATTCACCATTTCATTTTTACGAGACTCTGGCTCGATGAAACCTGGGTTTTCATCATAATATTGAAGTAAACGATCCGCGTATTTCTTCATATTAAAGAAGTAAGACTCTTCTTTTACTTTATGCACAGGACGACCGCAGTCAGGACAATTGCCATCTACTAATTGTGTTTCTGTAAAGAATGACTCACATGGTGTACAGTACCAGCCTTCATATTCACCTTTGTAAATATCACCATTGTCTAGGAAGCGTTTGAAGATTTTTTGTACAGCTGTTGTGTGACGTTCTTCTGTTGTTTGGATAAAGTCATCATATGAAATATCCATTTGAGCCCATAATTTTTTCGCAGCATCTGCAATTTCATCGACATAGACTTTAGGAGCCTTGCCTGCTTCTTCTGATTTCTCTTGAATTTTTTGACCGTGTTCATCCATCCCTGTTTGGAATCGTACGTCAAATCCTCGTAAGCGTTTGTAGCGTGCCATCGTATCAGCAGCTACTGTTGTGTAGGCCGTGCCAATATGGAACTTGCCGCTTGGATAATAAATCGGTGTTGTGATATAAAATGTTTCTTTTTCTTTGTTCACGAAAGCTTCCTCCAGTGTTATACAGTATACCTACTATTCTATCTAAGTAGACAAATTGAAGCAACGATAGTTTATTTTGTCGATTTTGTGTAGAAATTTGTCGAATTAATATCTCGAATTAAAAACACTATTATAAGCGTGAAAATCATCGAAAAAAGCAGTTTTTGGCTAATTAAATCATTTTTTTACGCAATCCTACCTCCATATAAACCATATATTTGAAAAAAAGTTTCGAAACTAGGAGAAAAAATAATTGACGATTATGGTATTAGTTGGTATGATTAGTTCCAGACAAAGAAATGATGTCGAATTTTGACGAAACAAAAAAATAGATCAAACAATTATTAGGAGGAGATTCATCATGAAATCTACAGGTATTGTACGTAAAGTTGACGAATTAGGTCGCGTGGTTATTCCTATCGAATTACGCCGCACATTAAGCATTGCAGAGAAAGACGCTTTAGAAATTTATGTGGATGATGATAAAATCATCTTAAAAAAATATATGCCTAACATGACTTGTGCTGTAACAGGTGAAGTATCAGACGATAACTTCCGTCTTGCTGGTGGTAACTTAATCTTAAGCCCAGAAGGCGCACAAATCTTAGTAAAAGAAATCCAATCTAAATTAAACAAATAATTTAGTAGTGTAACATCCCATTTTCCAATCCCTTAAAATAGTTAAACCCTTGTTTTTGTATGTGAAAATTATATAAATAGAGGCCCCGATGAATTTTCGCCGATTCATCGGGGCTACGTTTTTATTTGGAGTTTCTTCTATAATATATAGGAATAGACTTTTCAGGTTTTATACCGCTTTAGTTATAAAAAAAGAGCCACAATCAACTAATGATTGCGGCTCTTTTTTAGTCTTCTACGTGATATGCTTGGTAGACGTCACGTTTTGGTAATTTACGTTCTTTAGACACTTCCTTGATGGCTTCTTTCGAGCTTTGGCCATTTTCAATAAGTTTCTCAATATGTTCCACAACACTAAGCGCTGACCACCATGTTACCTCTTCTTCAATGACACTTTCATCTGCACCTTCAACAATGACAACAAATTCCCCTCGAATTTCGCTGCTGTTTGCCCATTCAAGTGCCTCTTCAATCGTACCACGTAAAAACTCTTCAAATTTCTTCGTTAATTCCCGCGCTAAAACGATTTTACGGTCACCTAAGATGGCATGCATATCTTTTAATGTATCCTTCATACGATGCGGTGCCTCATAAAAGATAATCGTTTCATGACGTTTTGCTAAGCCTTCAAGCGATTCCTTACGCTCTTTCTTTTGACGACTTAAAAAACCATAAAATAAAAATGGCTGTGCGGGTAACCCAGAGCCGATTAATGCTGTTAATGCCGCATTGGCACCTGGTAATGGCACAACAGCAAAACCTTCTGCCATCGCCTTCATTGAAATATCTTTCCCTGGGTCTGAAATACAAGGCATTCCCGCATCACTTACAAGTGCCACTGTTTTTCCCTCACGTAGCATATGCAGCAACTTCTCGCCGCCCTGCTCCTGATTGAAGTCATGATAGCTTGTTAGTGGCGTTTCAATTTCAAAATAGTTACATAAGCGTTTTGTGTTGCGCGTATCTTCTGCCGCAATCACATCCGCTTCCTTTAAAATACGCAAGGCGCGCATTGTCATATCTTCTAAATTGCCAATCGGCGTCGGGACTAAATACAAAGCACCGCGTTCGTGCTCAGCGCTCATTTGTGATTGAATCATCCGTACGACCTCTTTCTTCTATATAATTTAACTTTTGTTGACGCGTCAAGCGCTTGAAATGATATTCAGCGCTCATCGCCTCATGCTTCGTTTCAAACTGCTCATAATAAATACAGCTTACCGGTAGACGTGCGCGCGTATACTTGGCACCCTTCCCGGCGTTATGTGTCGCAAGTCGCTTCTCTAGGTTATTCGTATACCCAGTATATAAAGTCCCGTCGCTACAACTAACGACATACATGACTTCTTTATTCGGCGTCGCCATAAAGCATCCCACGCACTTCGTCTGTATATTCATTGTCATCTCCGTACACATAAAGTGGTGGCAAAACTTTTAAGCCTGGCTTCCCGTCCTTAATACCTTCAATCAACAACGTATTTGCCTCTTTCCCCATTTTTGGGTACACAAGCTGAATTCGTTTTGGTTCAATACGATTTGCACGCATTGCCATGACGATGTCGAGCAGACGCTCTGGGCGATGTACATACGCCGCTTTCCCACCTTGCTTTAATAAGCGTCCTGACGTATAAATCATTTCATCAAGCTTCAAATAAATTTCATGACGCGCGATTTTCACATGCTCTTTCAAGTTTTTATCGCTCGCCTCATGTGCCAAGAAATAAGGAGGATTGCATGTCACGACATCGTATTTTTCAATACCTAAATCTGTCGAAACCGTACGCACATCTCCTTGCATGATTGTAATTTGTTCTTCAAGCTCATTGTATTTTACGCTACGGCTCGCCATATCAACAAGACGATCCTGCAATTCTACCGCTGTAATATGCGCTTTTGTACGCGCGCTTAAAAATAACGGAATCGCTCCATTCCCTGCACATAAATCAACAATTTGTCCTTTATGATGTGGAACATTTACGAAGCGAGACAATAATACGGCATCAAGAGAAAATGAAAATACCGATGGACTTTGTATAATGCGTAGCTCCTCCGCTAGCAAATAGTCCAATCGTTCATCATCCTTTAACCATTGTTCCATGAACTTACCCTCCAACAAACTAAAAGAGGCTTATAGAAGAAGCCCCTTTTTAGTCATTTTGTTTATTTAAAAATGAAAGACAGAACAAGCAATCTTCACCTTTACGCGATGAGCCAAAATGTACATTACATACATGGTAGCCCTCGTGGTAAAGACGTGCTAAATTATCGTATCCTTCACCAACATCTAGCACATCACGTTTTTCTACCGCAATCTCAGGCAACTGCTCTGGTTGTTGTGATAGTACTTCTTCCAAACGCGTACGCAAATGATGATTTTCCATTTGTAGTGTCTGATGTTCCTCCATCATTAAAGCTACAAACTTTTTTAATGCCTCAAATTGAGTTTGCATCGACTCAAGCTGTTGTTCGAATTCCATAACAGTGTCTAAGAAATTATGGTCCTTCACGCAAGCCACCTCATATTCCCCTATTGTACTGAACTTTTTTCAAATTCTACAATTTCATCTAATGTATATTCTAACACACGATTCTCTTCAAACAGTTCTACTTGCAATAAACGTTCTAAAATATTCAAACCAACGACCTTCCCTTTACCGTCAGGCGTTGAAATTGTACGACCGATATCTGGCATTTTTGAACGAGCGTCTTCATATTCATCATTTTCATATTTTAAGCAGCACATTAAGCGACCGCATAACCCTGAAATTTTTGATGGATTTAACGATAGATTTTGGTCCTTCGCCATTTTAATTGACACGGGCTCAAAATCACCTAAAAACGTTGAACAACATAACATACGACCACATGGGCCAATGCCACCTAACATTTTTGCTTCATCACGTACGCCAATTTGACGTAATTCAATTCGTGTACGGAATACAGAAGCTAAATCCTTTACTAGCTCACGGAAGTCAACACGACCTTCTGCGGTAAAATAAAAGATAATTTTATTGCGATCAAAGGTATATTCGACATCTACTAATTTCATTTCTAGCTTATGCGTTGAAATTTTTTCAGTAGCAAGCTCAAATGCACGCTTCGAGTCTTCAAGATTTTCAGATACTTGAATACTATCGTGCTCATTTGCTTGGCGAACAACTTGCTTTAATGGCAAGATGACATCATCATCTTCCACTTCTTTTGGCGGAACAACTACTTTACCATATTCAATCCCACGTGCGGTTTCGACAATGACATATTCGCCATTTTCAAGTGTATTTTCATTAGGATCAAAATAATATATTTTACCCGCTTTCTTAAAACGGACTCCTACTACTTTATACAAAGGACTTTCCCTCCTGCAGGTTTAGCATTAATTGTTCCATCAGCAATGTACGATTCATATTACTATGCAATGTTTTTCGTGCATGTAATACTGCTTGCAACATTTTTGAAAGTTGCTCGTATGTTAAACGTAATCCTGTGGTCACAAAGAAGTCCTTCATGTCAGGATACGTTAACGCTGCTGTTGGATTTGCCTTTACTGCTACAATATCGCGATACGCATATAGCAGTAAATCCAATGCTAACTCCATTTGGTCTCTTTCTTTAAAAGTTGGCAACCAATCCTCATGCACAATTAATAATGCCTCATGCACATTTTTCGATAGCGTCGCTTCTATTAATTTTAACACTGTTTTTCTCGCCTGTGCAAACTCGTCATCTTTTGTTAAAGCAATTGCTTCATCTACGTCGCTCGTTACCATACTAACCGTCGCCGCAAGAGATGCACTAATGCCTTGATTACGCAGTTCATCTAATAATAAATGCTTTGGAATTGGTTGAAACGCAATATGCTGACAGCGTGACCGAATCGTCGGCAAAATCGCATTAATATTTTGTGTTGTGAAAATTGCCGTTACTTCACCAATCGGTTCTTCTAAGAATTTTAGCAATTTATTCGCAGATTTTGCATTTAAGCGTTCCGCATCATGTACAATATATACCTTGCGTCCTGCTTCCATACCACGCTTACTCATTTCTATCAGTAGCTCCTCGATTGCCGCTACTTTAATAAATTGCCCATCTGGATACACTTGATGAAAATTAATATGGTTCCCCGTTTCTAGGCGCTGACAGCTACGACATGTATTACATGGCTCGCCATCGATTGGTTGCTCACATAATAATAACTTCACAAAAAAATGTGCGACTTCTTCCGTTGCCGTCCCTTTTTTACCTTCAAATATGTAGGCTTGACCGATTCGATTTTTACGTTCAATGATTTGTAACTGCTTCATAACGACCGGTTGCAATTGTTTCAGTTGTTCTGTTGTTTTTTCCATTTCCATCACCTTTAAAAAATGAAGCTGTGACACAAGTACAACCGATGCGCTTCATGCCTAAGCATGAATGTTCATCATCAGATGTTTTCCCTAATGCCACAGCTCCGTTATGTGTACAGATTAATGAGTAACCCTTTAATCTCTCCGATTTTCGCTAGAAGATCTACAGAGTCCTTTTCCTCATTCAAAATATCTTCCGTTAATTCAATTAGCTTTTCATCAATTGTATCAACAATCTTTAAACGACGGCCCTCACCAAAACGATTCCACGTATGAGACTGTTTCAACTCCATACCAAACGATACAGACTCTTTCAAAAAGCGTTTAATCAACATTTTAAATTTTGCAAGATCACGTAAATTACGCGACTTCGTAATACGTTCACCCGCAGTCGAAATATCACCTAACAAACGTGTTAGCTGTTCCGTCTGCATTTTTTGGCCCTGTTTTACAACAAGACTACCAAAATTATTCGTCGCCTGTTGCTGCACTTGTCGAGTCTGTGCCTGGTTTCTCCCAACGTGTATGTCTTGGTTAATTTTCATTTATACGGTCGCCTCCACTCTAGAAATGATGGAATTGTTCAATTGGTAATACAAATACCGTTGCGCCGCCTACTTCTACTTCTACAGGATAAGGAATATATGAGTCCGCATTGCCTCCCATAGGTGAAATTGGCGCTACCATTTGTTCACGTGAACGGCAGTTGTCACGAATGACATCTAGCGCTTTAGGAACGAGTGAATCCTCCGTACCAATTAAGAAAGTGGTATTTCCTGATTTTAAGAAACCACCTGTACTGGCTAATTTCGTTGCTCGAAAATTATTTTTCGTTAAAGCATTTGAAAGACGGTTACTATCCTGATCTTGTACTACTGCAACTACTAATTTCATCGGCATTCACTCCTGATTCTTTTCAACTATTATATCATAAAGTCAAATTTTTCATCATGGCTAAACAAGGGGTGCAATACATTGCCATGCTGATTCTACTACTTCTTCTAAAGATTTGCTCGCATCAATTACTTGAATGCGCTCTGGGAAACGTTCTGCTAAATGTAAATACGCCTCATGTACAGATTGGTGAAAAGCTAAATCTTCTTTATCCAAACGATTCACTTCACGACCCGCATTCGCATTGATACGTGCTAAACCTACTTCTGGTTCTAAATCAAATAACACCGTCACATCCGGCATTCTGTCGCCAATTGCAAATTCATTAATCGCTTTCACTGCATCGATTCCTAAATTACGACCAACACCTTGGTACGTTAATGAAGAGTCAATAAAGCGGTCACATAATACTACTTTACCCTCTTTTAGTGCTGGTTCTACAGTTTCTGCAAAATGTTGACTACGTGCAGCCGCATATAATAAAGCTTCTGTACGAGGATCCATTTCAGTATGATTTTTATCTAAAATAATATGACGAATTTTTTCGGCAATCACACTACCACCTGGTTCACGTGTTGCAACAACATCTACACCACGCTCAGCTAGACGTTCCTCAATTTTTTTTAACACAGTTGTCTTACCTGCACCTTCTGGACCTTCAAATGTAATAAACACTGTTTTTCCCATTGAACTCTTACCTCTTTCAATCAATAAATACTATTTTGCTTTTTTAGGTTTTGTTAATAAAGTAATCGTAGCTACAGTCGTTGCAGCAACTAATTTTACAAAAGTCGTTTTTTTCATATTCTGCACCTACTCTCTTACTTCTATTGTAAGTAACTTAGCATGAAAATTCACTTCATATGCCATTTTAAAGCATAAAAAAAGTAC
>NZ_HE578969.1:0-2221 GCF_000307285.2 Kurthia sp. Dielmo
CATTCCAGACCGTAAGCATTTTGCAGAGATTGGCCACTATCGTTATACCGGAAAGGTTTGGAATATCGTTGAAGTAAGACCAGATGCACAATCACTTGGTTTTATTAACATCGTATTGGCGGTGGTTTAATGAGTGTCGAATTTCATGGTTTAGCCGAAATCCAACAGCGTTTAAAACAAGTGATGTCCGAAAAAGAGTTTAAAAAGCTAACTGATAAAGCTGTAACTGCCGGTGCAACGGTATTGAAAAAAGAAGTGGCCAGAAGGCTATCAAGTAGCTTAGGCGACTATTCAATCGGGGCAACAGTTGACGAGATCGTCATGAGCAAACCGAAATCAAAGCGTGGTGCGCGTACTGTTCAGATTGGTTGGAATGGTCCATTGGAGCGTTATCGTATTATCCATTTAAATGAGAATGGATATAAACGCGATGGGAAGTTTTACGGTCCGCAACTAGGTGGTTACAAGCAAATCGCAAAAGCTATGGAAACTAAAAAACAGGAAGTATTTGATGCAACGCGAAGGGAGATGGCCAAACGTTTATGAGAGATTTGATGATGGAAATTAATCAGGCGCTACGTGAAAATGCGCTCATTGCAACAAGTTGTGGTGACCGGATTAAATTTTACGAGTATGCAGAAACAGGCGACTTATTAAGTCCATTTATTATCATTACACCGTCACAACCAAGCAAGCCAAGTAGTTATGGCAGCAACACTAATCATAGTGAAAGCTACTACTACCAGATTAATGTGGAAGCCACAAACCGAGGAGTCCGGGACTCTTTATCATATGAAGTACGAAAAGTTATGAGGACACTTGGATTTGAACAACAAGCCGGTGGCCTGGACACATATTTTAAAGAAACAAAGCGCTACGTAAACACACGTTTATATAGCGCTATTTTATTTACTCAAAAAGAGGAGGAAAATGAATGAACGCAGTAGGATTTGAAAAAGCGGAAATCGCGGTATTAGATGCCAATTTTCAAACAACAGAAGAAAACATTTTTACACTTGAGGGAAAGACAGATAAAGGGGCAACACGCTCGTTTAGTGTGGAAGGATTAACAGCTGAAGCCGTTAAACAATTCGGTTCAAACATTCCTTATCGTACAGCAAAACGTGGTATCGGTGACTTATCTGCGACTTTAACAGCCATTGATGTACCACTTGATTTTGAAATGACGATTCTTGGTATTGCAAAATCAACAGAAGGTTTCTACGAAGGTGGCGATGATACAGAAGCACCGTATACAGCGACTATCTTCTATGATAAAACGCCACAAGGTGAACCGTATGCGATTGCACTTTATCGCGGATCATGGTCACGAAATTCACTTGAAGGTGAAACACTTGAAGGTGAAAACAAAGAATTGCCAGAAGAAGAATACACAATGGCGTGTGTTGTTGGCGATGATAAAAAAGGTTACGGAATTGCAGTAGGTGCCGAACAAGTAGCAGCATTACGTGCCAAAGCATTTAAAGTTACACCCAGTGGTGGCGCTTAATGTGGGCGCTACGCCAGAGGCAAAGCAAGCCAATATTACGTGGCAATAATTAAATTAAAATTCAATGAAGCACTCCATTTGGGGTGCTTTTTTATTTATCTAAAATATACTGGAGGGCTATTACATGGCTATTTATGAATTAAAACTAATGAAGAAAAAAGAAATTGTGGACGGAAAAGAACAATTTGAATATGAATCACGCAAATTAGATTTCGTGTCGATTAAAGTTACACGTGATGCATTAAAAGTAAAAGCCGAATTAGAAAAAATGGCCAATGAAAAAGAGCCAGATGAAGTAGCAATGCTAGACAAACAGATTGAATTTGTTGCAGATGTTTTCCACGTATCGTCTGATGATATTTGGGAAGGACTGGATGCATCAACAGGTGCATTAAAAATTAAGCATATTTTTGAGCAAATCTTAGGTGTGGAAGAATTGGAAAAAGAAGAAGAAAAAAAAATGGCGAAAATGATGAAGTACATGCAGAAGTAACGTATGAAGCATCATTAGAAACCATCGATAAATTGTATAAATCATTTATGGAAAACGGCATGGCTTATCAAGATATAGCAAATGCCGATTTCTTTCATTTGGTTGAACTTTTCAATAAAGAAAAGAAAGAAGAAAAAAAGGTCGGCAGTATGTATGAAGCCTTAAAAGGATTTATGTAAGGAGGTGGCAGTATGGCCAGTAATCAACAACCATTGGGG
>NZ_HE578969.1:2544-7403 GCF_000307285.2 Kurthia sp. Dielmo
GCGTTCACAAGGGAAAGAACTCGAAGCCCTTGAAGCCGATTATAACGGGCTAGAACAAGCTGTGGAAGAACGGACACGTTTAATCGACAAGGAAAAGCAAAAGATGCAACGTTTGAAGCAACAATATGGCGAAAATAGCGAAGAATATCGTCGCCAGGTGGCACGTGTACGTGACTTAGAAACATCCAATAATGAAGCACGACGCGCTATGAATCGTTTACAAGAAGAAATGGATGAAACACAGCAAAGTAGTAGTAAGCTACGTTCAGCATTTTCTAAGATAGGCGATAAAATTAGCGGTATGAGTGGGCCATTAATGGGATTATCTACAGCTGTTGCAGGTGTGGGGACAGCAATGGGGGCGCTCGCCATTGATATCTCTAATTCAGCAGCAGATATTGATACAAGACTTGCTACCTTAGTAAATGGTTCAGAAGAAAAATTAAAGAAAATGAAAAAGAATATCATGAATACCTATAAATCGGGGATTACAACTGATTTAGAGGAAACCACTAATATTGCTGCACGTACTGAGCAACGAGGAATTGCAGATAAAGATAAACAAAAAGCCATTGATTATGCCACCGTTATTTCGAAAAATAGCGACTTAGAAGGAAAAGAAGTTATTGATGTTATTTCGATGTTGCAAAAAAAGTTCAATCAAGATATTAGTACTGCAGGAGATTATGCACAACGTATTTCACAAACAGGCATTGAAGATTTTGACCAAGCAATGGAATATTTTGCACAATTACAAGATGGTGGAATGGGTGTAGAGGAAATCATTGCACGACTTGAAGGTGGAATGAAAACTGGTGGATGGAGTAGCGATAAAATTCTAGATTTGATGGCTGAAGGACAAAAGAAAGTAGTCAGTGATGGTGCTGATGCCTACAAAGAGTTTGGATTAGGTGCTGAATATGCGAAATTCCAAGCTGGTGAAATTGATTATAATGCCTTCATGATAGAAGCTAGTAAAAAAGCTGATAAGTTGCCCAAAAAAGATAAGAAAGCCTTTTGGGCTGCTATTTTTGGAACACAAGGCGAAGATATTGATTTACTCTCAATAGAGGGTATTTTTAATGCCAAAGCAAAAGATGGGAAAGCAAAAAAAGGACAGGCGGATGAACTTCTTAAGGATGAACAGGAAAAAGCGCTCACTCAGTTGATTAAGGCATATAATAATCTAAAAGCTGAATTGATGCCTTTAGGAACGACTTTAATGAATACAGGTGCAGCAATAGCTACTGGGCTTCTTCCTTATGTAAAACAATTGATTGATTGGTTCAATGGATTATCTGATACACAACAAAAAATCGCAATTGGTGCTGGTGTATTAGCAGTTGCGATGGGTCCTTTAACAATTGCTTTTAAAGTATTAGCTATGCCAATTAAACTCGCTTGGAGTGCTATTAAAGGTTTATTTAGTGGTTTGAAATTGCTTGTTTCTTTCTTGCCATCTATGAGCACCGTTATGAGTGGATTAGGAAAAGCTGTAGATATCGCCTATAAGCCAATTGTTTGGCTAGGTAATGGCTTATCGAAACTGTGGAATGTGCTTAAATTTATCGCACCATTTATTCGTACAGGATTAGTTACAGCATTTAGAGCTTTGCTTGGTCCAGTCGGTTTAGTCATCACAGCAGTTTCTTTACTTGTTGCCGGATTTAAATATGCGTATAAGCATTCCGAAACGTTCCGTAATTTCGTTAATAAGTTGCGTGACAGTTTATTAAATACGTGGAACAAACTGAAAGCAATGGGTGTTCGGGGCGTTGTAGCAGCGATGTGGAAATCGGTTAAAGGTGCATTTGCATCTGGCTATACCTTTGTGAAAACAAAAATCGAAGGCGCTAAAAATGCTATTTCAAACGCTTGGACAAATGCACGTAAATTAGCAGTCGCTAAGGTAACAGGTATGTGGACAAATACGAAAAACTTATTTTCGTCGGGCTACAATGCGGTGAAGTCACGTATGGCCAGTGTGAAAAATTCAGTGTCTAATGCTTGGACAAATACGAAAAAGGCAGCAACCGACAAAGTATCATCGATGTGGACGAGCACCAAGAACTCTTTCTCCAATGGCTACAATGCAGTAAAGAATCGTATGTCGAATGTAAAAACAGCGATGTCGAATTCATGGACGGCCATTAAGAAATTAACCGTCGAAAAGGTTACTAATATGATTGATCATGTGAAGAAAATGCCACAACGAATGGCAGATGCAATTGCCAAAGGTGCCGGTGCACTGAAAAATGGCGGCAAAAAAATGCTAAAAGGGTTAATCGGTGGCGTTGAGTGGGGTTTAAACAAAGTGGTTGGCGGTGTCAATAAAGTTATGGGCTGGGTTGGTGCTGATACCAAGTTGAAAGAAGTTAGCTTAACTAAGTATGCAAAAGGTACACCAAATGGTGGGCATGATGGCGGTTTAGCAATGGTCAACGATGCACCAGGTAGTAACTATCGTGAATTAGTAGCATTGCCGAATGGCCAAACGTTCGTACCAAAAGGACGAAATGTGGTCATGAACCTTCCACAAGGTGCGGAGGTATTACCCGGTCATAAGACGCGCGATTTAGCCAAACGTGGTGTCATTCCACAATATAAATCGGGTGTTGGTGATACATTATCTGGTCTGTGGTCATCCACAAAATCGGGTGCTTCAAAGTTATGGCAAGGCACGAAAGATGTGAGTTCTGCAGCATTTAACAAAGTAAAAGACTGGTCAACAGAAGTATGGGATTGGGTAACAAGCCCAGAAAAAGTGAAAGACCTTCTAATGAATGTGATTGGAAATGTCATTCCGGGTGAATTTTCTTCTGGTATGGTGCCATCTATGTTGAATGGCATGATGAAAAAAATGGTGGACCAAGCGAAAGATTTTGTCTTTAACATTGCCGATTCAATGGGCGGTGGAGCCGATTTTGGTTCATGGTCACCGTTTACAGGCGATTTTAATAAAATTAGTAACAAAATGGGCGTATATGATTATCTATATGATTTAGGTAAACAAATCGTAAATCAATTTAAATCGCAGTATCCTTCACTTTATATTTCAAACGGAAAACGAAAAGAATCGAAAACTAAAGCAGGTACTACATCGGACCATGTTTATGGACTTGGGTTGGATTTAGCGCGTGGTGGAATTAGTGATAATTCCTATTATCAAATGGCGAAATCGCTACAAGGACATCCTTATTTGAAATATGTAATCGGAAGTGACAAATGGAGCCAAAATGGTGGAGAGTTTAAAAAGTTCCCGTATGGCGGGCATATGAACCACCTTCATTTATCAGCAAAATCACCAGCTGAAGCAAAGGCAGCCAAAGGTAGTTTTGGTGCTGCAAGTAATGTTTCGGGTGGTGCAAAGGCATGGATTCCACAAATCAAGAAAGCCCACCAAGCAATTTATGGTCGGGCCATTTCAAAACAAGGATTAAATGAAGTGCTTGAACAAATCCAAACGGAGTCCGGTGGTAATGCAACGATTCGACAAGGGATTGTCGATGTAAATACGCATAATGGTTCGGGCGGTGCGAAAGGATTACTTCAATTCATTCAATCTACATTTGATAATTATAAATTAAAAGGGCATGGCAATATTTTTAGTGGCTATGACCAATTACTTGCCATGTTTAACATCAAAGAGTGGTATGCAGCTATCACGCGTGCTGGTAAAGGAAAAGGATGGAGTCCAAGAGGTCCACGCGTCAAACCATATGCCAACGGTGGCATTATCACAAAAGCGCATATGGGGCTTGTTGGTGAAGATGGACCAGAAGCCATTATTCCATTGGATAAAGCGAAAAAAGGACGTTCCATGCAATTACTTGCACAAGCTAGTCAGTATTTGAATGGGAATAAAGCAACCACTTCTACTGCTTCATCTGTGGAAGGTATCGTAGCAGCTATCATGGCGCAAGGTGCTGAAACATCTAAAAAATTAGATGCATTAATTGCTTTACTTGCATCGGGTACGACCATTCAAATTGACGGTAAAGAAATTGCGAATGTCGTGAACCGCATTAATCAAACGAATGAGCGCATGGCCAATCGTGCGAAAGGAGTGACAACATGATGATGACAGCAGAACCGTCCTTTACTTATGACGGTGAGTACATGAAAAATAGTGGTTATTTCTTAAATGATGCGCAGGTTTCTTCACCAGAGATTTCACCAGAAAACGTGAATGTACCTGGTCGAATTGGTCTTTTAAATATGGGCAATGATGTCGGGGCGCGCCAAATAACACTAGAAATCACGCTTAATTGTTCTTCACAAGAAGATTTTAATGAGAAGCGACTATATTTAGAGAACCTAATCATTTTACAAGAACCAGTAGAAAAGCCACTTATTTTAGATACAGATACCAAATGGACGTATTATGGTCAGTTCACTGCTCTTTCAGACTTTGAGTGGCTAAATGGCTATGACCATAAGGTGACGCTGACATTTAGTTGTTCAGATCCACTGAAATATGGCGAGCAATACGGTGTGCCAATCACTGATGGCTTGCTCACGATTACACCACATGGCCAACAAAAAACATCACCTATTTTCAGCGCCATTGCGACAGCCGACAATACCTGGTGTGGATTAAGTAGCTACGACCAGTATGTCTATGTAGGCGGTAAAATCGATGTCGAGAGTGGCGAAGAAGCCTTAGATGTATATATGCCAGTCCTACAAGATACAGCGCAAGATTTGAACTTGTGGCAACGTGTATCGAATGATTCGGTCACATGGGACGTAACGAGTGGAAATGTGGGCAAAGGGTCCGATTTCCAACAAAATGACGATGATATTAGTGTCAAAGAGTTTGGTGAAAATCAAGGCTCTAAAAATGAATGGTATGGCCC
>NZ_HE578969.1:8236-9854 GCF_000307285.2 Kurthia sp. Dielmo
CTTGTAAAGGTAAACTAGACAAACGACCGCCTAATAATAAAAATTTAACTGAGTAAATGGTGATTTTCAACATATAACTGTATAGTGTGCCATAAGTGGGTACCTTGTGTGCCATAAGTGGGTACCTTAAAAAATAAAAACACCTTTGAACCTTAGAGTCCCAAGGGTTTCAGCGCCCAAAAAAAACACTGTAAGTACTGTATAATGAATCCCCAAAAACGTTGATATAACAACGTTTTTTTATTTGCATTTTTACAATTATGAAAGGAGAAAAATATGAATTTATTAATACTGACGGCAGATGCACGTTCACGATATGCTGCAGAAGATTATAAAGTTGTGGCTTCATTATCAAACGATAGTCCACAAGCATGTCCGTTTTACGACGATGTACGGAATGAAAAACTAGAAGATTTCTATGACACATATCAATTTAGTGTGCCAGAAAACTTCGAAGAAGCCGACCATGTCGTACCGAGTAATTATGTTCTCTTTGAAGATGAAACGAATAAGTTTCGTTTATTCCGAATCATCGATGTAGAGAGTGGACTACTGGGCAATGTTCATGTGAAAACAGCGAAGGCTGAAAATGCCTTTGTAGATGATTTACTAAAAACGATTGTGCCACGCGCCACATTAGGCACTGTTAATTTTCCGGATGCATTCGCACATTGCTTGTCCAACAGTGGCTGGCAAATCCGCAATAGCGAGTATCTAGGCGAATTAAAGAATCAAACGTTTGAAGGAAATACGAATGCGCAAGAAGCGATTCAAGGGATTTGTAAAGAGTACGGTGGCGAAATTGATGCGTATGTCCTCATGAATAGTGCGAATAAAATCATCGGAAAATACTTTGATTTAGTTGAAGAACGAGGGCGCAACAACACCGGGAAACGTTTTGAATATCGTCGAGATATTACAGGTGTGACACGTACGCAGTCCATTTCAGAATTTTATACTGCCATTAAACCAATCGGGAAAGATAATCTGACGATACAAGATGTCAATGAAGGTAGTGCCATCTTATATGATGCAGAAGCCAACGATTTATATAACGGTGGCAAAGAGTATTTAGTGAAATATATGGATTTCAGTGAAATTGAACATGCCAGTGCGTTATATGCTGCAGCTAAATTAGAACTAAATAAATGTAATAAGCCACGTTATGAATACACCATTGATACGGCATTACTTGAACGAACTGCAGGTTATGAAGAAGAACCAGCTTGGCTTGGTGATCATGTACGTGTCATTGATTTTGAAATGAAGCCACCACTTGTTGTAGGTGCCCGTATTATTGAAAAAGATACGTCAAATAGTGATTCATCAAAAGATAAGGTAACGCTCGGTGAATATATTGAGCTCAATTATTCAACACCGAACGACATCAAAAATCTACAAGCGCAGCTAGATACTATCAAGAACCAAGTGCAACCAATTTATCGCATTGAGGTGAAAGCAACAGCTGGTACAATCATCCGAAATGGGATTATTGAAGGGGATGGCACCGCAAAACTGCAAGCCATTGTGTACCGTAATAACTCACTTTATGTTGGCACCAGTGACCAGTACGTATGGGAAAAGATTTATCGCGATACAGGAGAGCATGATAACGCTT
>NZ_HE578969.1:11327-12581 GCF_000307285.2 Kurthia sp. Dielmo
CAAATACGACCATTAAGGATGGCGGTGTAATGGCTGGAGGAAATATTGAACGTTACTTCCAGAATGATGTCAACGACACACCGGCTTTACGACGTTACCCAGCCACTGCCGAATTAACATCGGGCTTTCTACGTTTTTCAACGACAGATAAATTGTATAAACCGGCAGGTTCAGACTGGACATCTGTTTTGGCCAATCCAACTTTGCGTAGATTGTATTTTACCGAAAAAGGAATTGCCACCCAATATGATGCACTTTCTAGTTATTACAGCACCAATTCACGTTTCATTGACTTCTTTGCAAATGAAGTAAAAGGATTGCCCGGTAACACAGGAAATGAAGGGTATACGGGTTCTGGCATGCGCATTTATTCTGGCCAACAATTAGAAATTGAAGGAAAAAAACAATTAACTGCAGCGAGTGACCAAATTCGTTTAACGACTAATTATGGTGCATCTAATCCTCAACTTACCTTGTTTAGTGACGATTTTATGCAACTCTATGCTGCAGGTGCAATTAATTTGAATGGTGGGCGTATGCGTGGTGTAGCTGAAATTAGTAGTGGGATTACAATTGGGGATTCGCAAGGGACGTTAAGTATTAAAAATTCATCTACTTATTTGGACCAAGTCGTTGTGCAGTGCCAATCACTTTACGACCGTACGACATCGAGTCCAGCAAATATGGTTGTGAGCACATCAGGTATTTTATCTCGTGCAACGTCTGCTAGAAAATATAAGTTAAATATCGCTGATATTTCCGATATTCAAACAAAAGCAAAAAAAGTTTTGGCGATTACGCCAAAGAAATGGAACGACCGTTCACAAGTAGAGGAACTAGCAAATGCACTCAATACGCAAACCTTAGAAGAACTAGATCCAGCAGTAAAATTAGATACATTCTATGGCTTTATTGCGGATGATTTTCATGATGCTGATTTGACAGAAGTTGTGCAATACAACGAACAAGGCGAAGTAGATGCATTAAGCTATGACCGTATTAGTATTTATCATAACGTCGTGTTAAAAGAGCATGAGGATAAACTAACGCAACAAGCAGCTGAAATTGAAGCGTTAAAACAGCAGGTAGCTACATTAACGGAACTTGTGGAAGGGATGGTAAAAGGATGAAGTTACAATTAATTAACGATGTACGAAGCTTGAAAGTAACGGACAATGGCACTGTTATTGAATATGCAGTATTAAATAATGAAATGCGTCGCATTTCGTTGAGCACCTTTACAGAAATTCTAGT
>NZ_HE578969.1:13200-24698 GCF_000307285.2 Kurthia sp. Dielmo
CCGCTGTTTATAATGGCACAAGTTTTTATTTATTATCCGCAACTGCCGTACAAGAAGCGATTACAACAACCAACATGAACATAGGCACATTAACTTCGTTACAGACAACAGATAAAACATCGTTGGTCAATGCGATTAATGAACTTGTAACAAAAGTAAACGCACTAACAGTATAGTTAGTATCAATGTAATCATCTTTTTTCTCTAAAAAAGCAGAAATTTACGATGTTATTTATTTCCTTTTTGTCAGATAATTGAAGCAAAGGGAGTGTGTATAATGAAATTCAATCACAACACTAAACACTTAAATGGTACGGCTCAATTTATGGCAAATAAACAAATTAATGAAGCTAAAAAAGAGCATGAACATTCTAAAAAAAACTAGCTATTGAGGAATACAATGAAAAAGTGAAACAACTTCATGAATTAGTTAAATGGTTTGAAAAAGAACACAAAACTAATAAAATAATTTCGGAAAACATTACGAAATTAAAAGATGCTGCGGTATTTATTCAGCCTTTACCTAATAAAAAATAATCAACTAAGCACATCCAATTGGGTGTGCTTTTTATATTAACAAAAAGGAGGTTGAGGAATGGCAGAAGAAAAAACAGTCATGCTAGAGGTTTTCGAGAAACTGGGAAGTCTGGATGCAAAGTTAGATAACATCAATCAATTACGTAATACTGCGCAACGCGCTGAAACGAAAGCTGATTTAGCACAAGACATTGCGGAAGAAGCAAGAGCGAGTGCGAAAAGTGCACATCATCGTATTGATCGCCACGACAAAATTGTTTTCTGGGCAGGTACATCTATCATTGGTTCAGTCATTGTAGCGATTATGGCGATCGTCTTAGGACAATAAAATAAGGAGGACAATTATGAATACAGAAAAACTAAAAGAATACATTGCATTATTCGGAGGATTGCTTGGAGCAGTCCTTTTATTTTTGCAGACATTAGGGTTTGAATTTGCATGGTTTACAGATAAATCAATTGAAGCATTTACAAATGCGTTACTCGCTGCAGTGCCATTTATCTTGATTATCTATGGCGTGTGGAAGAACACGTATGTTGTAACAAAAAAAGCAAAAGAACATAAGCAAGCGATTGATGAACACGAGAAGAAAAAGGAGGAAGCATAATGTCACAAATTAAAAATAACTATGTAGTGGTAAATCAATTTAGCCGACCAGGCTTAAAGCGTTCGATGACCAAAGGCATCATTGTCCATTACACAGCAAATCCTGGAGCATCAGCTGCTAATCATGCATCGTTTTTTGATGGCAAAGACGGAGGCGGTAGTCGCTATGCAAGTGCTCATTTATTTGTAGATGCCAAAGAAGCGTTATGTATTGTGCCATTAAATGAAGTTACGTATCAAGCAAATGATGTACAAAAATATGTGAAGGGAAAGGCTTATCGAGGTGCTGAAGATGTGCTTGGGCAAAATGCTAACTGGACAGCCGTAGGCGTTGAGATGTGTCTAGAAAAAGATGGTTCAATCGCAACAGCGACATTTAATCGCACAGTTGATGTAGTCGTAGAGTTGTGTAAAAAATATGGTTTGAATCAACATGATTTATATCGACACTATGATGTTACAGCCAAGAATTGTCCAGCACCATTTGTTGCACGTCCGAGCGATTGGACACGCTTTAAAAATGAAGTAGCACGTAAATTGAAAGGTGATACCACAAGTAATCGATTTTACACCTATACGCCAGATCGCGTGGTAACATTGCGAGAAATTGGTTTGTATGAAGATGTTACATTGAAGAAAACGATTAAACGTTATCCAGAAGGTACGCGACTTACAATTACGGGTATCGAGTACGATGGGAAAACGCCACGCTTGAAAACAGCAAAAGGCTACATCACTGCAAACAAGAAGAATGTAAAAGGCTATCACACATCAATCGGCACAATCAAAGTACTTGTGGACGACTTGAATTATTATGATACAGCACGTTGGACAAATCCAGATGGACAGGTCGATAAAGATACAGTCCTCACAGTCGTTAAAAAAGCAGGAGATATGTACTTACTAAAAAGTGGTTTATATATTACAGCATCTTCTCAATACGTAAAATTTACTGCGCATTAGTTAAATAAGAAAGCCCCATATCTTCCACAGTCATGTAGAAGGTATGGGGCTTTTTTTATTTCTAGAAACGATAATCAAATAGAACTATTATTTTATTCCATTCTGGGTTAAAATAATTATAAATAATTGAAAATGTGTTCAGTTATTTCATGTTTAGCCATCATATAGATGGCTTTTTTTATTTATTCTGCTGTTTCTTCATCTGGAATATATTCATATAAATCATCGACTTTTACATCTAGCTTGTATGCCATTTCGTATAATTTTTCTGTTGTTGGATTACTTTTATTTGTAACCCATTTAGAAACAATAACATTCGATACTCCTAAAATTTCAGCTAAATCTTTTCCTTTCATATCACGCTCTGCAAGAATCACTTTCAAATTACTTTTTAACATTTTATCCACTCCTATTTTCTAATTAAATAAAGCATATCACTAATTAAATCTAAAATCAATTAATTAAAAATAAATTAAAAAAATTGAATAAAAGTTTAATAAATTGATTGTAAGTTAATGCGATGTGTGTTATAATTAATATATAGAAAAGGAGGTGAACAACATGAATCGAGTAGAAAAAAGAAAGCAAGAAAAACTTGCAAGAAAAGAAAAAACAGCAACGGCTGTCACTATAATAAGCGCCGTTACTGCATTACTAAACTTCATCAAAGCCTTACTTGGCTAAGATGGTAGGGGGTCACACCCCCCTATATTTTTTATTATATATTAAAAATCAATTTAAATCATTTTTGAAAGGATGATTAACTATGAAAATAAAAATTTTATTATTAATTTCAATCCTATCTTTAATTTTAACTATTATTACATTCTTCATTTAAAATAAATTCTACTCGATTCTAAATTTATAATATGGCGCGATCCAAACTTTTGCCCACTCCAGCAGTGGGCTTTTTTATTTTAATAATATTTATCTTTATAATGACAATTACGCTTTATAAATATGCTTTGTAGTACAATAGTAAACGAGCTGAATAAACTAAGAAATATAAAAAAAGGTGGAATTTAACATGAAAAGAGTATTAACAGCAGGGTTATTAGTAGGTAGCTTATTTTTAGGAGCTTGCAATAACGATACTGAAGATGTGAATGAACAAGGGTTAACAGCCGAACAACAAGCAGAAAGCGATGAAATTGCTGCCGCAGAAGATGGTTCAAACTCAATGCATGAACAAAATGAAACTGTAAATTACACAAATACATTTGGTGAAACAGTGGACTTAACTATTAAATCCGTTACATATGATAAAGATGGGGATTATAGTGCTTATGAGGATGGAGGCGATTTATATCCTGATGGTAAATTTATTAAGATTATATATAAAGCTAAAAATGTAGGAACTGAAAACGCTGATGTAATGGGAATAGGTGATAGTACTTTATTAGCTGAAGATGGTACAGAGTATACGTCGTTATTTACAGGATTTGAATCAACGAACGAGGATGATACTGTCGGTACTATCAAACCAAAATTGGAAGATGAAATATATTCTGTTTATAACGTGCCATCAGATTTTAATTTTAAAAACGTGATTTTAACAATTTCTACCGGATCATTAGACAACGAACAAATTGAAACATATAAACTAAAAGACATTAAAGAATAGAAAATATAAAAATAGTTTTGAAAAAAATTATTTAGTCATTAAAGTATCAGCTAACGCTGATACTTTTTTGTTATCTATAAGTTAATCTTTATTTTACGGTAAGTTAACATGGTTATTTTTAAATAACTATTTTATTAAGTAGTCAAGTAAAATAAAAATTAATATAAATTTTATGAGACTCTGATATTACGGGCTTATCAGTATTTGCTTATGATTATTAAATATTTCCATAAAATATATTTGTAATTATTTTAAAACTAAACTAGTATAATAATATTATTATTGCGCTATGGTCGGGAGGAACTATTAATGAAAAACTTTATAATAGAGGTATCAAAAACAGTAACTAATAGCATTAAAGAACTTCTGATTTCTGAAGAAGCCTTTATTTTATATGAAGATAAACTATTAAAAAATATTCTTTTTATTGAAACTCATAATATAGAATCAGTTAAAAAATTACCTTTTGTAATAAAAGTTGAAGAATGTAGAACTTTATCTCTTCAATCAGTTCCTTCTTTCGATTTTGATATTAGTCCTCATTTGTTAGACGAAGATTTATTACGGCAAAAAGGTATGTATGGCTGGGGAAAGTCTGTTCTTGTTGTGGATTCTGGTTATAACGAAAGTATGGCTACTAGTAAAATAAATTTATCAAATAAGAGAACTTTTTTATCCAGAAAGACAGATCCAGAAGATATTACCAGTACTATTAGACATGGCAATTGGGTTACATCCATAATATACCGTTATGCTCCATGCGCTTCATTTTCTATAGCTCAAGTTGCAGACGGTTCTACTTTAACTGAACAAGCATTATTTGAAGCTTTAGACTGGGGACATTCTCTAGGGAATATAGATGTAATAAATTTATCATTAGGATATTGTTCAGATTGTACCGGAAATTGCTTTTTAGCAAGAAAAATAAATAAATTATGTGAATTAGGGTATATAGTAGTTACAGCTGCTGGAAATATTACTGAAGGTAAAGAAAAAGTTCATTGTCCAGGTTGTTCTGAAAAAGCAATTACAGTAGGTGGATTAAACGTAGATGGTGATAATGTTTCGGAAACAAGTTGTGTTGGCTTAGTTAATGGCCCTATAAAGCCCGAATTTTTAGTTCCATCCAACATAACACTTTCCACAGGAAATATTATTAACGGTACATCTTTTGCCAGCCCTATAGTTGCTGGCATTTTAACAGCAATACCTCAAAAAAAAGTTCCAAATATAATCGAAAATTTAAAAATGCATTTAATACAAAGCTGTGACATTTTAAAAAATGCTTCTAGTTATGCTCAAGGTTATGGTAGACTGAGTCTATCTAATTTTTTAGAGTCTATTAAAAATTAAAAGAGGGGGCAACACGTATGATTGAAAATAAAATCGAATTAATGGTTGAAGTAAGGGATTTGGCTAATTATATGGCGCTTAAAAATTATGGTGAAATTTCCTATGTCGACGAAATGATGGATATTATTTTTCTTCATACGGTTGCATCAAAAATTAAATATATCGAAGAACTTCCTTTTGTAAATCAAACGCAAGTATCTAGAGAACTTCGTTTACAAACTATATAAACACAAAAAAACTCCATTGGATTATTTCAATGGAGTTTTTTTAAAATCATAAAAACATCGTATGTTATATTTTAAGCCATATAACATACAAATAAGTATCAATTGTAAAAATGTTTTTTTGTAATATGTATCAATTGATACATTTATACAATGATACATATGCTTATGTCTATATAATTCTCTATTATTAAGTTGACTTTTCCATATGTATTACACTATACTTAATTCAACTTAAAAAAGAACGCAAAAAAAGCAAGCGGTTAATAAAGTATGGGGATACTTTATTAACATGCTATATCGTAACCAAACTACGATACGCACTGACAACTTGCTTTTAATGCTTGCTAATTGCTTATTATGATAAATCATTTTAGGGGTTATTTCAAGTATTAAAAGCTAAATTACTTTATAGTATCTAAAAATACTTAAAGCGTGTGTATCGAAACAGCAAATCGATACCACGCTTTTTTTCGTTCTCCCAAAGGAGAAATGAAAATGGAAACTAAATCTAAAACGTTAATCTATACTCATAATCCAGTAGCTTATAAACGCTACTCTCAATTTAAATCAGTTAAACAGTTTAATTCAAATATCGAAATGTGGTTAGCAGATCATAAGTCTACATTTGGTCGTAAAGAGTTGCAGGCTCTCAAAGTATTATTACGACACTCTGCAAAGGTTGCTGGCATTGCTACGATTAAGTTCAATTCACTTGTTAAAGTGGCTGCTGAGAAATACGGCTTTGTGTTTAGTGTTAAAACGGCTAAACGTGCTGTGGCCAAAGCGAAACAATTAGGTATGCTTGTAACACTTGCTACTAAATCAGCCAAAACTGATTTAAAATCTCCATCGATTTATGTATGGCAAAAATATCAAAATGTCCCTACGGTGATTACTGAAGTCACTACGGATGAAACTCCTACAAACGTTGATGGAACAACATCTTCACAAAATGCTACTGTATCAGCTTGTAAGGATGAAATGACCCTACATAAAACTGGTGTCCCTGAAGCTAATATTATTAAATATTATATCCGTAAAAGCGCGAAAGCTTTTAAAACAATCGCTTGTCACATGTCAGTTAAAAAATCAGCCCCAGCCGAATTAATTGAACAACCTGTAAAACCTAAAACAGCATTCAAACCATTACGTTTTATTTCACGTTTGAAAGATGTTGTCTATAAATCATTACTAAACAAAAAAGATGATGTACAAGCAATTGTTGAAATTGTTCACGCAAATATATATGCATTCACTAAATTACCTGCTTATAAGCCATTTAAAGACGAATTACTAGAAAAGGCATTACGAATCGTAAATGCTTGTTTAACAGCGCACAAACAAGGCTCACTAGACTATATTAAATCTATGCGTGGTTTTATCGATTCACGTATCAAAGCTGAATTACGTGCATTTAGTGAATTAAAAGTAATGGAAGCTGACAACTTAATTAATCAAGATATGCATACAAACATCGCTGATATGTACACTGATGCGTTAGAAGGTACGTATCAACCGAATTATAACAAGGGTATGTTTTATGATTGGACATAATTAAAAATCTTAATGTTTCACGTGAAACAAGTAAAAAATGATACATTGATACATTTTACAATTGATACATTGATACAAAAAGTTTATAGTTAAGCGAGGGGGTTAGCATATGACAACGATTACGTTTGCCAACTTTAAAGGTGGCTCTGGAAAAACAACAAATAGCACGATGGTCGCTTATGAACTAGCTAGTATGGGATATAAAACCTTGTTAATTGATTATGATCCGCAAGCAAATGCCACGAAATTCCTTATGAAAACATATAAAGCTATACATGGTAAAGCACCCGATTTTAATAATACGCTTATGGCTGCATTGCAAAAAAATAAATTAGAAGAAGTGATAATGGAAATCAAAGAAAATTTATTCTTAATTCCGTCTTATCGTGATTTTAAAAAGTTTCCTAAGTTTCTCGAAATGCAATATCCAAAAGATGATTTTGCACGTGTGAAATATTTAGATAATCAATTAAAAGAAATTAAGAAACAATATGATTTTATTATTTTTGATACACCGCCAACTAGTACACTATTTACCTCTGGAGCACTTTATGCTAGTGATTACGTGGTAATTACATTACAAACAGAAGAACGAAGTTTAGACGGTGCAGAAATGTTTATAGATGAATTAAATGAACTTTTTGAAATACCTGGATTCGATATAGAGATTTTAGGCATTCTTCCAGTATTATTTGAAAACAATAATGAAGTAGATGATATTATATTGAACGATGCTAAAGATATATTTGGCGATAACAATATGTTTAACGCTATTATTCGTCGTATGAAACGCGTGAAACGTTGGGATAGTGTAGGTATTACAGATGACCCAAAAGATAGCTGGGATAAAAAGACTCATGCTGTGTTCCAAGACGTCACAAAAGAAATGATTGAGAGAATAAAAAAGATAGAGAAGGAGAATTAGTATGGCTAACAAGAAACTTTTAAATAAACGTATGCGTGGGAACGAATTTACTCCTACTAATTCGGCTTTAGAAGAAAGCATAGAAGAAAATGAAGTTGAAGTTGTAAAAGAATATCGTGCGTCACTTAGGGTTACAAATGAAACACGAGATAGAATGAATGCTTTAAGGAAAATTACAGAATTTAAGAATGTAGATGATCTAGTAAATCATTTAATTGATGAAAAAGTAGAAACATTAACTGATAAAAGTAGAAGAAAATTCGAAGTAATGGTTGAGAAATAAACAAAAGGACTTAGCTTATATTATAAAGCTAAGTCCTTTTTTCTTTTTATATCGAGTGGATCTAATATGATTAAATAATCTTTGTAGAAAATATCTTGTCCATATTGTTGGCGATAGTGTACTAGACATTCTTCTAAAAATTCCGGAACGATTTCAAGGTGAGCACATATTTCTTCCACAGTTGTTATGTATTTTTCATAGCACTCTATTAGATTATCTAAGGTTACAATTTTTTTATGTCCCCAACGACGTGCTATGATTTCTTGTTGTCTATCTCGAATTGTTTTCTGTTCAACTATATTACCCAGGGTAGTTTTAAAGTGTCCAAGTTCTTCAGCTAATACACAATGATATTTATTTTGAGTAAGATTATTTTTGAGAAAAATCCCATCATAATCATAAAACCCAGATAGTTTTCCTGGCAAAAAGTTAGTCTGCCAGATTGGCACTTCCTCATAAAATTCATCCCATAATGCTTCGAATCTGTTCATCATAAAACCACCTATATATTATTTATTCTTTTTAAGATTTTTCTTAAATTCAATGAATGCTAATATTTCTTCTATTTCTTCCTCTGTAGCATCGTCATCAATATGCGCTGCAAAAGTTTGAAAGCGTTCATCGGGAATGACATATCTTTTTAAGTCTGTTCTTCCTAATAAATAATCTGTAGAAACATTAAAATAATTTGCAACTTTATCAATTTTATCTACAGACGGGCTTTGTGTATCCCATTTATATAATGTATTTTCTCCCCAACCTAGATTTTTAGATAAATCTTTTAAGTTGATTTTATTTTCTTTTGCTAGAATTTTTATACGTTCTAGAAGTATTTTCATATACAAACATCTCCTAATTAGGCTATTAAGTATCTTTTTGGATATTTTAGTTTGACAAAAGTATCTTTTTGGATTATATTAATAGCGTAAGCTAATTTTTGAGCTAAAAAGAGTACAAAAAAACAAGACCAGCTAAAATATCATCTGCATTTGGAAGGTGCTTAAAGATTGATTTTATCGGCTTTTTTGGGTCTTATTTAACTATGGATTTATAGTATCATATTGGATACTTTAATTCAATATTATTAGCTAATTTATTAGCTATTTACCCTAAAATGATTCAATATTAGCAATTTTCTTTATTTATTTCAGAAGGATGTGAAAAAATGCCTGTGGATTTAGCTATTCAAATTAGGTCGGAACTTTATAAGAAAGAAATGTCACAAAGCGAACTTGCTAAAATGTTGGGTATTTCAGGTGCTTATCTAACAGATATTTTGAAAGGTCGTAGAACTGGTCCTAAAGCGCAAGAACATATTATGTACATTAAAAAAATTTTAGAAATTAAGTGAGGTAATTACAATGGATAAGTTATTGAAAATTGCAGAAGAAGTAGAACATATCGATGTAGAAGATGATGAAAGAATTGGTTGGTTTGATATTCCAGAAGGTGATCCTACTATAAGCGATAAATTAATGACAGTTGGTGTTCTTGGTTTTCTACCTGCTGTAGCAATTGCCAGTGGCTTATTCGTATTATCTGTACTTTAAAAAATAGGAGGAATTAAAATGACAAACATTAAAGTAATGTATGCAGGACAACAGCAACAAACAATCACTTCATTAGAGGTGGCAGAAATGGTGGGGCGTGAACATAATGAAGTATTGAAAGATTTACGTCGCATCATTAGTCAATTAGATGAGGGGAAAATTCCCCACAACTTTTATTTTGAAGAAGGAACTTATAAAGATGCTTTAAACCGAGAAAAGCCTTGTTTCCTACTCACTAAAAAAGGTTGCGAACTTTATTCAACACGAATGACAGGGGCTAAGGGAACAGCTTTTGCAGTAGCATATATCGAACGCTTTAACGAAATGGAACAAGTCATTCAACATAATTTACCTACAGATCCACTGGAATTAGCATTGACGGCTGCATTAGATACACGAAAAGAAGTGGCAGCTATTAAAGAAGATGTCGATTATTTAAAAGATAATATGCGCATCAATACGTACCAGGAGAAAACTTTGCAGGACATTGTAAAAGGAAAAGCGATGAAGGCACTTGGCGGTTATAAGAGTTTGGCTTATGAAATGCTTGCTCCTAAAGTATTTAGAGCTGCTTGGCGCGATTTCAAAAATCATTTTGGAATTTCTACTTATAAAGAGTTACCAGCAAAACGTTTTGATGAAGGTGTGAAACTTCTAAATTATTGGGAACCCGGTGCATCATTACGAATGGACATTGAATCTTATCAGAATCAACAATCATTAATAGATTAATTGTGATAAGCATTTAAGGGCCAAAAATGAATATTGAATAATCTGTTAGGGGGATTAAAAATGGCAGAAATCACATGGATTAAATTGAAAACAGACATGTTTGAAAATGAAAAAATAAAATTGATTGAAGCATTACCAGATTCAGACACAATTATTGTAGTTTGGGTGAAGTTATTAGCAGCTGCAGGAAAAGCAAATTCAAATGGATTTATTATGCTTACAGAAAATATTCCAATGAATGTGGAAGAAATGGCAACAATATTCAATCGTCCACTTAATACAGTTCGCTTGGCACTCGAAACTTTTAAACGTTACGGAATGATAGAAATCAAAAACGAAGCAATTCGTATTAAGAATTGGGAAAATCATCAAAATATTGATGGAATGGAACGTGTTAGATTGCAAAATCGTGAACGAAAAAGAAAACAACGTGAAAAAGAAAAACAAATTCAACTAAGTCACGTTCCGTCACGTGACAGTCACGCAACAGACTCAGACTTAGACTTAGACTCAGAATTAGATTTAGATAAAGAAAAAGACAAAGACTTAGATAAGACTAGACAAGATGGTCCAGTCAAAGTCGAGTCAAGTGTACCGTTTACAGAATTATTATCTTTCTATGAAAAGAACTTCGGTTTACTAAGCGCTTATGCACAAGAACAATTTAATGCAGTATATGAAGAATACAATGGAGAACTAATTCTTGAAGCCTTAAAAGAAACAGCTTTACGTACACCAAAAGTGAGAAAACCACTTTCCTTTGCAGAAGGCATCTTAAAAAACTGGTATCAAGAAAACGTTCAAACGCTTGAACAATTAAAAGCAAAACGAAAGGGTGGTCGACGTGAAAGCAATTCAGCAAGCTATAAGCCTGCCAAAGAATATGATGATGGCGTTAACTTCTAATTACTGCGAGAAAGAGCATGTAAATGAATATGGCTATGCAATCAAACATCCTTTATACAAAGCTGATTTATTAGGTACAGCTTATGAACAGTATGGCACCCAATTAATTTGCTTACAGTGTTTGAAAGAGGAACGTGATGCAGCTTTTGTAAAACGTATCAGTGATGAAGCGATTGAACGAGAAAAGCATAAACGAAAAAACACCTTACATTATGCATCTGTCTATAGTGATCAATC
>NZ_HE578969.1:25078-26809 GCF_000307285.2 Kurthia sp. Dielmo
ACATCGAATTATACGCGTGACCAGCTTACAAAGATGTACAGCGAAGATAGAGCCGTTAATGCGCTAATCAGTCGCCTGTTAAAAAACACTGCACCAATCGTTTTTAAAGAAACAAATGATAAGCGTGTTAAGTTATTCGATTTAGATGCGCCAATTGAGGAGGAAACAGAATGAAAAAAACAAGAAAAATAATCAAAGCATTCGATAAATATAAACTTCAAGAAAAAATTAATGAGCACCGAGAGCGTGGATGGAAACAAGTCGGTGATATAAAGATGGAAGGCTACTACGATGGAGCCTATGCAGCATTAATAGAACTGGAATTAGATTACTAAGCTTATTATTTTTTAATTGTAAAATGTATCATTATTACAATTGATACTTTGTAATAATGAAAAAAATATCAATTTATAAAGGTGTGGTTTAGTTGAACAAGTATGAATTTTGGTATGAAATTATTGTTTTTATTTTTGGCATTATGATGGGCATTGTATTTTTATTTTTGAAATAAAATTTATCGGTTTGATGTATAACAGATTGTAATGTAAAAGAAGATAAAGTAAAAAAATTAATAAGAAAAGCGCTTAAAAGCGCTTAAAAGCGCTTAAATTAAAAATTATGAAGCCTAATTCTCTTTTTAAATTTTGAGTGGTAAATGCTTAAAAAGTTTTGAACTAAATCTTCTTGAAAACGAAGGATTTTATCAACTTTTTGAGTCTGATAATTAAATTCTAAGTTACTTTCAATCTCTTCTAAAACAACTGAAAATTCTGATAAGAAGATAATTTGGATTTTTGGATTTTTTTGATGAATGTTTTTTGCTAAAGAAATAGGATTATAAGCTGTGGCATCCATACTAATGTAAAAACAATCAATTGAATGGAGTTCAGTATATTTTTCTACTGATAAAGCCTTTCTTGTCGTTAAAGGTAAGCATGCACTCAGTTCATTTTCTTTTATACATTTTTCTAAATATGTATGTATTCTATTAAGTTTTGAATAGTTTTCTTCTAAAATCACAATGCGTAACATATATATCACCTACTTTAGTTCTAGTACAAATATCATAACATTGAACATAAAAAAATACTAATATAATCATAAAAACACTAAAATAAGAAATCGAAAGTGTGTAAAAAGAATTTTCATTTTTAAAATAGGAGGAAGAGTACTTGATTAATCTGGTAGGATATGACGTCCCAGTACCGTTTGTACTTATTGCTTTTTATAACGACGCTGGATTCAAATTTAAAAAGGTGTGCTACACATATGAAGAAGTAGAAAGTGTTGTAGTTGCTTATCAAAAGCAACAAGGAATTTATAGGGGTACTACTTATATTCAGATAGCAAATGAATTAAATAATTCGGCTGATCTATTGGCCGAGTATAGTAGGGAGCTAAGGAAATGAACATAAAAGTGGCGCGAAGTCGACGTATTATGGACCGTTTTAATCGTTCTAATTTAGCTGAAAAGCAAAACCGGATTAGCTCTAAGCATTGTATGAAATGTCCTCACTTTGGCGATGGCCATGTTGATAAGTGTGCAGCATGTACAATTTTTCATCAATTAACTGAAATTGGTGATGAACTTACCGCCATTTCACACAAACGAAAAAAGGCTAAAAAAAATAAATTGTTAGAGACATTGAAAGAAACTGGGTTAACAGAATCTAATTACTTAGAACTGCGATTGAGTGGTTTATATGATTTTGAAATCTATCGTAGTGTGGG
>NZ_HE578969.1:28003-30525 GCF_000307285.2 Kurthia sp. Dielmo
AAAAAACAACCTATAACAAGAGTGAGAGCGTATCAAATATTTAATGAGGCTGCAGATGCGATAGGGCTTAGAGATAATATTGGAACACATACAATGCGAAAAACATTCGGTTATCATTTCTATAAACAATTTGGTGATGTGGCTACATTACAGCGACTCTTTAATCACTCTAGCCAAGCGACAACCCTTATGTACATTGGGATTACGCAAGATGATATGGATGAAAAAATATCGAAAATGTATCGATAGAACAAGACGTACTTTAAATAGTATGTCTTTTTTTATTGAGAAAAATAAAAACCTTTATAAATACTGTTATATCAACGTTTGTAGGGATTATTATACTTATCTATTTAACATAAAAATGTGATTTGTAAATTGAGAGAAAAAAAGTTTTATAAAAAGTTAAGGAATGCTGTTATATCAACGTTTATAGCGTAAAAAAGTTAATTTAACAGTTTATTAGATATGTTAAATAAGGGCAGAAAAAGGCGGAAATCTTGGACAGTTGCCCACTAATAGTGAGAGGGTTAAACATTTAAGTTGATTAAGGCATACAAAGAAATTCAAAACTAACCCCTAACAGTCCGTTTTCTTTTGTATGTCTTAATGAGTTTAAAAAAGGGGTGATGTTTTGAAATGAATCGATTTGTTGAATTTTTAAAAGAATATTTCAAAGGCATTCAAAGAATATGGTCGCGAATCAAATTCAATCTATTGAAGTTATTTGGTAAAAGCGATGTTCGAAGTAATGCAGGAATCAGTTGGTTTGATGAAATGAAAAATTGCAATGAGCAACCGAAAAAGAAATATCCAATCAAATTGGATTTTTTGAGAAAGGTATTACACAGTCAAGTGATCTGTAGAAAACCTAAGCATCTAATCAAAAAAAGTTATTTAACTCGATATGAGTAGAAGGGAAATGGTGATCTATAATCTCGCGATGCCAGGCGTTAGTGGCAGATTTTCTATTGGGTAGATGTTGCAATGATTTGGGATTACTAAGATTAATGATACTTATTACATTTGAAAGAAATATCATTTGTAATAAGTATCAATTGATACATTTTAGGGGAGTGTGGAAGGTATGGAATTAACAAAGGTACAAAAACATCAAATGTTAATTTTAATTGTATCAACGATTATAACAGCAGCAAACGATGATGAAACGAAACTAAAATACCTAACTAAAGAACAATGCTTAAAGGTTTTACTATCAATTGATAACACTACATCAAACATGAACAAAGAAGAATTAGAATCATCATTCCATTCATTAATTGATTACTTATACAATGATTTAATGTGCGATGATGAACCATTAATCAAAGCAGAAGGTAGTAGTTAAGCTATCAAGCTTTAATTAAATTTGAATATAAAAAAAGCAGAACAATGTTCTGCTTAAAACAAAATAGAGAACAAGCGTTCCCTTTAATCATTATAACATGAATAGGGGATATACGCATGCTAATTAAAGCAAATACAATTTATCAAGGAGATTGCATAACTGGAATGGCTAATATTCCTGATAAAGCAATCGATCTAATTCTTTGTGATTTACCTTATGGAACTACTAAATGTAAATGGGATACTATTATTCCATTTGATTTGTTGTGGGAACAGTATATGCGAATCATTAAAGATAATGGAGCAATCGTTTTAACATCAAGTCAGCCGTTCACTACAGCATTAATTAACTCTAATATGAAATTATTTCGCTATGAATGGATTTGGAAAAAAGGAAATCATGTAACAGGTTTTCCAAACGCTAACCGTATGCCAATGAAGAATCATGAAAACGTTTGTGTATTTTATAAAAAGCTACCAACTTATAATCCTCAAGGACTTATTTCGATACGCCCAAAGATAAAAAAACGAAATCCAAAAATGAAAGTATTGGGAGAAAATAATTTATCTCTTAATAATCCATATCATGTTCGATATAAAAATTTCCCGAAATCTGTTCAGGATTTTCCACGAGATTCTAAAACATTTCATCCAACGCAAAAGCCAATTGCTTTGTTTGAATATTTGATTAGAACATACAGTAACGAAGGAGAAGTTGTTTTGGATAATTGTATGGGAGGATTCACTACAGCAGTTGCAGCAGATAATACGAACAGAAATTGGATTGGATTTGAATTAGATAAAACTTATTGTGAACTTGGAAAAGAACGCATTAATACCAATCGTAATGTATTAGGTCTATTACCAGTTGAAATTAAAGAATTAGTAGAAGGCAGTGAATAACAATGCCATATGTTAAAGGCAAGAAGGTTAATCCATTTTACTTATCACGTGCATGGAAAGATAAACGCTTAGAAATACTTGAACGTGACAATTACGAATGTGTGATGTGTCGCGATGAAGGTCGAGTAACCACACGAAACGATGCCATTTTAGAAATCGACCATATTCAAGAATTAGATGATTATCCAGAGCTTGCACTGGTTGATACAAATTTACGCACGCTTTGTCGCAGCTGTCACAATAAAAGGCATGGTCGTTTTGGTTTTACTCAT
>NZ_HE578969.1:31006-32578 GCF_000307285.2 Kurthia sp. Dielmo
CAAAAAAATAAGTGGGCAGATGATGAAAGCTGGGATTAAAGAACTACCCCCGGCTCAAAACCCTTTGACTTTCAAAAAAAATATTTGGCTACCGGTGGGTGGGGTTATTTCAACAAATGTAACGTGTTCGTTTCACCCACCCCACCCCTACCACCTCAAATGAAAGGATGTGATTAATTTGGATAAACAAGAAGTAGGCTCACGAATGCGCAAAAAAAGAAAAGAAAAAAACCTGACGCAAGTAGAATTATCAAAGGCTTGTGGCATTTCCATAAACTATTATTCCAGCATCGAGAATGGACGAAATTCACCGAGTTTAGACGTGCTCAATAGCATCGCTAAAAACTTGGGTGTATCGTTAGTTTACTTATTAAACGATAGAATTGATGAAATGGAACATCGAGTAGCAGCTGAAGAAAATCGAATCAAACTACTTTTTAAGACGATTCCAGAACCACAACGGAAATTGTCAGATGGATTAATCACACAAGCTGCACGACTCCGTATTTTACTCGATGATAACTGGAAAGATATTTTAGAAAATGGTGAGTATGAAAAATTCTCACAAAGTGAAAATCAAATTCCATATGACCGAAAACGACCAATTGTAGAAAACTATGATAATCGTGATCGCACGTATCAATCCATCATGAAACAATTAACTGAATTACTTCCACAAGAAACAAAATCTAAAAAGTCGAAGTTATTAGGTCGATAATAGATGTTGAAAAATGATTATGTAGATAGCTACATACAAAAGTGGAAAGATGGAGCGATACTTTTAAATAAAAAGCGTGAGCAATTATTAACCTTAATTGAAACGATGATTCTACCACGTGACGACTTGTATTATTTCAACGAAGAACAAATTAATAACTATATTGAATTTAGCCAAGTTTGGTATTTTGAATTAGATGAATGGGAAACATTTATAACCCCATTCATCTTTTTATTTTACGTAGAAGATGATGAGCCTGTATTTGATGAATTTGTTATTAATATGGGACGTGGTGGCGGTAAGAATGGATTTATTTCGACACTGGCCAACTATTTCATTAGTGAATTGCATGGTATTGATTATTATGATGTATCGATTGTGGCCAACTCGGAAAAGCAGGCAAAACGTAGTTTCCAAGAATGCTATCGGGTCATTAATAAAAAAGGCAATGAAGATTTATTAGAGGAATTTGAAGCCTATAAAAGTAGCATCACTGGTTTAACTACGCAAAGTGTTTTTGAATATAAAACAAGCAATGCCAGCTCACAAGATGGTGGTCGTGAAGGGGCTGTTATCTATGATGAATATCACGAGATGGAAACAACGGAAATTGTCGATGTCTTTTCTGGTGGTTTAGGTAAAGTCGATTGTGGCCGTCAATTCTTTATTGGTACAAAGGGTTTTGTACGAGAAGGCTATTTTGATATTAAATATCGTGAGTGTGAGGATTTATTAAATGGGCATACACCCTTCAGAGGTTTATTCCCATATATTTGTGAACTAGATAGCATTGAAGAATTAGATAAGCCAGAGGTATGGGCAAAAGCTAATCCAGCGCTGCAGGAACCATTAAA
>NZ_HE578969.1:33373-34955 GCF_000307285.2 Kurthia sp. Dielmo
TTTGGGTATTCCCGTTAATCTGATTCATGGTGATGTAGCCGAATTAGAAGATGCGATGAAAGCCTATGTGAAGTTTTGTTTGGGACCACTTTTAAAGAAGATTGAAGATGAATTAAATGCAAAAATCAAGTTAGGGAAAGATGAAAAAATTCAACTACGTGGTATTGCCATTCATGATGTCATTCAAAATTCGGAAGCTGTAGATAAATTGATTGCGTCCGGAGCTTTTAGTCGAAATGAAGTGCGTGAACTATTTGGTATGGACCGAGTAGATGATCCAGAGTTAGATGTGTATGTTTTAACGAAAAACTATGAAAAAGTAGATACGAATACAACAAAAGGAGGTGAGAGTCAGTGAAGTTAGAAGTAAAAGGTGCCATCATTTCAAATGATGATAAATGGATTTATGATTGGTTGGATATGGACAGCACAGCACCCAAAGACATTGTAGATTCGTTACCCACAACGAATGAAAATTTAGATGTCATTATTAATTCGGGTGGCGGTGACGTATATGCTGGTAGCGAAATTTACACAGCATTAAAAGAATATCCTGGTAAGGTAAATATTAAAATTGTGGGGATTGCAGCGTCTGCAGCATCTGTGATTGCGATGGCTGGTCATGTAACAATCAGTCCTACAGCACAAATTATGATTCATAACGTATCGAGCTTTGCTGCTGGGGACAATCGTACAATGCAGCATGAAGCTGATGTGCTAAAGGGATTCAATGAATCCATTGCGAGCGCTTATGTAGATAAAACAAATCAACCATTAGACGATATTTTAGAATTAATGAACAAAGAGACATGGCTTACAGCTCAACAAGCTGTTGAACTAGGATTTGCAGATGAAGTGATGTTTTCCGAGAATGTGCCAAAACTTGTCTCAACAACAGGTGGAGGTCTATCACCAGAAGTCATCAATCGCATGAAAACAATAATGAATAAAGAACCTGTTGTAAATGTAAATGTAGATATGGATGAAATCGCAAATAAAGTAATCGAAAAAATGAATATGCAAAGCGAGCCACCAAAACCACAAAATAAAGGATTTGGACGGTTCGTTTTTTAATTTAACTAGGAGGTCATATAGATGACAATTAATTTAACAAATGATTTTAAAACAGCACGACAAAACTTTTTAAATGCCGTACAAAATGGTGAACCAGAAGAAAAACAAGGCGAGTTATATGCCGAAATGATTAATGAACTATTTGAAGAAACGAAAAAGCAAGCGCGCGCAGAAGCCGAAAAATTCGCTGCGACAACGCCAGCTGAAGCTAAGATGACGGCACGTGAACGTACATTCTTTAATGCGATTAATACAGAAGTTGGTTACAAAGAAGAAACGCTTTTACCAGAAGAAACAATTGATCGCATCTTTGAAGATTTAACAACTGCACATCCACTACTAGCTGAAATCGGCTTACAAAATGCCGGATTGCGTTTGAAGTTCTTAAAATCAGAAACATCTGGTACAGCTGTATGGGGCAAAATCTTTGGTGATATTAAAGGGCAATTAGATGCAGCATTTAATGATGAAGAAGAAATTCAAAATAAATTAACGGCATTTGTTGTCG
>NZ_HE578970.1:0-455 GCF_000307285.2 Kurthia sp. Dielmo
AAATACCTTGAATGTCGCTTCAGCCACAGCGTTGTCATAAGGGCAACCTTTCATGCTCAGTGATCGCTGGATGCCGAATGTTTCGAGTGCTTCAGAAATCAGCTTGTTATCGAACTCTTTTCCACGGCCTGTGTGAAACATTTTAACGTCATGTAAGTTGGCTTGAATACTCGCAATCGCTTGATATACAAGGTCTGCCGTTTTGTTTTCACCAGCACTAGAGCCGATAATTTCACGATTGAAAAGATCGACAAATAAGCATACATAGTGCCACTTTTTCCCGACACGGACGTATGTTAAATCGCTGACAATGACTGCTAATGGCTCTTCCTGATGAAATGCACGATTCAGTTCGTTCTTGACGGGTGCTTCGTTACAGCTTGATTTGTGTGGTTTAAATTGTGCCACCGTGTAGTTTGAAACTAGGCCAAGTTCATTCATCAAACGGCCAATTC
>NZ_HE578970.1:475-30649 GCF_000307285.2 Kurthia sp. Dielmo
AAACCCGAATTCGCTAACCAAGCGCACTTCACTTCTCTTGAACATCTCGCTCTTGAACTTAGCGATTACGTACACTGGTTTAACAACATTCGAATTCACGGAACACTAGGCTATCTTACGCCTATGGAATCCAAGCAACAACCCTTATAATTTTTGTCCAGTTTAGTGTTGACATACCATCAACGTTTTTTTGAACGAGACGATTTCATCTGATTCCAATGCTTTTGTCTTCAGATACAGGGATGTGGCATTGGCCTGTGGATCCTGGCAGCACCTTATATCCCTTCATTGATAACGCATGAGCGATCATGGCGCTGTTCGTTGTCTTGCCCGTCCCCCCTTTGAAGTTGCCAAATGTTACGAAGATTGCTTCTTTGTTTTCTGGCATAAAATTCTCTCCTTATTCTTAACACAATATATTATAGAGGATTTTTATAATTTGCAAGGTTACTTCCTAGCATTGAAAAACCAAAAATATAACATAGAAATCGTTATACTATAATTGTTTTCGTATGTTATAATATAACAATATAATGGTTAAATTTACTTGCTTTGAAAGGGGCTGTTTTAATCTCGGAAAATTATTTAGAGTTTTTAGTTGGAAAATATGAATTGTCTGGAGAATTCGAAAAGTGTATTCAAAATATCCTTTTAAAATCGGAGGAAGCCATTTTTAAACAATTGAGTAAGTATATTTTCGTTATTAATGGTGGAGAACTAAAAGATGAAATAATCAAAGTATTTGAATTATTGAACTTATGTATTGTTATCACTGATATTTTGGATGATATCGAAGACAAACACACGATTAAGTGGAATGAAGATGAAGCTATACTATTAAACGCGTCAACGGCTCTAATCAGTATTTTAGTGTTAGAACTTAACTCAAGTGTTATTCCAAATAATGAAAAAATCACTACGCTTTTTATGCGTTATTTATTAAAAGCTACAGACGGGCAACATTCAGACTTAACTAATCGAATTTTTACTGAAGAAGAATGTATAAAAGTCATTCAAGCGAAATCAGGTTCTTTAGTCGCGTTAGCTTGTATAACAGGTGAAATATTAGCAACGGGTAGCTATAGAACTGGTTTAGAGCAATGTGCGCTCTCAATCGGTGTCATAGCTCAGTTAAATAACGACTTTGAGGATTTGTTATTAGAGCAAAAAGATATTCAAGCTAAAAAAATTACGCTTCCTATTCTTTACTTATTAAAATATCAAGGTGCTCTAACAAAAGATTTATTACATTATTACGAAGGCAACAACTTAGAACCTGTACATATTTCTAAAGAAATGATAGAAGCAACAGGTTTAGATACATACATGGCTTATATGCAAACGTTTTATCGTCAACGTGCCATAAGTCTATTTAGTAAACTATATCCACAACAAAATATTAATAACTTTTTAAAATTTATATTATGAGGAGAATAATTATGTTAGAAATCATTCAATACTTAAACAAAAACAAATCAATTTTATCCTTATTAAAAGAGGGCAAAGTGTCTTTAGTAAACATATCTACAGTTGAAGAAAAACTAATCATCGAGTCATTTGAAAATAAAGAAAAAAAGACGTTGAAAGATTTATATTCAGCTTACTGGCGCGCATAATAATATGTTACGCAAAAAAGTTTTTCTCTTTATTGTCATAAATTTAATTTTGCACCTATATAGCCTAGGTATCGTATTGAAAAATCCGATTATCGGTATTCAGGTTAGTAAACAATTGAATCAGCAATGGGTCATATCGGATGTCCAAAAAGATAGTTGGGGAGAACAAGTAGGGTTAGAAAAGGGTATGGAAATAATAAAGATTAATGAGTCTAGCGTGTCTGTTGATAATAAAGACATTTTCTACATCACGTCTGCACAAAGTTTAACTGTACTTGTAGATGGAGAATACAACAATTTTGATGTGTCTTACAACAATTTATCTTCGCAGTTTATAATGCATATTATAGCGCCTTTAATCTATCTCATAGTTACAGAGATTTTATGTATTTATTTAGTACAGCGGCAGCTTTCAAAAGGTAATTTGTTCTTAATTCTTCATTTACAATTTACAGCTCTCGCTTATATTAGTGCAGGGGCAGCCGGCCGAAGCGACTTTATAGCAAACACTTTAAACTCACTAGCGATATTCTTTAGTCTAGTGAGTTGTATTTATTATTGTAAGTATTTATTAAAATCTTACACGCATAAAGTAGTGCGATTAGGAAATTTTTTGACGGTCTTTTTAGCAGTTTTATTAATAGCCCTCAACATCACTCGAATATCGTACGAGCATTTCTTATCATTCCAAATTATTATTGAATTGTTGTTGTATGCTTTTTTAGCACTTTATTTAATAATAAATATTCTGATTTCCATTAAGAAAAATCAAAAATTTTATGCAAAACCTCTCTTTATTGTTTTCTTGTTAAGTATAGGGCCCTTTATCTTACTGTATGCAACGCCTACGATTTTAAAAATCCCCCCTCTATTACCAGCAGATCTGGCAGCAGTATTTTTATTAATTGCGCCCATCTGTTTAGTGATACTAGAGTTAGGTAGAAAATTATACAATTTACCATTCGCGATTAATCGCATGTTTTATCATATAAATTTCATCTTAGTTTATAGTGTTTTATTTTCGTTAATACTAATATTGTTTTCACAACAAAAAACATTTTATTTATATAGTGTTTACTTGTTTATTACTTTTATATCAACTATTTTATTATCAGTCTCAAAAGAATGGGTGGATTTTAAAAAAAATAGCTTAATGACAACTTTGAAAGATTATAATTTTAATCATTTTTATAAGTTTATTCAGTCCACAAAGCAGGTCGAAGGTTCTGAAAGGTTGTTAGAGCAAATAAAAAAAGAACTCTATATTTTGTTAAAGGTCAACCATATCGATTTTATTGAGAATATGGATTTAAATAATGATGTTTACAAAAATAAAGCTCAATTTAAAATAATCTGTCCAGGTTTTATTTACAAGCATAACAGCAATTACGTTTTTGTTTTACATGAAACTGTAGATTCTAATTTAGTCGCTATTGTCGATAACAGTTTTGAAAAAGTACAGCTAGAATCCATTAAGATGCTCGAAATGTTTTTATATTTCGTTCAAAATCTGATTGATCAATCCATTAAAGTAGATGAACTAATTGCCCGTATTGCTAGAATAGATAATTTACAATCTGCTAGTTGGTATCATAAATTATGGCTTTCTTCAACTGAACATGAACGCTTAAGGTTATCTACAGAGATTCACGATACGGTATTGCAGGATCTAATTTATATCAATCGTAAGTTTGAGGAAATCTTAGTCTCGAAAGATGGAAAATATAATGTAGCCCATATGGAGATGCTTTTTGATGACATGCTGGATCTTATTGATTCGACAAGAGAAATTTGTGAAAAGCTTTATCCGCCTTTAATAGAGAGAGTTGGATTATTTTACTCTGTACAAGAGCTCATTTATAAGTATAAGTTGCGTCATAATTTTTTAATCAAAGATAAGATTGTTGAAATTACAGATTTATCTTTACAGCAATCAACGATTATTTATCGAATCGTACAGGAGTTATTAACGAACTCTGTAAAACATTCTCAAGCGAACAATATATACATAGAATTGTATGAGGAAAATCAAAAAATATTTATAGTTTATAAAGATGATGGGGTTGGTTTGAAACAGTGTATACCAAAGGAAAGACAGACAATTGGTTTAATAGGCATACAAGAAAGAATTAAATACTATCAGGGGACATTTGAAGTAGCAGAGAATGAACCTACTGGTGTTATGATTTTTATCACGATGAAAAAAGGTGAAATTAATGAGAATATTAGTTTTAGATGATCATATTGCCGTTGGTGAAGGAACAAGAGCAATTTTGGAGGCAGAACTAAATTGTCACGTTGAAGTATTTACTGAACCAGATACAGCTCTTTCAAATATAGAACGTGAAAAGTTCGACGTTTATTTAATTGATTATCACCTTTCAGATATGGATGGCTTGGAATTTGTGGAACAATTATTACAAATACATACAGATGCTGTCATTATCATTTATACAGGGCATAAAATAGAAAATTACTTCGTCAAATTATGGAGTAAGGGGGTAACTAGTTTTATTAATAAAACGGATAGCCGAAAACAACTAATTGATTCAATTTTATATGCTCAAAAAGGCAAAATGATTATAGATCGATCTACTTTCACAAAAATATTACAAAGTAATAGACCTATCGGCAATTCGGTTAATACTTTAACGGAAAGAGAAATCGAAATTTTAAAATTTGTAGAAGTAGGTTACACAAATAAAGCAATTGCATTAGACATGAATTTAAGTCAACGCTCTATTGAAAAAAGTCTAACGACAATCTTTTTTAAACTAGGTGTCGATTCCAGAGTAGAAGCTGTAATCAAGTGGAAAGAGTTAAATCAAGTTTAAATACCGTAGCAGTCCGTACGGTAATGTATGTAAAACAGCATAAATCAGGCATTTAACGAGTGCGGAGTTCCGAAAATAAATGTACGGAAACCCGCACTCGTTTTTGGTTACATAAAAATTTATGCTAAATATAGCAAGAAAATGAATTAGAAAACAACCCTATTCAATAACCGGGAGGGACTTCTATTGAAGAAATATCTTATAGCAGCTCAAGTAGCACTTGGCTTAACTATAGGTGGCATGTTTTATCAAGCACAAGATACTGAAGCAGCGAGTAATTCAGTAACTACATCTAGCACATGGAGCTTATATTACATTGATTACACATATACAGATGGATGGTATGCAAAATGGTACATCAACCATTCAACTGGTCAAAAGAAAAAAGAAACGTACATGGCTAACGGAAAATTATACTCGGTGAAATATTATTAGTCTTCGACTTTGGAGTAGTGAGTTATAAAGACAGTACAACAGTATGTAGGAAGTGATTTTGTTGGTAAAAGATATGGTGCTCGAAAAGAAAGAAATGAGGAGTTTTTATACATACTTTTTTAAACCCTTTGAATTCTTTCGCATTTTAAATAACTCACCCAAATTTTTAATACCTTTAATACTAATGATTGTTATTAACAGTGCCTTCTCAATTGTTGTATCGAGTATTAGTTATGAAGCAGGCCAGTTAAATAACAACATGGAAAATGAATTTATTAATGAAAATAAGAATATCCTGATTTTTGTAACAGCTTCAATCAGTATTATAGGACAGCTATTTACAACGGTTGGCATAAGCGTTTTCTTATATTTCATATTTAACTTATTTTTCAACTCGATTAAATTCAGAAATGTATTCTCGCTAATGCTATTTGCGAAAATACCGGAGTTTATATACTCCTGCTTGTTGACTTTTTACATAGTTATTACTAAAAATGTTTCGTTTTTAACAGATGCCAATTCTATATTTATGGACAGTATCTTCAAGCTTATTAACCCATTTAACCTTTGGCATCTCTTCTTACTTGGCATCACTATACATGTGATAACGAAAATGTCTAAAACCAAATCGTTCATTATAGTTTCGCTATTTCCTATAATGAATTATTTATTCGAACTATTTATTTAAAGGAGGTGATAAACATGTTAGAAGTAATCGAATCAATTCCATTCGTTTTTGACATCGCAGAAAAGTATGGAATCACTTACGCGAACGCTTACTTAATCGCTGATGCAATTAACAACGGGTTAACTCTTGCTAGTATCCTTTCTGTTCTTACTGGCGTAGGTGCACTTATTGGTGCATCAACTGCTTTAATTCGTAAAAAGATCTTCGACGTAGGTCTAAAGAAAGCAGCATTATGGTAAGAACATAACTTTTAATACATATAGTTAAAAGTTATCCCAAATTAAGCTGTCTATTTATTATAGATAGCTTAATTTACTTCTATTTAAAAATAAAAACAAGGGTGTTACTAAATTATGAAAAATGGAATTTACCTTATATATAATTATTTCAATATATCATTTAATAGAGTGATTTTTAGTAACAGTTCAAATAATAAAAATAAAAATAAAGTTTGGCTTAGCCTGCTGTTGGTTTTATTATTAGCAATTGGGGTTGTTTTAGCAGGATTTTTATTTACATATTTAATTGAATTTTTCTTTTTAGTTTTAGAAGCTTCTTCTAAAACTGAAAAAATAGCATATTTATCGATTTTACTATTGATTATTTTTATCAATCATACGTTCGAAAATTTACAAACTACTGTGTTGAAGTTTTTGAATAGTAAAGAATATCTTTTGCTGACATCAGCGCCTATTAAGCCGGAAATATTAATAGGTTCGAAATTAACAGAACGTTATATTTTAAAGAAAACGATAACGTTTATTGGTCTATTTTTACTGTCAGTACACTTCTTCTTAGGGATCCAGTTTATGACGATCCTTTATTGTGCGTTAACCTTGTTTATATTAGTTGTAGTATCATTTATCATTAGATTGTACTTTTTAATGTACCTTACGAAAAAGAAACTACAAGGAAAAAAGCATACGGCTATTGGGTTTTAAAACTGGTGATCACATTGTTAAGCTTCGTTTCCATAGTGTTCTTAATCGAGCCATTTAAACATTATTTTTTGAGTAAAGAGCTGAATCAGGCCATAGATAATATGATTCAAAGTCCATTTTTTCAAAAGATTTATCAATTTTTAACGGGAGATCTGATGCCCCATTACCAGCTTATCAAGAGCGTTGAAGACATCAGTAACGGGACGTATGGAACGCCGTTTTTCGTTTTAAGTGCGCTAGTGGTAAGTGGACTATGTCTTGCCTGGACAGTAAGGAAATTCACCCAAAATCTTAATGCAATCGATTTGATTAGTTTAATCCTTCAATACCATCAAGTGAAGGATACAGAACAGGTATCAACAAAAGTTCATCGAAGCACGATTTTAGTTGAGCGACTTTACTTTTTACCTGCTAAGGTACGTATTCTTTTGACAAAAGATCTCATGATTTTCCTACGAGATAAACAATATCACTGGGGGTATCGTATCTTCATTATTTTAGCCGGTTATGGACTTATTTTAAGTACATTTTATTTCACGAATCATTTTGTTGGAGGTTTTAATTTTAATACAACTTATGTAGGGGTTCTGTTAGCAATTTACGGTATTACATTAAGCGCTGCAAATTTGATTGATCGATTTGGCATAGATGCGGAAGGTGAGAACTTCGCAATTTTAAAACTATCACCATTAAAATCTAGTGAAATCTTGTTTGCAAAAATGATTGGTTTAAATGCTTTTATGGCACCATTTGCATTTATATTTTTGTTCCTTTCGCTCGTCATTTTCAAAACAAATTTTCTTCTATTATTCATAGTTGTTATTTTTAGTATACCTACTATTAGTATGATGTACCTTGTTGCAAGCTGTACGTTTCCTTATTTTAATTACAAATCGTTATTAGATTTACCCAGTACGAATGCGAGGTTTATTAGCACGATTTTAACGGCTGTCTACTTAAGTGGTACAGGAGTATTAATTTATTATTTAGATGCAGTTGCGATTTTTTTACTGGTGTACATAGTACTAAATATGATTATATTTGCTGTACTTTATAAATTGGCTAGTCGAAAAATACAGCAATGCAACATGCAAAATTTCGAATCCTATGAAAGTATCATTGAATAAATTTCGAGGTGATTTAAAATGCTGGATGTGAAAAACATTAAAAAGCAATACAATGGAAAAACAGTTATAGAAAACATCAGCTTTTCCATTCAAGAAGGTGAAATAGTTGGATTATTAGGTTTAAATGGCGCTGGAAAGACAACTATGTTAAACATCATTACAGGCATCCTCAATTATGATGGTGGTTCTATTTTATTTGACCAAAAGAATGTTGAAAAAGACTTAATTACCTATAAAAAAAATATCGGTTTAGTATCGGATGTTTTCCCGTTATATGAGAATCTTACAGGCAGAGAGTTCGTCGCCTTTTTAGCTAATTTGTGGGAAGTTCCTAAAGCGGTCTATATCACTCATATTGATCAACTAGCTAAAACTTTTTATATGAGCGATAAGTTAGACGATTTTATTAAAACCTATTCAAAGGGTATGAAGCAGAAAATTTGTTTAATGAGTGCCTTAGTCCATAATCCAAAATTATTAATATTAGATGAGCCTTTTAATGGATTAGATCCAGCTAGTATTAAAGAAATCAAAGCATTCTTCACGGAATATATAGAAGATGGAAATTCTATTATTTTTAGTTCGCACGTATTGGACATAGTTGAAAAAATCTGTACACGATGTCTCATAATTCACAATGGACAAATTATCACAGACGAAAGCGTCGAAAATTTATTAAATAACCAATCAATTAATGCAGACTTAGAATCCTTATTTTTCGATCTTACTCAGGCTGTTCAACCTCAAATGAGTATAGATCAGGATGACAAATATGCATAGGCAGTTATTTTCGGTTTTTAAAAAGATGAAGCTCGAAATTTCCCTGGCATTTATCGTATTTGTTATTGGTGCTTTCTTAGGAGCTTTAATGGGTATGGGTCAAGATGAAGTAACTTTTGTTGATAATACTGCGTCTGCAACAGCTATTTTACAAAATAACTTAAAAGCATGTGTCATTATATTTTCAGGATTTGTCCTATTAGGTATCCCTACTTTTATCTCTTTATTATTTAATGGGTTGATATTAGGTAGCACGTTAAAAGCCAGCTCCTTCTATTTAAGTGGCGCGGAATTATTACAACGTGGCGCGCCTCACGCTATTTTAGAAATACCAGGGATTGTGTTAGCAGGAGCTGTCGGATTCCAAACAGTTCGAATCTTGATTAATATAATACGCAATAAAAAGGTGTCTTTGAAAGAGGAATTGATGACAGCATCTGTTGCAATTATCGCTGCCGTTATCTGTATCAGCTTAGCGGCTTTAGTTGAAGGGTTTATTACTGTGAAATTTATTTAATAAGGATGGGATGAAATAGTATGAGAGAGTTATTTGTTAAAGACATAATTGCTATGGTGGGCGTATTATTAGCAGCAATTCTTTGGTTTAAAATTTATCTTTCTACGAAGAAGAAAATATTCATTTTAGTATCTATTATAACAATCGTTTCAGGTGTGGTTGCATTTATGAATATGGGGTTTGGTGTTGAGTCCTTTAAATCTTTCTTTAAGATTTAGTGACGTACATACAGAGATGGATTCATTCTTTATTTAAATTTTTTAGATGGATTTATAACAGTTAAAGTGGTATCTCCCCTTTTCCAGAGTAAATGCTATTCTTTTAAAAATTATTTTTATGCAAGAGGAGATTAATCATGCTATCTTTAAAAAAAATTTATAAGTCTTTTCAGTTTGGAAAAACATCAAGCCCTATTTTAAAAGACGTGAATTTAATGCTATACCCAAATCAGTTAACATATCTTGTCGGTGAGTCGGGTAGTGGAAAAACGACTTTATTAAATATTCTTGGTGGCTTAGATCGTCAAGATGAAGGCGAATATCTGTATTACGATACCAATTTAGCCAACTTAAGCAGCAACGAATGGGTAAACTTTCGAAGAAAAAAAATAGGATTTATATTTCAAAATTTTAATTTAATACCGCATTTAACTGTATTAGAGAATGTTGAAATAGGTATGATTTTGGAAGATGTTTCTACTGCCGAAAGACGTCAGAAGGCAACGCAATTATTAGCATCTGTTGGATTATCTGAAAAGCTTTCTTATCTCCCTAACCAATTAAGTGGTGGCCAAAAACAAAGAGTAGCTATTGCCCGTTCTTTAGCAAATGATCCAGAAATAATATTAGCGGATGAGCCAACAGGTGCATTAGACTCTAGGAATTCAACAATCATAATGGAGCTATTAAAAGAGATTTCACAAAAAGGGAAAATCGTATTAGTAGTTACTCATTCTAAAGAACATTTAAATTTAGCAGACCGAATTATTCAGTTTAAAGACGGGAAAGTAGAAACAAATTCCAGATTTCAAACCGAGCAGACATTACTGCACCAAAGGGACAATCCGGTAATCTTTGAAAAAGTCAAAAAAATTTCTTGGCTTACGACATTCAAATTAGCGTTACGTAGCTTAAAAAATAAAAAATGGCGTACCGTATTAACAGCAATTGCTACTTCTATCGGTATATTAGGCATTACGTTAATCATCGCGCTAGCTACAGGTATAAACGGAAAAATCCAAGGTTCTATAACAGAATCTGAAAATTCCAGTATGATATCGGTCAGTGCACCTAATGGATTAATACAGCCTGAACTACGTGAAGAACTTGAGCTTCTTCCTGAAATAGAAGTTATCTACGAATATAATATGTTTAACGTTAGTCTAGAAAGCACAAATGGTAAGAAGGCTACAATTACAGCCGAAAACTATTTAAGTGATGAATCAACTACATTTAATGAAGCAATCGAATTAGTGGAGGGTGACTACCCTGTTGGTGAAAATGCGATCATCGTACCCGAAAAAATAGCAGTAGAACTTTTTGGTAGTGCGACAGCTGCTACAAATCAACCTATAAATGTTGTTTCCCAACTTTTAGCCAATGATGTATTTGAAACGGTCAAATTTACCGGAACGATTGCGGGTGTCACTAAGAATAGTAAACAATCCTTCTTTGAATCAGCTTTTATATCAAACGAGCTATCTAATTACATTATGAATGCAAATGATCAAACAGCTAATAAAGCTTTAGAGTTGAGAATTTTGCCTAAATCTAATGAAGAAGTTGATACAATTATTGATAAAGTTGAAGAATTAGGATTTGTAGCACACGAGGATGGCAGTATAGGAGAAGGTTTAACGAATATTGTTTCCTCAATTAGCTTAGCAATTGGGATGTTATCGGGGGTTTCGTTAATCGTTTCATCAATTATGATAGGTGTTGTTTTATATATTAGTGTATTAGAACGAATACGTGAAATTGGCACCTTAAAAGCCATTGGTGCTCTAGAAATTGATATTCGTAGAATCTTTTTGAGTGAAGGTTTTATTCTAGGATTAATAGGTGGCATTTTAGGAATACTTATCGCAATTTTAACCAGTAGTTTACTTAGTTTCGTTATAGTTGAAATCTTTGACAACGAGGGATTATATATATTTAAATTTAAAGTTTTGCATATAGCAGGCATTCTTTTAGCAAGCAGTATTTTAGGTTTAGTTTCTTCTTATATTCCTGCTTTTAAGGCGTCCCGATTACAACCAGTCGAAGCGTTAAAATATGAATAGTTCGTCTCGACATATTATTTATAACAGATAGATTGTCAAATTAACTGCACCACCTCATATTCAAATGCATCTTATATGGTGTTCCGGTTGAGGCACTTTCTTGGTCGATTGTTGATCAATGAAAGTGTTTTTTCTATTTTTGATGGTGTTAGTTGCCCCAAATCCATTCGTTTTGGGAAAAATTCGCGTAAAAGACCATTACTATTTTCATTCGTGCCACGTTGCCATGGCGCGTATGGATCAGCGAAGTAAAATGGAATCCCATACTGTGTCTCAAGTTCGGTGTAACAGCTAAATTCTTTTCCACGATCCATCGTAAACGTTTGAAAACATGGTCTTGGATAACGTGAAATGAGCTGTTCAATGGCCCATTTCATCGATTGCGCCGAGCGATTCGGTATTTGAATGCCGACATAGAAACGTGTTTTTCGCTCGGCGAACGTTGCGATACATCCTTTCGTACCACGCGCTGAAACGACGGTATCTAATTCCCAATGGTCAAACGTTTCACGCGTTTTGACTTCTTTAGGGCGTTGTTGAATCGAGGTTCCCACATTGAAACGACCACGTGTTTCGCGTGGTGCCTGACGTTTTCCTTTTTGGCGAAGTACTTGAAGCGTCACGTGAAGCTTTCCTGAATAGAACCAGCGATAAATCGTTTTGAACGATCGTTTTCCTTAAAATAAGGAACCGACAATCTGTTCAGGAGACCATGTCGCTTTTAGTTTTTCTTCGATAACGTTACGCAGTTTGTCGGTAAACTTTGAACGCGCACCGCATTTTTTCTTCTGCGCAGCTTCGTGCCATTGCGCCTTTTCAGCTGACCATTTATTCAGTCGCTTTAACTCACGAGAAATCGTTGTATGAGAACGGTTCAAATGCCGCGCAATGGCACGACAAGAGTACCCCAATCCTTTTAAAAATTCTATTTTCGTACGTTCAGATGTGGTAAGATGACAATAGCTCATTCCATATGGCCTCCTGTTGATTTTTGTGTAGGAACTTTAATTATACAGGTTCATATGGAATGGGTCTTTTTTTATTTATTTTTTAGTGGTGCACTTAATATTACAATTCGTCGGTGAAAAACAAAAAATTCGAATTGAGGGCTACACAAGGGCTGATAATCTTGCAATGCGAAAATGCTTTACAAAATCTGGATTCGTTAAAGAAGGCTATTTAAGAAATGCTTGGGAAAATGAAGACGGGACAATTTCTGATACAGTCTTATATGGGGCTATTTTTGACGATTGGAAAGAAAATAGAATTACACAATCAAAAATAGACGTTTTACCATATTAAAATTACATACACATTCATACAAAATAACGTTCCCAAATCAAAGTTTGGAAATCTACACAAAAGCCACGAACGTTGATATGTGAACTGCACCCCGTCAAGTAGACAGTGGAAATAATAAAAATTCATTAAGCGGCTTGAGACCTGAATTCTATAGGGCTCAAGCCGTTTAATGTTTCTTGATAACGTTCGCTGTTATAAAATTTTATGTACGCTTCAATCGCATTTTTTAACTCTTCGTACGCCTCAAATTTGTGTAAATAATATTTCTCTACTTTTAAAGTCCCCCAAAAAGCCTCAATTGGACCATTGTCAATACAGCGGCCGACCCTCGACATACTATGTGTTAGATTTGCTTTCTCCATGATTCGCTTGAATTCTTTTGATGTATATTGATATCCTCGATCACTATGTAGAATCGGAAATTCCTGTTTACTTAATTGACGTATAGCTGGTTTCAGCGTCTTGAAAACTAAATCATTGTTATTTAATTGGCCTAATTTGTAACTCACAATAGATTTGTCATAAAGATCAATAATCGCACTTAAATAAGCCTTTTTACCATTCCCGTATTGGAATTCAGTTACGTCTGTACACCATTTTTGATTTGGCTTTTCAGCCGTAAATTCACGTGCTAATACGTTCTCAGCTATGTAATCTGGTGTTACCTTACGGTACTTTTTTGGACGACGTCGAATAACTGCCTGTAATTCGGAAATCTGCATAAGACGATAAATCCGTTTTTTATTTATTTTTTTAAGCCCTTCTTTTCTCGCTGGCGATTGATTGTCATTGTGATTCTTCGATAACCGTAAATACCATTTACTTGCTCATATAAATGTTCAATCGATTCGACTAACTGCTTGTTTTCCAATTCATGTGATGTCGGCTGGTGGTTTAACCATTTATAATAAGCTGCTCGTGAAATGTTCAATAATTTACAAAGTAAGACAATCGAAAATTTTTCTTTTTCTGCTAGTTCTTTAATAGCTAAATAATGGCTTTGCGTACGAAGTTTACTTAACGAAACCTCCTTTCGATTTCCTCTAACTTTTTTAAAAGTAAATTTTCAGCACGTAATCTTTCATTTTCACGTTCGATTTTTTTGATTTTTAATCGTAATTTATCTTCAGGTGTACGTTCATCTGCTGATTTCATTCGCCCACGGCGATCTTCAAGAGACTCTTCGCCACCATCTTCAAACTTACGCACCCATTGATATACTTGTTGATACGTCACATCATATTGATCTGCTGTTGTTTTATAATCCTTCTCATTTGTTAAGCAAGCTTTCACGATTTCAATTCGTTCTTCAAAAGTCGTTTTTCTTCCTTTAGTCATAGTTTGGCTCATCCTTTGATTCGAGTCTTTTATTTCACTATGACTATTATATTTTTTAATCCAGCTATTGAATACTTTCCGACCACTAATTCCATATTTAATCATAATCTCATATTTTGAATAATTGCCTGTTAAGTAATCTTCAACGGCGTCTTTTTTTAATTCTTTAGGGTATCGTTTATTTTTAACGGGACGAAGTAATGCCTCTGCTCCACCGAATTGATATTTAGCTCGCCATTCATATAAGCGATTTGGATTCACATTAAACATCTTGCAAATTTCTCTTACAGAATAACGGCCCTCCTCTAGGTATTTAAGAGCTGAAAGCTTAGTTTCTAATGAAAATGTTTTATTAGACAAAAAATGCCCTCCATTCGATAAATAGATTTTATTTTTTAATCTGTCTACCTAATGGGGAGCATATCATATGACAGCGTTCGTGGCTTTTGTGGTTGCACAGGCTTTATGCACGATTTTATACATTTCCCTCAAAACACAATCATACCAAGTATTTGAGCGATTTTTCACGCACGCTGCCAGCCCACTGATCTTGCATAAAATTCTGCATATCATTCACCTTGTAAACACCTATAAATGCCCTTCATGCAAATTGCACATACAATTTAAGCACTAAAAAAGCAGCCGAATCAGGCTGCTTTTTTGTTATTTTGAAAACCAATTTCTCCACCACGTTGAACGTTTAGAAGTAGCAGCTGTATCTACATTTTCTAATTTCTGATTCAATTCATGAACTTCATTTATTAATTGTTGAATTTTTTCTTTTTCCTCTTGATGTTGCTTTTCCCAATGCATTATAGAGGAGTTATAACGCTCCTCTTTTTTTTGCCACTGGGCGTTAAACGCCTGTTGATTTTCTTTCATATTCTTCAATTCAGTTGTTAACTCAAAAACGTGTTCTGATAGCATTTCTACACCTTTTATCATATCCTCAACGCTAGCGTTATGGGAGGGTAACACCTGACGTTCTGCTGCATATCCTAATATTTTTTCTGCTGCTTGTTCTTTTGTTAATTTTTCTACTCGAATAGCGTATATAAAAGTCTGAAGGATTTCTAAATCTTTTTCATGATAAATTCGTCTGTTATTGGTATCGCGAATAAATCGGTATCCTTTTCCTTCTAAGAAGATCGAATGGCTTCTAAGAGTATTACTATTGATTTCCAGGCGTTCTGAAGTTTGTAAGGCGCTTAATGCTAAACCCATTCCTTCCACTTCCTTATCTTTTACAGTTACAATGTTTCATTTTATTTATTTAAAGCTAATACAACAGCGTAGAGCTTTCTTTATACATTTTAAGATGTTAAGGCTCAAAATTTTTAAAAACGGCTTAGAAGAGCAATAAAAGCCGTTTTATTCATTGCTCGTTGTAAAGTTTTAATCGGGGCTCTTTTTCATTTTTAAACAACTCGACAAGTATTTGATGCGATTTTGCTGGACGTACCCAACTAATTTTTCGGCCAAGTGAATAAACATTATTTAACTCCCAGCCATTATCTGTAGCATGTAAGCGAACTGCTTTATTCTTGTAGTAGAAGATTGCCACTTTTCCATCTGATAAGTTTACTCTATTCCCAAAACAAATAACCCTCATAATTTTCCAATGTAAATAATGTTGATTATCTTTTAATGTTTCATTTGTAATATTCAGATGTTGTTGAATTCGTCTTATCCAACTTTTTAATCTTTTCTTTTTCGCTTTCGAGTAAGTAGGTAATTTATAATTTTTAAACTCTTCATATCGTTTACGAATGCGAGCCTTTAATGTATTCGTGTGTACTTTTTTTAGAATATCAATTCGTTTGAGATTCCCTGGATTCGAATCTTTTTCAAGATACCTAACAAATACACCCATTCTTTCTTCACCAGTAATCGTTTCTAAAAAAACAGCATCACCCTTTTTAAGGTTTTTCAATTCTGTTTTATACGTAAAGAAATTTTTTCTTGGTTTTACGTTATCGGTCAGTGACCAACATACTAAAGCATACACATCTATCATCCTTTCCTTCTTTCTAGATAATTAAGATTTAATACATTCAATTGCTCTAATAAATAGAAAAACTAGCCTACTAAAAGACATATATAGCAACAAAAAACCGTGTTTAATAGCAACAGCTAAACAAAAGGTGTTGCTATTAAGGTGGTTTCACCAGCATTTCATTTAAAATCAGCCATTACTATCGAGAAAAAGTTGGTTGATCCCTGAAATGAAACAATATAGCAACATTCTACACTGCTTTGTTGCTCGAAACACAGTTTTTTGTTGCTGTGTAGGATACCTTTAACAAAGCTAACAAACTAGTTGATAATCTATTTAATAAATTTCGTATTCATCTAAAATATCTTTTAGCTCAAACCAATCATCATCGTCAAAATGATATTCTAGCTTCATCATTTTAAATTTTATCTTTTGGGTAAAGGAAAAAAGTTCATCTGAAAAAGCAATTAAGTCTGCATCCTCTAACTGAAATAACGTATCGCCATATAGGTATTCGAAAAGATACTCCACTACATCTTCCTCTTGTTCGGGCGATTTTTTCATTATCTCAATTAGATATAAGAAATCATTTTTTATTCCCTCATAAACTTCTTCAAGGACAAATCTTTTTGGTATTTCTAGTTTTTCTTTTTCCAATGTAGCTGCAATACCCTCTAAAGATTCTAATGAAATCTTCTCACTGGTAAAGTCTTTTCCTAAGCCAAGTAATTTATCATACTGCTTGTTAATTAAATCCCATATCTTTTCTTGATTTGCTTTTAAAAAGTCTATATCACTATCTGCATAAATTCCCTGTGTATATATATGTCGAATTAAATTATTTATATTTTTTCCGATGTAATTAATTTCTTTTGTTAGATCACGATAGACCTTCATATCTACAGTTAATTGTATTTGCGTTTCTGCTGCATTCATAAGAAATGCGGTCATACTGTGGTAGCCTAATTTATTCGCTTTATTTTTAACCCATTCTTTCTCTTCTTCTGTCACACGAATGATGATGTTTTGTGTTTTATTCTTCATATTTGTTCACTCCTTTTTCCTTAAAATCGAGCATAGCGACACCAAAAATAATAGCTATTTACAACGTAAATTGATTTGTATTTTTGTAAAGGTTGTAGGAATCTCCTACCAAGCCAAAATGAACCTTTTTGGGGTTTGTATATACAAACCCGTAGCTTGCCCTCACCAAAAATCGAAAAAAATGTGTGGGCAAATGGTGGGTATTTGATTTTTTTTGGTGGGCAAATGGCGGGCAAAGCCCTCAAAAGTGGTGGGCATACGGTGGGCAAATGAAAAAAATCGCGCTATCACGAAAATGCTAGGCTCTGCCTAGACGATCACGTAAGTGATAGCACATTTCCCTTATGCTCTTTCTCACTAATCGACAAAATGCGTGTTCAAAACCAATTTCAAAAAGTGCAAAATCATTTTTAGAAAAACGGAACAGAAAAATTTATTTTTGTGCGAGAAAAAAACAAAAAGTGGGCAATCATTTTTTTATTTTAAATTCCCTAGCGATAATATTTTTCTAATTCATTTTCGTAAAAAGCATGTTTTTCATTCAACGCATTTTGATACAAATTAATAATTTCTTGGCTTACTTTTTTATCAGGTGCTGGCGTTAATTTTTCAATTTCGTTGAAAACATAGGCTGTTAATTCTTCGTTTAAGCAATGATTAATATAGCCACGCATTGATTTGATGTGGTCGAGTTTTTTATTTTTGCGTGCATCTAAACAAACCTCAACAACTCGTAATAAGTGTTCAAGCATGATGTCTTTATGTTCTTTCCACACGTCAAACTTCGTAAAGCTGTGTACTTTGCTATAAATCATTTCGGTGACGGCTTTTACATCGGATCTGCGATTCATTAGGCTGTTGTACATCACTTGTTTTAAGCGACTAATGAATTTTAGTGGCTTAAAGTCCGTTGGATTTTTCACTGGTTGTGTGAGCAGCGTGATTTTTCGTTCTTGCTTAATGGCGATGGATTTAGAAATTGTTTTAAACCCGTATGAATACGTATTTAATAATTTATTTTTAATGCCTTTAATAAAGACAGATTTATGTGGTGACATTTCGGTATTCGCGTTTTGTGACTGTGTGACTTCGTCTGATTGCTTGCTACGCTTGAGTTCTTCGCATTCTTTCGCAATTTTTTCGATGCTTGTCCCCACTTTCTCCGTAGGGACATTCTTACATTGGTACGGTTGCCACACGTAAATAGATGGGCCTTTTAAATTCGTTTTCGCTGTGCGTGTTTCGAGTGTCACAAGCATGCCTAAGTTTTTCGCTTTGGCTACCGCACGTTTCGCTGTACGTAAATCAAAATTAAAGTCGAATTCTTCTTTTGCGACTTTGACAACGGTCTTTAATTTTAGTGTAGCGATCCCTGGTACTTTTACAGAGTGTCTAACAATCGTTTTAAGGGCTTGTAGCTCTTTTCTGCCGAATTCCTTCTTGTAATCCGCTAACCACATCTCAAACGCTGTATTCAGGTCTTTAGCGGTTGTGAAGTTGGCAAATGCCTTATAAGCTGCTGGATCGTATGTGTAAGTGATTTTTTGTGTTTGGTTTGTCATGGTATTTCGCTCCTTTTAGAACGAAAAAAGCACGCTCGTATCGTTTTTTCCGATACAAACGTGCTCTAAATGCTTTGTCACCGAATTAAAGACTTGAAAAATTCCTTAATTCTTTATAGAATAAGACTATCCATTAGGTGTTTACGCACCTAACTAGATACTTAAACTTATAAGTAACAAAGCAACTATGACAGTTAGTACCGTATGGAGAGATACGGGAAAGCGATATAGCGAGTGTACCACCACTCGTTATGTCACGTTAATAGTTGCTTTTTTACGTCCGAATATGTTGTAAAAATCATAGCATTTTTGTAATAAAAGTACAAATTAAATTTTAATTTAATTAAAATGAAGAATAGAACTTTTATTATAAAATAAAAGTTCACTATTAAGTTTATGCCTGTAAATATATTTACGACTATCTTTTTAAAATAAATTACAATATCATAAAAATTATAAATATTTAGTTAACTTGTAGATCCAAGGTGGCGCATAAAATGAAAATCAATTATTTAGGAAGTAATAATTGGAGAAATCAAAAAGTGAGTAATATTACACCAGTTAAAATAGTTTAATTTGGGAACGTTATTTGTATCTAAATGTATAAACACTTGGGTATCAAATATTATAAAAATTTAAAGTTAAATCCAATCATTTACATACGCTAATAATCCAAAAAAAGCACCAATACACATCCCAATAAAAGCATAAAAGACGAGAGATGTATCATTAGTTTTCTGTTTTGTATTCATTATGTCCTCCTTTATTTCTTAATTAAAGAAACTTAAAATTATCCATGTTAATATTCCAGCAATTAAAGCAGATGATATAAATATTATAGGCTTCATATATTTATTTTTTTTGCGTTCTTCTCCTTTTTCGTCGTCTGTTAGCTGATGTCCTTCTTGGAACGCTAAAATCTCTTTATATGTTTTCAAATCATGTTTCTTTTTGACATTCTCTACTTTATAAGTTGAATAAATTGAGAAGACAATTAAGACAAATGAAACCAAAAGCCCTTTTGTTCCGAACCAATTCATCATTGGTGCAATTGAAATCACGCCTAATAACATAAAAGTTACCATTGATATAGTCCATTTATTCAGCTTAGCAATTTCAAGTTCATTTTTCATCACTTCTATATCTCCTTTAACTAAGTCGTCTAAAGAAACATTAAAAAGAACACTCATTAACAATAAATTGTGTATGTCTGGATAACTTCTTTCGTTCTCCCAATTAGAAATGGTTTGTCGAGAAACATATAATTTCTCAGCTAATTCTTCTTGTGAAAATCCTTGCCTAGCTCTGTATTTTTTGATTTGTGCACTAAGATTCATTTTAATCGCTCCTTCTGATTAAAGATTAGTTAAAAAGTAGAATATCGACCACCAAATCTCTTTATCATTACATATTTTGCCTATGTAAAAGTGTTTTGTCATCTATATTTTCAGCATAAAACCTTATATCTCCAGCAATTCTCCTAATAGTAAAAAGCAGCTAAGACCCTTGTAAGTATTAGCTGCTAGATTAAACATTCCCAAACCACTGTTTAGTAACTTTCAGTGCTTAACGTTATAAATCCACATTTTCTGACGGAACCCCGTATAAAAATAATATAGAAATTAATGCTGAACATTTGAAAACTGCTTATAATATGTTTTTTACAAAAAATCAATAAAAACAACTACATTACCAAGCATATAACAATAATGTATACCAAAAACATATATCAAAGCTTCAAGAAAAAAGAAAGCGTAATTAGAAATATGTTAGGCAGACTGGAGTATTTGTTCAACTAGCGGCTTCATGCAACGCGAACATGGTCAGTTGTTCATCTGGTGGCCCATCGCGGCGGGATAATATCACTCGAAGCGGTTCATAGCCTCCTACCGGCTCTAGTAGCGCGACGTAACTATTGATCATCGCATCAAGTCCTTGTTTAAATGCTGCAGACTGCGCACGATGCATACGCATAATGTGCGTTAAAAATAAGCCGATTGTTGTCCAGCCGGTTTTTGCTGTGCAACCTCGCCCTACTACTGTCTTTAATAGTTTCTTCGACTTCTTTATAACCACGTTTAAAGAGCTCTGTGCGATGCCTACAGCCGCGCAAAGCTCTTTTTGTGTATGCCAAACAAACGGCTCTAGAGCGCCCTGCTCGGCCGTTAAATAGTCGATAATGTCTTGTTCCCACTCATCGTAATGACTACGCACGCGGTCCTTACGTGCTTTTCTGTGTTTGTACCAATATGTACTACCGAGGCTTACCGAAAACTCACTACCACCGACAACGTATGTTTCGAGCAATGCTTCTACATACGCTCGACTCGCTCCATTATATTTACCGCAGTAAGCTGAGTTAAGCGTTGCTCGCATGTCAAAAACGCTCAACGGGTAGTTGAGATTCGAGTTAAATTCGTCTAATAAATCATACGCACGACCTTTATCCATGCCCTCTTGATAACATACTAGCGCTAACGTAAATAACGCATTGTTTCGGCCAATTTGTCCTTTTTGCCCTTTAATATCGGTTGCATGTAATAACGCCGCAAACCATTCTGACTCCATGACGCTACGTGATGTCATTTTATGCGGAACAACAAAAAGTGTCCGGGACTCTTCATCATCTTGACGCATCGACCAATTAATTAGCTCTTGAACTGTGTAGCGTGCCTGGCTATACCAAATAACATTGCTAGCGTTCGGCATACGGAAAAAGCCGAAGTCATTGCAGTACTTATCAGCATCGATACTTGATAAGCTCAATTTGAGGTTATTAGCGATACGTTTCGCGACTACAAGACTACGGAAGTTATTTTTATTTGAAATGAAAATGGGTTGAGCAAGTATGAAATAGACCTGGTAGCCGTTTGGCGTTTCTAATACCATTGATGGTTCCCCTACTGAGTGGTCAATACAAGCAAGCATAATATCATTAACGCTATGTCGTTTCGTGTCGATATCGACAACGAATGTATTGATTTGAGACAGATTTGCGTCTTCAAATCCTTTTATGTATGTACGTGTTTCGTCCGTATAACCAAAGCGCTGGTACGTGTTAGGCGTCCAATGAGTTAGACTATTTGCCTCTTTTGCGAGTGTTTCTTTAGACGTCACGATAAAGCCTCGTACACGACCATTCGCGAAATCCGTTTTTTTGCGCACAGCGAAAACAGCGCCTTTTTTGTCAGCTGTATCTGCGTAGGCAGCGTTTGGCACTTTCGAGTTGCGTGTACGATATGTTGTTAAACTATTATGTGTGATCGACGAAATAATTTGATGTAAATTAAAAACAGTCATATGCGGCTCCTTTCTACTTTAGGAGACTATGACTGTAAAAAATGACATCAATAAATAGAATTAAGCAACCTTGTTGAAAACAAGATTCTTAACTGCTATAATCTATTCATCTTAAATAGTCTTAGTATCCTTGTCCGGATCAGACTTATATGGGTAGACTGTCTGCAAAACAGCTGTCCAACATTAAATAGCCTGCAAAGCTATTTAATTCCTAACCGTTTTAGCCTGCCAGCTAAAACGGTTTTTTTATTACCGTCATTATATCTATTGTAAATCCCTATTGCAACTGCATTTTCAAGCATTTTATTTTTTGCATATATGTATATATCAGTATATTCGTATATGTATATATCAGTATATTCGTATATGTATATATCAGTATATTCATATATGCATATACCACCAATGAGCCCCGATATAACAGCATTCTTGATATATACGTATATTAGTATATTCGTATATACATATATTTATATATCAGTATATAGGTATATGCATATATGCATATATTTTTCATGCAGATAAAAAAATTTTTAAGTCTTTAATATTCTCCTTATTCTTAGTGATATGTAGATATTTAAAAACGCCAGCAAGTGCTAAATTTAGCTACCTACTGGCGTCGTTCTTTGTAAATGATAACACCACAATTATTCAGAGAAAGCTCCTTCATGTTGCATCAGTTACATCTTATTAAATTATCAGTTAAATATAGAATCATTTCAATGATAAATTTCCATTAATATTACCAAAATTATCCTCGTTTCTTAATTACATCGACTAAAATTTTGAAAGTTTTCTTTTCAGCAGGAGTCAACTGTACTTCTATATAATCATCGACAATTGCATCAATTAGATCATCGACATTTTCGGCACGGCCTAATTGTATTAAAGCATTTAAACGTGAACGCGTTTCTTTTGTTACACGAACACTTGTAATATCCTCATTTACTTTACGCTTTTTCTTTGTTGCTTTTTTAGGAGTAACTTTTTCTTCTGTTGCTTCCTCAGCTGTGATTTGAGTTTCTTCAGCTTTTTCAGATTCTATTTTCACATCATCATTTAATGAAAAAGTTTCTTTTGGTTTAATATTTGGTGTACGTGATAGATTACCTTTTTTTAATAAATTACTCATACTATACTTCCTCCTGAGTAGCCATTTCTTTGGCTAATCGTTCTTCAAACTCTCCAGCAATTTTTTTATATGTGCGATGAACCCTGCGGTCATGCATATCTTCATTTGTGATACCTGTAATATCAAAACGCTTTAGACGCTCCATGTTTGTAACAACATTTTCAAATAGATTTTCTGAGCCAAATATTTCACGCGCACTGTCTAATGTCGCCATGTCAACTGGCGCACCATTTTTCAATAACACCGGCAAAATACCAACGATGTCTAAATGTGCATCATAATCATCAATTAATGATTGTAAATACGTTGTAAACCCTTCTGCACCTTGTAAGCTGCGTTCATGTGTTTGTAGTACAACTACAACAAAGTCCGAAGCATAAAGCGCCGAATCAGTAATATCTGAAATAGTAGGGGGAACATCAATAAAGATATAGTCAAATTCACTACGAAGCGGTTCAAGTAACTCCGAAAAGTATTGCACACGGTCTTTTAAAGATACACCAAATTTTCGTTCCAGGAAACGAGGATAAAGCGCGAAGTCACTAAAACTAGGTAGCAAATATAGGTTCTCTTTAATTTCTGTAACGATTTGTGTTAAATCTTCTTCTTTAATTGCTGTCATTAACGTCTTATTAAAAGAATGAATTTCACCGCTAACTAATTCCTTCGTTTTCAAATATAATGATGTCGCATTTGCCTGTGGATCCTGATCGCATAACAAAACTTTTTTACCTTGCTCTGATAACTCATACGCCAAAAGAGTAGAGTTTGTCGTTTTTCCGGTACCGCCTTTAAAATTCCCAAAGGTTACTACAGTTGCTTTTTCGTTATTCATAACGCTTTATCCTCCTAAAGTTTTTTGTTTTTGTATATGCATATATTTTAACATTAATTATGATATAATCAAAGTTGTCAAAATCATATTATGTAAGGAGCGATTTTAATGGATACACAAGAAAAGTTAGATGCAGATAAATATATACACATTTTACAACGTAAATTTGAAAGTATTTTAGGTACAGAGGGTCTTGATTTTTCTTTAAAATACATGTCAGATGATGAACATCTTTTCATAGAAAAAATCACATGGAATTTTAGAACACTTACCGATGGATTTGAAAATGCATTGCAATTTTTAATGGCGATTTTATCCGAATATTTTCCTATTTATAAGAAAGCTAATAATTCATTAGAAAAATCGATTGTTATTGATAACATATGTGATATTTTCATTTATTGCCTAATTTTAAATACTACTGACAAAAATTCACGACGTGATTACGTTCAAATGAATAAATTAAAAGCATTTATAAATGATTTGGTTGACTTAGCTTCTCAAACTTATGAACAAAGAATTTGTACAGCTAGCTTTATTTTAATAAAGCAGACACAGGATGCCAAAAATATTTTGCATAACTTAAATATAGATTTTATCCTATTTGAAGAAAAGAATTACATAAATATACCAGATATAAGCAAGTATTCTCGAGCATATAGATTAGTTGATGGCCTGTCATTGAGTTATGTAATCAATAGCGACTATCAAATTATTGGAATTGCTAAAAAAAGAAAAAGTCATCAGAGTATCAAAGAAATATGCAGTACTATAACCGATGATAGAGTACAATTTATTTACCTCAATGAAAAAAAAATCTATTGGCATCTTGATAAAGATAGAGTCTTACTTTCCGAAAATTTCCAATGGAAGCTAAAAGATTATAATGTAATAAAATCTATCTTAAAAGATATTATAGCTGATAGTCATAATCAAACTAATAGTGCATTCGATTCTCAAATTCAAATTTTATGCAATGTCATTAAAGACTTATCTAATACCAATACAGGTGCGTTGTTTGCAATACTGGATGATAATTTTTATTTTGAAGGAAAACTAAGAAAATATAGAGATAAAACCATTCTCAACGAAATTTTAGTGAGTGAAAAAGCTGAAACCGCTAACCTATATAAAAAAGTGATAACTAATCAAACTGATAATATTTCTATAAAACAAAATACAGATCCTTATCTAATAAAACTTATTGCTGACGTTGATGGTGCCGTTATTCTTAATAAAAAACTTAAAATATTGGATTTTGGCAGAATGATTCAACCTCAAAACATTGACGACTCTACCAATAATAATAAAAAATCAAAAAAATATTCTCAGAAAAATTTATTGGGCTACCTAAAAATAAATTCCGGAGCAGTCAAGATACTCTCGACAAAGTATCGGGAGGGGCACGTTCTATAGCAACTTTCCATGCCTCAACATTTGGCTTAGCGATAAAAATTTCAGAAGATGGCGGTATTACAATATATCGACGCCGTAAACTGATATTCAAATTATAGATTAAAAAGACAAAACACGACCTACGCGCACAACCACCGCGTAGATCGTGTTTTTTTCATTCCCTGCCCGATAGTGTATTCCTTCCACACCGGCCCCACTTGTCCCATCATATCTTCACCCAGCTGACAAGCTCTCCATATTCCAGACTATCCTTTCACATCATATTCCGAGCCTCTCAGCTTTATTATTCATGTCATGTCCAAGCGGGGCCTATATTCCAATTCCCCTCAATACGCACCCTATCTCTCGAGCTTTGGCACGCATGCGCTACTCGCTTCGCAAGCAACCGCGCAAGCTCATATTTCAATGAAACATATAGGGCCGCCAAAATACCGGTGCAAGCACCTTTTCGTATTTTGAGACGGCCATCGCTTCATCCAAAATCCTCTACGCATTGCGGCAGTTTCTCTTTCTATCATAGTTGCGTAGGACTCGTCCTGGTGCTTTGCACCTTCTCGGACCAGCCCTACGCCAAAACCAAAAATCTCATATTTTGTCGAATCTACACGATAAATTATTCATTTATTCATTTTCTACCACAAAAGTCGGTCAAAATAAAACGTGTAGAAACATGTATATACATATTTCTACATATTAATATAAATGTTTCTACATAATTACATATATCTCATAACAAGAAACACATCCCGCCCAGCGTCAATGTAAATCGCAACGTAGCGCAGCGGAGTGAGAATTTAAGAATTGACGCGACCCATTCCCTTCACGCTAAATGCCCGTCCAAACCCCCGTTTGGACCTGCCTAGTGGCGAGCGGTAGTTTTTTGGGGCGCCTTTTTTTCAAAAAAGGTGCGGTCTTTGCCAGAAAGTGTCCCGGACTCTTTTTCCATTTATATGCTAAAATAAAATCACTATAACACATCGGAGGTTCCGCGTATGCTAAATGGGCTCGATCATACAAGTTTGCAGATATTCAAACAGTTTGATGATGGCAGGACGCTAGGTGATATTGCAACGGATTTTGATGTAACGATAAACCAGGTGAAGAAGCTGAAGCGGTTTTATAATGGCATTCAAAAGACGCGCCTTTCATTAAATGAGGATGCGGCGCAGCAATTTGCGAGTTTAGGAACGAAGGCGGTCGTATTGCTTCCACTTCTGAAAGATAATCTCGATTTATTTGCAGAAGTGCTGATGGTCGCGGAACCTGAAATGCGACGTGAGGATTTGGAGCAATTGATGACTCATGCGAAGGAAAAAAAGCAGCGCATTGCGGAATTTAAACAGTATTACGAGGAACATTTATCGAAAATAGCTAAGCAGCAGAAAATCGGCACCCAGCTTGAAACAGATTTAAACGAAGTGCGACATCAATTGAAAGCTCAGTTGAAGGGGCTCAATAAGTATCCGAAGGCGGTACAGGAGAAACTGTTGTATTATGTAGGTCCATATGGCGAGCAGTTTGCGCTACGCCGACGCCTAGATAGCGGTTTCCGACGCGCTTTGACAGCGAAGGGGATTATTGAGCTCATTGATTATGTATGGGAGATTCACGATATGGATGCGTTTGCCGAGCACCTGGCCAGTCGCATGAAGCATGGCCATTACATCGAATGGAATGAGGACCGTGAATATCATCGCAATCCATACGGCACCGCAAGTTCTGAGGATTACACGCAGATTCGTTCGTTTACCGAGGAATTTGATGCGATGGAAGCCTTGCAGAACGACCATATGCAGGAGCTTGCAAACTTAAAATTAGAAACGAAGCAATTGGAAAAACAGTTGAAAGAAGCGCGCGCCGCCAGCCTCCAATCATTCCAGGAAGCAAACGAAGCCGCAGATTTAATGTCAACGCGGGAAATATTGCGACACCGAGAAATGCAAAACATCGCGCTGAAATGGCTCTATAATAACGGTTACGTCGCAGCACCCGAAGTGACGCTACCAAATATGCGCCGAGCAGATGTCATTGGCTATAACGCCGACAAAGTAATCATTATCGAAGTCAAAGCCAGCCACGAAGATTACAACCGCGATCATAAGTGGCCCGAATATCTACCGTACTGCGATGATTTCTATTTCTTCACAGACTTTTATATAGAAGAAACGCCAGTTGGCCAGCTGCGGGAAAAGGGTCGGAGCTTGGAAATTCAGTTAGAAGACACCATGCCGCATACTTGTAGAGATAGGGAAGCGGTGACGTATGCGGTCGGTAGGGCGCTGAGTAGAAAAGTGGTGCTGGGGTGGTAGTGACTAATTGTATAGAAAAATTAATACCCTTAAAAAAATATAACAAGGAGTGAACAAAATGAGCGAACAAAATATTGAGCATCATGTTAATGTAATTTCCAAACAATGGGAAATATTAAAAAGTGACCTTTCAAGCGGAAAAGTAAGATATGATGATATTCCGCAGCTACTATCACATTATACCTTCTTTAAAGTTTTTGCAGATTTATTTAAAAATACAAGTCATTTATTAGAAGTACCTTTATCCAGTATTACACAAATGTATAGAGGTGTTTCTGGAGAAATTGATATTGAAAATTATGAAAGAATGACACCTAAAATTGAATTCGCTACAAAAAATAATAGAATGAATCCCCCAGGAGAAGTTTTTATTTACCTAAGCGTACTAGGGAAAGATAAAGGAAAACCAGAAGCTTTAACCAAAAAATTTGTAATAACAACGGTTCTAAATGAAATTAGAGCTGAAAAAGGGACTAAAGCAACCATATGTAGATTTGATATTAATAGTATAGATAAAGAGAAAAAAATATTAAATATTTTTGGGGATACTAGTATACCTACAGAATCAAGGCAATTATATAAATATCTTTTTAAAAAAACTAGTGGAGGAAAAGATAAAGAAAAACTAGCATTATTATTAGCTAATGTATATTTCAATATCTTTTCTAATGAAGAAATTTTTAAACCTATTCATTCAACCCAAGAAGAAATAAAAGAGTATGAATATGCTCCTTTCCATGCTCTAGCAAATTATATTAAAGAGAAAGATTATGATGGAATACTTTTTAGAAGTACTGTACATAGAAACGGTACTAATTTAGTTTTATTTAATCCTGCTGATGTCCAAGTTGTTAAAGAATCGATGGAACATATAAATACAAATGACTATCTAACTTAAACACTGATAAAGATACCTATAACAACTTTAAATCATTCTGCTCTTACAAAATTACAAAAATTAGAACAATTATTAATTAAAATATAATTCTCCAAAACCATCCTTTTATAGACAAATCAAAACGCCACCTCAAATCAACATTGAAGCGGCGTTTTTTTAGTGGATTTTGTCTATAAACTCGTCTATAGTTAATATTATATAAAAGGTATGGAAGTAGACTAATTAACCTGCAGCACCGGGGCCAGTTGGTGCTACATAATCGTTACACACATAAGCATTTTTTCCTTTGTATCTGATTAAAGAATAATATCGTTTTTCTTTTTTGTTATATATACTTTTTTTGGCCGTTAGTACGGTGCCGTTTTTCAATTTTTCAACTACCCGATAGTTGGTACCTGGGCCACTTCTTACATTTAGACGACTTTTGTCTGAATCTAATTGTACAGTAATTCTCTGTGCATGAGCTTCTATTTTTTGAAAAGGTAAATCAGCTACTACTATAGTTCCACCAACTGTAATTGCAGCGGCTAATAATAATTTTTTCATAAAATCCCTCCTAACCAAATTTTAACAATCACTCATTTTGAAAGGAATGATAAATTTATGACACGAATTATCGGTTACATCCGTGTTAGTACGGAAGAACAGAATCTTGATATGCAGCGCCAGGCTATCGAAAAGTATGCGGCGGATCAACAGCTTGAATGCATTATATATGAAGAAAAGATTTCATCACGTAGGAAGGATCGCACTGAACTACAGCACGCTATTAAAGCAGCGGCGCGTGGGGATCGTTTTGTTGTATACAAACTAGACCGCCTTGCGCGCAGCACGAAGGAATTGTATGAACTAACGGAAACGATGCGGGAGCGCGATATTGATTTCGTAAGCATCAGCGATAGTTTTGATACATCAACAGCTACGGGGAAAGCCATGTTTGGGATGCTGGCGGTGTTCGCGGAATTTGAGCGCGACATTATCCAGCAACGTACAAAAGCCGGCCTCGAAGCTGCCAGGAAACGTGGCAAAATCGGCGGCCGACCAGCTATTGATGAAGATAAGAAACGCCGCATTCGCAAGCTCTACGAAGCGGGTGAAAGTGCTACCGATATTGCGAAAGAGTTCGGAATTGGGCGCAGTACGGTTTATAAAATGTTAAAGAGTGAATAAAGAAAGGCTCCTGGTTAGGGGCCTTTTCTGTTTATTTCTTTATAAAGCTATGGATAGACTACACTAAGTTGGACAGATAAAATAAGGGCTTGTAAACTTAGACTATAAACATAAGGGAGCGTGCTTTTATGACACGTCAACGTCGAACATTTACACCCGAATTTAAACTGCAATTAGTGAAGCTTTATGAAAATGGTAAACCTCGTGCTGAGATTGCCCGAGAATACGATATTACACCTTCTGCGCTAGATTGCTGGATTAAAAACCATAAAGAAACGGGTTCATTCGCTGCGAAGGATAATCGAACGGAAGAAGAAAATGAAATGGCTCGATTACGTAAGGAAAACCAACGTTTATTAATGGAGAACGATATTTTAAAGTAAGCGGCGCTGATCATGGGACGAAAATAAATGTGATTCGTAATAACGCTCACAAACATTCAGTATCAGCAATGTGCGACGTCCTCAATCTACCAACTAGCACGTATTATTATCATGCGGATATTTCCGGCAAACGTGCAAAAAAAGCCGAAGACTTGGCAATTTCTAAAAATATTAAACGCATTTTCAAAGGTAGCCGAAACAATTACGGCACACGTAAAATCAAAAAAGAATTAGCAAAATTACCTGAGCCAAAACACGTATCACGTCGCC
>NZ_HE578971.1:0-15793 GCF_000307285.2 Kurthia sp. Dielmo
ATTTTGTTGTCAACAACTTTTTTCAAAAGTTTTTAACGACTTCAAATATTCTAAAAGATATTTTGTAAAATGTCAATTGATTTTTTATAAATGTGTTCTCTTTTTCGAGAACTATTATATAATAACATGCATTCTAGAGCTTTGCAATACATTTTATGTCTTTTTTATTATTTATTTTAAAATACTTTATATTTCATTATAAAACTGGACTTTCTTAGCTATCTTCGAAGCATTTCAACGCTGTTTCTTCTTATAGAATATAAAATCAAATATTGCTACTAGTAGTTTCTTAACATAATAAGTATAAAATCCTGAGTTTAGTTCCGATCCTTGTTTACATGGCTTAATATTCGATATCATTTACCACACATCTTTCGTCTGCTCTATGTACTAGTAATTTATCATCTCCAAAAGGCACAAAAAAAGAACCGCATTTGTATGCGATTCTTCCATTATTATTTAATTAACACTTTACGAATACGTGCTTCTTTAAATAAATAAAAATATTTACTTTCAGCAATTTTCTTTTGAGCGATTGTACTAAGCTCAAAATCATCGGCAATGCCTTCTAGATGCTGTATGTCATCGAGGTCTTGCTTTGCTCCTTTAATTAAACCAACAAGTTTTTCGTCATATTCTCGGCGAAGTTTTTGTTTTTTACTAAAAAACATAGATGTGACCTCTCTTTACAGTTCTCTACGTCCTTCAAGTGCTTTTGAAAGCGTCACTTCATCTGCATATTCTAAATCCCCACCAACTGGCAAACCATGCGCAATACGCGTCGTTTTAATACCAGATGGTTTCACGAGACGAGAAATATACATTGCTGTCGCTTCTCCTTCAATTGTAGGATTTGTTGCTAAGATTAATTCCTGCACTTCATCATTGTGTAAACGTTGAATAAGTGCCGGAATATTAATATCTTCTGGTCCAATGCCATCCATTGGTGAAATCGCACCTTGTAACACATGATATAACCCATTATAATCACGCATTTTTTCCATTGCAATGACATCTTTCGTATCTTGAACGACACAAATCATTGAACGGTCACGTCTAGGGTCTTGGCAAATATGGCAAGGGTCGACATCCGTAATATGTCCACAGGTTGAGCAATATGTGAGTTCACGTTTTGCATCAACAAGTGATTTAGCGAAAGTAAGTACGCTATCTTCTTCCATTGTTAGCACGAAAAATGCCAAGCGAGAGGCTGTTTTTGGCCCAATGCCTGGCAATTTCATAAAGCTATCAATTAATCGTGATATTGGTTCAGGATAATGCATACCCATTCCCTCCTATAGCTTTAAATTATAGACCTGGAATGTTTAAGCCTTTTGTGAATTGACCCATTTTAGAAGATGTTTCTTTATCAACAGCTTCCATTGCATTGTTTACAGCAATAATGATCATATCTTGTAATAGCTCAACATCGTCTGGATCTACTACTTCTGGGTTAATTTCAACGTCTGTGATTTCTTTTTTACCTGATACAGTTACTTTTACTAAACCGTTACTAGCTGAACCTTCGAAAGTGCTTTCTTCTAGTTCACCTTGAGCTTCCATCATTTTCTTTTGCATTTTTTGCATTTGTTTCATCATTTGATTCATGTTACCGCCACCGCGCATATTAAATTCCTCCTTGGATATAATGATTTAATCTTCCACTACTTCGACAAAATCTTCGCCGAATAGCTTCATTGCCTCATCCACTACTGGATTAGCCGAGGCTTGTTGTTCTTCAACTAACATTGATTGTACATTTTCTTCGGCTTCTTCGCCACTCGTAGACGGATTTTCTTCCGTAGTTTGTTGTAGTTTAGACTTCTGATAATGTGAGAAAAATTCCTCACGAAGTTTAAGCCAGCGTTGTTCTGGGACAAAAACAATATCGTACATGGTACCTGTCATTCCCGCAATAACTTGTGGGAATTGCTGCATAAACTGTGGATTATCCGCCGCGATTTGGCAATAGATATCTTCTTTAAACTGAAGTACGAATGCATCATTTGAAGAAGCAACTGGCTGTGCATCTGTTAAAAGTGCCGCTTGTGATTTTGGAATCTGTGCAACTGCATTTGGCCAAATCTCTTGAATTTTACGCAAGTCGCCTCGTGTTGCCCGCTTCATTACTTCTTGAATACGTCCAACTTGTACTTGGAATTCATTGCTACGCTGACGAGAGCGACGTGGGCTTTTTTCTTTTGGTTCAGATGCTTGTGGTTGTTGAGGCTTCATGCCACCTTTTTGCATTTGCAGTACAAGCTGCTGTAATTCATTTACTTGCTGTTGAAGTGCAGCGACTTCTGGCATTCCTGCCGGATTTTCAGCAGTTGTTACACGTGAAACACCACTTTGAACCATTTTTAGGAGCGCTGTTTCTAAATATACCTTCGAATGTAACGAAAAACGCATCTCTTGCTGTGTTTTCGATAAAATGTCGATATACGTATAAAGTGTATCCATCGAGAAGCTATTCGCAAGTTCTTTAAACTTTTCGTCTGTAGAAGCAAGCTCTAACAACTCTTCTAGGTCCGGCGCTGTTTGAATAAGTAGCAAATCACGGAAGAATGTAATAAAATCCTCCGATAAGCGAACAGCATCTTTCCCTTCACTCATTAGCTTCTCTAACATCGCTAAGACATTTGCAATATCTTTTTGTGCAAGGCTTTGTGCCAAATCATAAAAGACATCTTGGCCAATAGAGCCTGTCACAAATAGCGCATCCTCTAGTGTTACTTCACTTTCACTAAACGATACAACTTGATCAAGCATACTAAGTGCATCACGCATACCACCAGCAGCAGCTTGTGCGATGACTTTTAATGCACGCTCATCATAATCTAAATCAATATCTTCTAACACGATTTTCATGCGCTCTACTAAATCACTTGAAGATAAGCGTTTAAAGTCGAAGCGTTGTGTACGCGAAATAATGGTTGCGGGAATTTTATGAGGCTCCGTTGTCGCTAACACAAAAACGACATGTGCAGGAGGCTCTTCTAATGTTTTTAATAATGCATTGAAGGCACTTGTAGAAAGCATATGCACTTCATCGATAATGTAAATTTTATAGCGCATGCCGTATGAAGGAGCGCGGTCGATAAATTCGAGCATTTCACGCATATCTTCTACACGAGAATTTGACGCCGCATCGTATTCAAAAACGTCATTGGATTTACCTTCATTAATTTCTTTACAATGCGCACATTCGTTACATGGCTCGCCTGCTACGGCATGTTCACAGTTGAGTGCTTTCGCAAAAATACGCGCCATACTTGTCTTGCCGGTACCACGAGGGCCTGAGAATAAATAAGCATGCGTTGTTTTATTTGCTTCAAGCGCATTTTGTAATGTACGTTTCACATGCGTCTGACCCGACACTTCTCGGAAGGTTTGCGGGCGATATACGCGATAAAAAGCTTGATATGCCAACGTTTTTGTCTCCTTTTCTAGTTGAAATCACTTAATTTTATTATACCATTTAGACAAGAAAAAAACTCACCCGATAAATCGGATGAGTTGAATATGCATGTTAATGCCATGCACCTTTCTTCGACTGCCGTACACAAGCGTTACTCCTGTCGCCAGCTCAGATCAGGCTACCCCACGGCACATGAGTTAACCTACTTAATGCTGCTTCCTTCCGGACCTGACATGGTTCATAAGCGCTCATTGCGCAGGACCCAATCTTCAACACTACGTGCACGAGGCAGGCCAAACATACGGACAGCCTCGAAAAGGACTTCAGTCTCGCTAAAGCGGATTGCGAGTTATAGGGCACCGCTACCTCCCCACCTAGCATAGCAATAACTAGTATATAAATGATTTTATAAAAAATCAACCTAAAACCATACAATTTCAAAAACTTATCGCAATATATTAATTATTTTTCGTAATACCTAGCATCGCAACCCCTGCAATAATTAATAAAATGCCAATTGCAATATAGATAAGTTGCTTCTTTGTTTTCTTTTCGCCAAGTAAGAATATACCGCCTAGCGTAGAAATAATGACCCCGCATTGTGATAGTGAGAAACTAATTGCAACGCCTACTTTTGGCTGCGAAATGAATAAGAATAAATTCCCCGCTGCCCATACAAGACCTGGAATAATATTAAGAAGCGCATATTTATTAAATGGATTGTGACGCATGGTTAAAGCAAGTGCACCAACGCCCATCCCGATCGCCTGCGGTAATACAAGTTCCCAGCTCGTCACTTCAAAGAAACGTGCAATAACTGCATAACCGATAAATCCAGCTGTCGAAATCAGCAGTGTTATCATACCTTTTTTAAAGTTTGCTTTTCCTTCCTCATCATGATCATCTTTTGATGTGAAAATAATACCGACTAAAATACAGGCAATCGCAATGACACCGAGTATAATCGCGGTTGTCGTTTTCCATTCATGAAACACGATGACGCCAAATAATGCTGTCCCCACTAATTGAAGACCGGTTGAAATGGGCATTGCTTTTGAGACACCAATATTATTAACTGCAATAAGTTGATTTCCTTGTCCAATTGCCCAAAATAATCCTGATACAAAGCCTACCCCAAAAATAAGCAACGATAGCTCTGGTTGCACTGTAAAATAAATAGCGAGTGAAAATGCAAGTGCGCCAATTGCTGTACCTAATGTTTGGCTATAAGCGCCGCCACCGATTTTCATTGTGATTAACACTTGGCTACCCCAGAAAATCGCTGGTAAAATGGCTATCAATAACTCCATACGCAAAACTCCCTTCATTATTTCATTACCATTCAACCTATTTTTAAACAAATTAAAATACCAAGTAAAACAATTTGATTTAAAGTCTTTAAAGGATTATGATAAAGGAAATTCATTTTCTTTAAGAAAGGTTGGTTAGTATGTCAAAGCCTCCATTTATTCCACGCCCATTAGTTCGCGCCAATCAATGGACGATTTTATTATTTACCGTTGCTAGTTGGTTTATTAGTCCATGGCTCTTATTAGTACCCCTCGTATGTAATTTAGGTGGGCTGCTTTTCAACTTCAATCCGGTGATTAAAATCGGACGCCGTTTCTTAAAGAAAAGACCGTCTGATTACATCCCTGAAGATGTTACGCAGCAAAAATTTAACTCGACGATTGCGATTACATGTCTTACCCTTGGCCTAATCGGATTCACAAGTGGCTTAACTGTAATGGGCTATGTATTTACAATCATGGTGGCACTCGCATCAGGTATTGCCATCTTAGGTTTTTGCATCGGCTGTTTTCTATTTTTCCAAATCAATCAATTACGCTATAAATTGAAAAAAAACGAGGCAAAGATTTAATCCCTGCCTCGTTTTTTTTATAGACTTTTTTGCTTTGCTTCGATTTTTGCAACTAAGTTTAGTGCATCCTGTGGTGTTTCAAGCATATGTAGTAACTCCAAATGCTCCGTTGGCATAAAGCCTTCCGCTACCATTTTATCGAAGTGCGTGCGTAATGGCTCATAGAAATGATTCACATTATATAAACAAACTGCTTTGTCTTGTTGACCAATCTGCGTTAGTGTAAAGACATCGAAAAATTCATCCATTGTCCCCGCACCACCTGGTAATGCGATAAATAAATCCGATAATTGAATCATCAATGCTTTACGCTCATGCATCGTACTGACGTAGTGTAGCTCGGTTAATCCTAAGTGCGTTACTTCATTCCACTCATCAAATGCTGGTGTGACGCCAATGACTTCACCACCCGCTTCTAATGCGGCATCTGCCACAGCGCCCATGACACCATTATTCGCACCACCATATACAACACCGATGCCATTCTCCGCTAATGTGCGACCTAGCTCGATTGCTTTTTCTATATAAATCGGGTTGTTTCCTTCTCGTGATCCACAGTAAATTGCTACTCTCATGTTGAACACCTTCCTTTGCTGATAAAAAAAGACTACCACAAAATGTGATAGTCTCCTACTAATTAGCGACGGCGTAAATGCGAAGTTTGCTCCATAAAGTGAGCGATACGTTCTAAAATATGCTCAATTGTTTGCGGATCTTTCATTAAATCGTAATCATTGATATCTAAACGAAGCACTGGACATGAATTGAAATTATCAATCCATGTATCATATCGGTCATGCATTTCATGCCAGTACGCTTTATCTGTTTGTTGCTCCATTGGGCGACCACGTTCTTCAATACGGTCAATAATATTGTCAATTGAACCTTCTAAGTAAATTAATAAATCTGGGTGTGGGAAGTACGGTGTCATCACCATTGCATCAAATAGATTTGTATATGTTTCGTAGTCTGTTGGTGACATTGTCCCTTTATCATAATGCATTTTTGCAAAAATGCCGGTATCTTCATAGATAGAACGGTCTTGGATAAAGCCGCCACCATATTCAAAAATACGCTTCTGTTCTTTAAAGCGTTCTGCTAGGAAGTAAATTTGTAAATGGAAGCTCCATTTTTCAAAGTCATCATAAAATTTATCTAAGTATGGGTTAGTATCTACCTTTTCAAAAGATGTACGAAAGTTAAGTGCCTCAGCAAGTGCTTTTGTCATCGTTGATTTACCAACACCCACTGTTCCCGCAATTGTAATCACCGCATTTGACGGGATACCATATTTTTCTCGTAAATTCATTTATTTAAAGCTCCTTTGTTGTAACGTTTCATCAATCTTGCGTAAAATTCTTTGAAGGTCCGCTGCGTGTTGGACGAAATCTAATTCATCACCATTCACGCGAATAACCGGAATGTCTGGATGGCTTTTTTCGAAGCTTTCAATAAATGTATGATAATCTTCAACAAGCTGCTCCATATAATCACGCGAAATCATTTTTTCGAACTCGCGACCACGCATCGCGATACGTTTCATTAACGTATCTACTGATGCATCTAAGTAAATAACGATATTTGGTTTTGGCATATCTGCTGTTAAAATACGATAAATTTCTTCATACTTATGATATTCAGTTGGCTTCAGTGTACGTTTTGCAAAAATTAAATTTTTGAAAATATGATAATCTGCGACAACTGGATGATTCTCAGCTAAAATATACTTTTTAATGTCTGTTAATTGTTTGTAACGATTGCACAAGAAAAACATCTCTGTTTGGAAGCTCCATTCATCGATGTCTTCGTAAAACTTATTTAAAAACGGATTTTCGTCTACAATCTCTTTTAATAAGTGAAACTCAAATGTTTCCGATACTATTTTAGAGAGCGACGTTTTCCCGACGCCAATCGGTCCTTCAACCGTAATAAATGGTGTAGGCATCAGAAGTCCCCCTTCGCTTTTTTTCATCAATGTAAAATATTTTATCACAGACCGAAACGTTACGACAGTTATAATGAATTGTCGAAATTCTTCAAACTCAGTAAAGGAGTCTAAAAATGGATCAACAACAGAAAGATGTATGCTTCATGCAAGAAGCGATAAATGAAGCCACAAAAGCCGCGGAGATTGGTGAAGTACCAATTGGAGCCATAGTTGTCTACAACGATGAAATTATTGCACGCGCGCATAATTTACGTGAAACGTCACAAAATGCCATTACCCATGCCGAACTCATGGCCATCCAACAAGCTTGCGAAGTAATCGGTAGCTGGCGCCTTGAGGAAACAACGCTTTATGTCACACTTGAGCCTTGCCCGATGTGTGCAGGTGCTATTTTACAATCGCGTGTACCACGTGTTGTGTACGGCGCACGTGATATAAAGGCGGGCTGTGTCGATTCACTTTATCACTTACTAAATGACGCTCGCTTTAATCATAAATGCGACGTTACAGAAGGCGTGCTTGCAGAAGAAACTGGTGCACTATTAACCGATTTCTTCCGTGAACTACGCGCACGTAAAAAAGAACAAAAACGACTGCGTAAGTTAGCAGAGCAAGCGCATAAAGATCAATAAAAAAGTGGCTGTCACAAAATGTCATGTTCCTTTTTTAGCGTTCGCAACGAAAAACCGGAACCGCGCCACCGCGCGATTCCGGTTTTTCTTATACTCATATGAGAGGTTGCTTTTACACGTATGGCAAAGCCTCTTTTTCGTTATCGATTATTTTGCTTTAATTTCAGTTACGCCGCCCATGTATGGTACAAGCGCTTCTGGAATTTTTACAGAACCATCTGCTTGTTGGTAGTTTTCTAAAATAGCCGCGATTGTACGACCTACTGCAAGACCTGAACCATTTAATGTGTGAACATATTCTGGTTTTGCTGTTTTATCACGACGGAAGCGGATGCCTGCTCGACGTGCTTGGAAATCTTCAAAGTTTGAGCAAGAAGAGATTTCACGGAATTTATCTTGGGCTGGAATCCATACTTCTAAATCATATTTTTTCGCAGCAGTGAAGCCTAAGTCAGCTGTACACATGCTTAATTTACGGTATGGTAAGCCAAGTAATGTTAATACTTCTTCTGCATGAGAAGTTAATAATTCAAGTTGCTCATAAGATTCTTCTGGTTTTACGAAGCGTACTAATTCTACTTTATTGAATTGGTGTTGGCGGATTAGGCCACGTGTATCACGGCCAGCAGAACCCGCTTCTGAACGGAAGCAAGCAGAGAAGGCTGTGAATGCTTGTGGTAACATATCTGCTGATAAAATTTCATCACGGTAGAAGTTGGTTACTGGCACTTCAGCTGTTGGAATTAGGAAGTAATCTTCTTTTTCGATTAAGAAGGCATCTTCTTCGAATTTTGGCAGTTGACCTGTACCAGTTAAGCTTGCACGGTTTGCCATGTATGGTGGTAGCATTTCTTCATAGCCATGTTTATCTGCATGTAAGTCCATCATGAAATTCCAAAGCGCACGTTCTAAACGAGCACCTAAGCCACGGTAAAAGACGAAACGAGAGCCTGTTACTTTTGCTGCGCGTTCGAAATCGATAATACCTAAATCTGTTGCAATATCCCAGTGAGCTTTTGGTTCGAAATCAAATGTTGGTACGTCGCCGCGTTTGTAAACTTCCACGTTATCATCTTCTGTATCCCCTACAGGAGTTGATTCGTGTGGAATATTTGGAAGACGCATCATCATATCTTGGAATTTTTCTTCGATATCATTTAGCTCAACATCTAATGCTTTAATTTCAGCGCTTAGTTCACGCATTTTTAAGATGTCTTCTTGTGCATCTTCTTTCGCACGTTTTTTCACTGCAATGACTTCTGTTGCTTTATTACGTGCTGCTTTTAATTCTTCTGTTTTCGCGATTAAATCACGACGTTTTTGGTCCCATTCTTCAAAGTGATCAAATGTGCCAAGTTCTTCGTTACGGTGCGCTAATTTTTCTTTTACTTCTGCAAGATTTGCGCGTACGCGTTTAATATCTAACATATATTTTTCCTCCATTCAGATAATCGATGTAAGAGTACAAAAAAATGCTCCCATCCCCTTGGTAAAGGGACGAGAGCATACCCGCGTTGCCACCCTAATTGAACAGACTGATGCCTGTTCCACTTGTTTCATAACGGCTAGGATGCCGGCCCTATCTACTGCTGGTTTCAATAAGGCAACTCCAGGACGGATTCGCGAGCGTTTTTGTCGACTTCCACCAGCCGTCGACTCTCTATAAAAAAACGGATTCGTTACTACTTCCTATCATCGTGTTAAATGTTAAGTTACCCATACTTTACAACACATTTTCATGCGATGCAAGTCTCGCAGATGCACTTTTTTTCACCATTTCGAGAAATAATTCGAAAATATAACGGTCTTCTGTTAGCTCTGGATGAAACGCACAACCAAGTAAATGTCCATCACGTGCAAGGACAATTCGATCACCTACTGTTGCTAATACTTCTACATTGTTTCCTACAGATTGAATATGCGGCGCACGAATAAAAACGGCTGGAATCTTTCTCTCTTGAACAGTGACATCCGTTATAAAACTATCGATTTGGCGACCAAATGAATTGCGTTCTACAACTACATTCATCGTACCAATATGCGCTTCTTCCCCGATTACTTCCTTTGCCAATAAAATAAGTCCTGCACATGTACCAAATACAGGCTTTTCGCGTGAGAATAGCTGTAAAGGCTCTCGTAATTGTGCTGCATCCATCAAGCGCCGTATTGCCGTACTTTCACCACCAGGTAGTACTAGTCCATCAAGCTCTCGTAATTGATTAGCTTCTTTCACAGGAATAGCCTCCGCTCCCAATTCAGAAAGAGCTGTCAGATGTTCTGTTACCGCACCTTGTAATGCCACCACACCAATTTTCATTACCAACCACGCTCCTGCATACGCTCTTCAAATGGCATACTCGTAATATCTAGACCTTTCATTGGCGTTCCTAATTCTTTTGATAAATTCGCTATTAGCTCATAATCTTGATAATATGTTGTGGCCTGTACAATAGCTTTTGCAAATTTTTCTGGGTTACTCGATTTAAAAATACCAGAGCCGACAAATACACCATCTGCACCAAGCTCCATCATTAACGCGGCATCTGCTGGAGTTGCAATGCCACCTGCTGCAAAGTTCACAACCGGTAAATGTCCTACCTCTTGAATCTGCAATAATACGTCAAATGGTGCACCGATATTTTTTGCCATTGTCATTAATTCATCTTTTGGTAAATTGACGACTTGGCGTACCTGCGCATTTACCTGACGTAAATGGCGTACTGCTTCGACAATATTACCTGTACCTGGCTCTCCTTTTGTGCGTAGCATAGCCGCTCCTTCACCAATACGACGCGCAGCTTCTCCTAAATCACGACATCCACATACAAACGGCACATTATATGTACTCTTGAGTAAATGATATTCCTCGTCTGCAGGTGTTAGCACTTCACTTTCATCGATATAGTCCACACCCATCGATTCTAATATTCTTGCTTCAACCACATGGCCGATACGTGCTTTTGCCATAACGGGAATCGACACCGCATTCATCACTTCTTCTACGATACGTGGGTCCGCCATACGTGCAACGCCACCCGCTTTACGAATATCAGAAGGTACACGTTCTAATGCCATAACAGCAGTTGCTCCGGCTGCCTCTGCGATTTTTGCTTGCTCCGCGTTAATAACATCCATAATCACGCCACCTTTTTGCATTTGAGCCATTCCTCTTTTTACTGTTTCTACACCTGTCTGAATCATTTCATTTCCTCCTTTATTGCTTTGTGCTATCATGGTAAAAGAGTTTTGACTATTTCTAAATATTCAGATTTATTATTTTTAACCAGGTCAGAGGAGGAAATTCATATGGATATGCTCATGTTTGAATTAGATAAAAATGCCAAAGAACCTCTATACGAACAGCTTTACGAGGCAATTAAACGTGGCATTATTGATGGCTCTATTCCGGTCGAAAAAAAATTACCATCCAAGCGAAAATTAGCGGATTTTTTAATGCTGAGCCAAACGACTATTGAACTTGCATACGGACAATTACTTGCAGAGGGCTATATCGTTTCAAAACCGCGCATCGGTTTTTTTGTGGAAGATATCGCATCACTTCCCTATATTGATAAACCCGTTTTAGTACCCGAAACAAAGCCTACTGCACCGCGCTATGATATTGACTTTAGCCCTGGTCGCATTGATACTGCTTCCTTCCCCTTTTCAACATGGCGACGTTATGCCAAGGATGCTATTGATGAACAGCAACAAAGCTTGTTATTAGCCGGCTCTGCACAAGGTGAGTATGCCCTGCGCGAAGAAATTGCGAGTTATCTTTATCAATCACGCGGCGTGCATTGTCGCCCAGAGCAAATTGTTATTGGCTCTGGTACCGAACAATTGATTCCAATGATTTTGCAAATTCTCGGGGACTATAATGTCTATGCACTTGAAAATCCCGGCTATCAAATGACGCATCATATTATTGAGCAATACGGCCAAAGAAGCCTACCTATTCGCATCGATACAGATGGTCTTGATGTGTCAGAGCTTGAAATGAGTGATGCCAATATCGTCTATGTGACGCCATCACATCAATTCCCAACAGGTGCGATCTTGTCAGCGCCACGCAGAGCACAACTTTTACAATGGGCTAGTCATCAAGCAAATCGCTATATTATCGAAGACGACTATGACAGTGAGTTCCGTTATATCGGAAAACCAATTCCATCCTTACAAAGTATGGATCATCAGCAAAAGGTCATTTATTTAAGTACATTTTCTAAATCACTTATGCCTTCCCTACGCATTGCTTATTTTGTGTTGCCTGAAAAATTGATGCCGCGTTATCATGCATTATTTACGTACTATACATGCACTGTCCCACGCTTTGAACAACATATTTTAATGCAGTTTATGCGAGATGGTCATTTTTCAAAGCACTTAAATCGCATGCGTAAAATTTATCGAAAGAAACTTGAAAAATTGACTGCTGTTATTACTAATTATGAGGCTGTGAATATTTCAGGTGAGCAAGCAGGCATGCATATTGCCTTAACTGTCACGCATCCTCAAAATGCTCAGCAATTAAGTAATCAGGCCAAAGATGCGCATATTCGTATTTCTCCTTTATCACAATATTTACTAAAAGACGATGCACGTTACGCCCAACATTTACTTTTAGGTTTTGGTGGCATTGATGAGGATAAAATCTCGCAGGAAATCACAACATTATTTGAATTATGGCAATTAAAAAAAGGAGCAAATACATAGTAGTGTATTTGCTCCTTTTACTTTATTAAAATACTTTATTCCAAACATTTTCAAAGAAATCACCAAGGCCAGTAAATCCTTTTGATAACCAGCCACGCTCTGATGCAGATGTTGTTGTCACGACATTTGATTTTAGTTCGGTAGGATTGATATAGCCGTACTTATCACCTGTCACTTTCACATATCCAACAACTGCACCTTTTTTCACTGGTGCTGAAATCGAAGGATATGTTAATACAAGTTCTGTCTTAATGGCTTTTATATTATTTTTGTTCACAATCATTTTAATTGGTTCTGTCGCTTGAATTTTAACTGTTTTTTCTTTACCATTTTTTACTTCAATTGTTTTTTGCTCGTTAAACGTTGCATTTTTAGCTAGAATGGTTTGCTGTTCAAAATTATCAAATGCATAATCAAGCAACACTTTTGTCGCATCAAAACGCGCTTTATATGTGCTATCGCCATTCTTTTCTTTTGCATCCATTACAATTGTAATAACGCGCAAATCGCCTTGTTTCGCCGTTGCAGCAAAACATTGACCAGCATAGTCGGTAGAGCCTGTTTTCAAGCCATCTACACCTTCATACTCGTATTTGCCACCCTTTAGCATGTAATTCCAGTTTTCCATTGGAATCGCATCTTTTGTTCCTTTAGCGAATGTTTTTTTCAAAATACTTGCCGTTTCTAATACTTCTGGATGCTCTTTTAATAATTCATAGGATAATTTCGCTACTTCTTTAGCAGGCATTTTATTTTCACCCTTTTTCGGGGTACCTTTTGGATGCATGCCTTGAAGTTGTGAATTACTTAAGCCAGTCGCATTATAAAATGTATATTTTTTAAGACCTAGTTCTTTTGCTTTCTTATTCATGAGCGGTAAGAATTTTTTCTCAGAGCCTGCCATAACTTCTGTTAATGCAATGGTTGCGGCATTTGCAGAATAGATTGCCATTGCTTCGTATAGCTCACGCACAGTATATACACCATCTTCACGCAGTGCTACATTGCTTAATGCCGTATCATGAGAAATTTTATACGCGTATTTTGATACATTGTATTTATCATCCCATGAAATTTCTCCTGCTTTAATTTTATCGAGCAGAATGAATTCTGTCATCATCTTAGACATACTCGCAATACCAAGTGCTTTATTGGCATTTTTTTCGTATAAAATTTTACCGCTATCTGCATCAATGACAATTGCTGCTTTTGCTAATACAGTTGGTTCATCGTTTTTAGCGCTTGCAGAAGTAAGACTTATTTCTAACATACTTACAACTAAAACGAACGCTAATAGCACTCGTATAGATGCTGCTTTCCACCGTTTTTTCAACGCCATACCCTCCATCAATCTATGTATTTATCTTTCCCATTTTATCATAGATTGAAATACAACATTGTATCAAATCCGCATACAAAAAAGCAGGTAGCCTATTTACTACGCTACCTGCTTTTATTTATTTTAATTAAATTGAATAGTTTGGTGCTTCTTTTGTAATTTGTACGTCATGTGGGTGAGACTCACGTAACCCTGCACCAGTCATGCGAACGAATTGTGCTTCATCGCGTAGGTGCTGTAAATCAGGAGCGCCGCAGTAACCCATACCAGCACGGATACCACCAACTAGTTGGTAAACTGTATCTGATAAAGGTCCTTTGTATGGAAGACGACCTTCAATACCTTCTGGCACTAATTTTTTAGCATCTTCTTGGAAGTAACGGTCTTTTGAACCTTTTTCCATTGCGCCTAATGAACCCATACCGCGGTAAACTTTAAAACGACGACCTTGGAAGATTTCAGTATCCCCAGGTGATTCAGAAGTACCTGCAAGTAATGAACCTAGCATTACGGCGTTACCACCAGCTGCTAGCGCCTTTACGATATCGCCAGAGTATTTAATACCACCATCCGCGATGATTGCTTTACCACGTTCACGTGCAACTGTAGCACAGTCATAAACTGCTGTAATCTGTGGTACACCAACACCAGCAACGACACGAGTAGTACAAATAGAACCTGGTCCAATACCAACTTTAACAACGTCTACACCAACGTCGAATAGTGCAGCAGCACCTTCCGCAGTTGCTACGTTACCAGCAATGATTGCTACTTCTGGGAAGCGATCGCGGATAGCTTTTACTGAGTTAATTACACCTTCTGAGTGACCGTGTGCTGTATCGATAACGATAACATCAACTTGTGCCTCTACTAATTTTTCGATACGTTTTACAGCATCTGCAGTAACACCTACAGCTGCACCTACTAAAAGACGACCAAATTCATCTTTAGCTGCATTTGGATATTCAATTACTTTTTCAATATCTTTGATTGTAATTAAACCTTTTAAGATACCATCATTATCAACTAATGGTAGCTTTTCGATTTTGTGTTGTTGAAGAATTTTTTCAGCTTCTTCTAAAGTTGTACCTACAGGAGCTGTGATTAAGTCTTCTTTCGTCATAACATCTGAAATTTGTAATGAGTAATCTGAAATGTAACGTAAGTCACGGTTTGTAATGATACCAACTAAAGTTAAATCTTCTTCATTGTTTACGATTGGAACACCTGAGATTTTATATTTGCCCATTAGATGTTCTGCATCAAATACTTGATGTGAAGGTGTTAAGAAAAATGGATTTGTGATAACGCCGTTTTCAGAACGTTTTACACGTTCAACGTGATCTGCCTGTTCTTCTACTGACATGTTTTTGTGAATGATTCCTAGACCGCCTTGACGTGCCATAGCAATTGCCATTGATGCTTCTGTAACTGTATCCATACCCGCACTGATTAATGGAATGTTTAATTTAATTTTTGGTGTTAGTTCTACTGCTAAGCTTACCTCTTTTGGTAATACCTCTGAGTGTGCTGGCACTAATAATACGTCATCAAATGTTAAGCCTTCTTTGGCAAATTTCGTTTCCCACATGTTTAATAACTCCTCCTGTTTGAAAATATGTTATTTGTAAGGTTATCAATCAGATAGGTAGTGTGTCAAGATATTGAGAAAAGAAAGAGTATTCAAAGTATTCCTAATTATCATGGCTTGTTGATGGTAACGCTTTATTCAAGCATTCTTGTTATAAAACATAGGGAAATAGCTACATGAAAATTATTTAGGTCTTTACATTTAATTATTTTTATATAATGCCTATTGGTATATAATTATGGTTTCTTCACACAAAAAAAGCAC
>NZ_HE578972.1:0-1394 GCF_000307285.2 Kurthia sp. Dielmo
AAACGTTATCATGCTCTCCTGTATCGCGATAAATCTTTTCCCACACGTACTGGTCACTGGCCCCAACATAAAGTGAGTTATTACGGTACACAATGGCTTGCAGTTTTGCGGTGCCATCCCCTTCAATAATCCCATTTCGGATGATTGTACCAGCTGTCGCTTTCACCTCAATGCGATAAATTGGTTGCATGTGGTTCTTGATAGTATCTAGCTGCGCTTGTAGATTTTTGATGTCGTTCGGTGTTGAATAATTAAGCTCAATATATTCACCGAGCGTTACCTTATCTTTTGATGAATCACTGTTTGACGTATCTTTTTCAATAATACGGGCACCTACAACAAGTGGTGGCTTCATTTCAAAATCAATGACACGTACATGATCACCAAGCCAAGCTGGTTCTTCTTCATAACCTGCAGTTTCTTCAAGTAATGCCGTATCAACGGTATATTCATAACGTGGCTTATTACATTTATTCAGTTCTAATTTCGCTGCAGCATATAACGCACTGGCATGTTCAATTTCACTGAAATCCATATATTTCACTAAATACTCTTTGCCACCGTTATATAAATCGTTGGCTTCTGAATCATATAAGATGGCACTACCTTCATTGACATCTTGTATGGTCAGGTTATCTTTCCCGATTGGTTTAATAGCGGTATAAAATTCTGAAATGGACTGCGTACGTGTCACACCTGTAATATCTCGACGATATTCGAAACGTTTCCCGGTGTTGTTGCGTCCTCGTTCTTCAACTAAATCAAAGTATTTTCCGATGATTTTATTCGCACTATTCATGAGGACATACGCATCAATTTCGCCACCGTACTCTTTACAAATCCCTTGAATCGTTTCTTGTGCATTCGTATTTCCTTCAAACGTTTGATTTCTTAATTCGCCCAGGTACTCGCTATTGCGGATTTGCCAGCCACTGTTGGCCAAGCAATGTGCGAACGCATCCGGAAAATTAACAGTGCCTAATGTAGCGCGTGGCACAATCGTTTTTAGTAAATCATCTACAAAGGCATTTTCAGCCTTCGCTGTTTTCACATGAACATTGCCCAGTAGTCCACTCTCTACATCGATGATTCGGAATAAACGAAACTTATTCGTTTCATCTTCAAAGAGAACATAATTACTCGGTACGACATGATCGGCTTCTTCGAAGTTTTCTGGCACACTAAATTGATATGTGTCATAGAAATCTTCTAGTTTTTCATTCCGTACATCGTCGTAAAATGGACATGCTTGTGGACTATCGTTCGATAATGAAGCCTCAACTTTGTAATCTTCTGCAGCATATCGTGAACGTGCATCCGCTGTTAGTATTAATAAATTCATTCGGTGTCTCCTTTCAATCAAATAAAAAAGCCACTCTTATGAGTAGCTTTTA
>NZ_HE578972.1:2292-7142 GCF_000307285.2 Kurthia sp. Dielmo
GGTCCATACCATTCATTTTTAGAGCCTTGATTTTCACCAAACTCTTTGACACTAATATCATCATCATTTTGTTGGAAGTCGGACCCTTTCCCGACATTTCCACTCGTTACTTCCCATGTTACCGAATCATTCGATACACGTTGCCACAAGTTCAAATCTTGCGCTGTATCTTGTAGGACTGGCGTATATACATCTAAGGCTTCTTCGCCACTCTCGACATCGATTTTACCGCCTACATAGACATACTGGTCGTAGCTACTTAATCCACACCAGGTATTGTCGGCTGTCGCAATGGCGCTGAAAATAGGGGCTGTTTTTTGTTGGCCATGTGGTGTAATCGTGAGCAAACCATCAGCGATTGGCACATCATACTGCTCGCCATATTTCAGTGGATCTGAACAGCTAAATGTCAGCGTCACCTTATGGTCATAGCCATTTATCCACTCAAAGTCTGAAAGAGTAGTGAACTGACCATAATACGTCCATTTGGTATCTGTATCTAAAATAAGTGGCTTTTCTACGGGCTCTTGTAAAATGACTAGATTCTCTAAATACAATCGCTTTTCATTAAAATCTTCTTGTGAAGAACAATTAAGCGTGATTTCTAGGGCTATTTGGCGCTCCCCGATATCATTGCCCATATTTAAAAGACCAATTCGACCAGGCACATTCACGTTTTCTGGTGAAATTTCTGGTGAAGAAACCTGCGCATCATTTAAGAAATAACCACTATTTTTCATGTACTCACCGTCATAGGTAAAGGACGGTTCGGCTGTTATCATCATGTTGTCACTCCTTTCGCACGATTGGCCATGCGCTCATTCGTTTGATTAATGCGGTTCACGACATTCGCAATTTCTTTTCCGTCAATTTGAATGGTTGTCCCCGATGCAAGTAAAGCAATTAATGCATCTAATTTTTTAGATGTTTCAGCACCCTGCACCATGATAGCTGCTACAATACCTTCCACAGATGAAGCAGTAGAAGTAGTTGCTTTATTCCCATTCAAATACTGACTAGCTTGTGCAAGTAATTGCATGGAACGTCCTTTTTTCGCTTTATCCAATGGAATAATGGCTTCTGGTCCATCTTCACCAACAAGCCCCATATGCGCTTTTGTGATAATACCACCGTTGGCATATGGTTTGACGCGTGGACCTCTTGGACTCCATCCTTTTCCTTTACCAGCACGCGTGATAGCTGCATACCACTCTTTGATGTTAAACATGGCAAGTAATTGGTCATAGCCACTAAAAATATTGCCATGCCCTTTTAATTTATAATTATCAAATGTAGATTGAATGAATTGGAGTAATCCTTTCGCACCGCCCGAACCATTATGCGTATTTACATCGACAATTCCTTGTCGAACCGTCGCATTACCACCGGACTCTGTTTGGATTTGTTCAAGCACTTCATTTAATCCTTGCTTTGAAATGGCTTTCCCATAAATTGCTTGGTGGGCTTTCTTAATTTGTGCTGTCCATGCCTTTGCACCACCCGAAACATTACTTGCAGCACCAAAACTACCTTTGGCTGCCTTTGCTTCAGCTGGTGATTTTGCTGATAAGTGAAGGTGGTTCATGTGCCCACCCCATTTGAAGTGGCTAAACTTATCATCATTATTTGGATTCCAACGATTATCACCAATAGCGTATTTAAGATAAGGGTGCCCAGCTACTGATTTGGCAAGTGGTAAATAACCACCATTACTTCCCCAACCACTAATATCAATCCCTCGATGGCTACCATGTTCTGATTTAGAACCAGATTTAGTTGTTGCGCCATCACGTTGGCCAGATGTAATCGATAACCCCGAATTAGCTGAAACAATTTGTTTTGCTAAATCATAAAGGAAGTCATATACATTCCACTTATTCGAGATTTTGTTGAAATCGCCATTAAACGGTGACCATGAACCAAAATCGGCTCCACCGCCCATTGAATCGGCAATGTTAAAGACAAAATCTTTCGCTTGATCTACTAGTTTACCCATCATGCCGTTTAACATAGATGGCATAATACCAGATGTATATTGTTTTGGAATGACGTTTCCGATAGTGTTCATCAACAATTTTTTAACTTTTTCTGGGCTTGTTACCCAATCCCATACTTCTGTTGACCAGTCTTTTACTTTGTTAAATGCTGCAGAACTCACATCTTTCGTGCCTTGCCATAACTTTGAAGCACCCGATTTTGTGGATGACCACAGACCAGATAATGTATCACCAACACCCGATTTATATTGTGGAATGACACCACGTTTGGCTAAATCGCGCGTCTTATGACCGGGTAATACTTCCGCACCTTGTGGAAGATTCATGACCACATTTCGTCCTTTTGGTACGAATGTTTGGCCATTCGGCAATACTACTAACTCACGATAGTTACTACCTGGTGCATCGTTGACCATTGCTAAACCGCCATCATGCCCACCATTTGGTGTACCTTTCGCATACTTAGTTAAATCGACTGGCTTTAATTTCGAATCGTCAGCGCCTACCCAAGTCATTACTTGATTCACGCCTTTAATGACTTTGTTTAAGCCCCACTCTACGCCACCGATTAACCCTTTTAGCAATTTTTTACCGCCATTTTTCAATGCCCCGGCACCTTTGGCAATTGCATCTGCCATTCGTTGTGGCATTTTCTTCACGTGATCGATCATATTAGTAACTTTCTCAACGGTTAATTTCTTAATGGCCGTCCATGAATTCGACATCGCTGTTTTTACATTCGACATACGATTCTTTACTGCATTGTAGCCATTGGAGAAAGAGTTCTTGGTGCTCGTCCACATCGATGATACTTTGTCGGTTGTTGCCTTTTTCGTATTTGTCCAAGCATTAGACACTGAATTTTTCACACTGGCCATACGTGACTTCACCGCATTGTAGCCCGACGAAAATAAGTTTTTCGTACTTGTCCACATACCTGTTACCTTAGCGACTGCTAATTTACGTGCATTTGTCCAAGCGTTTGAAATAGCATTTTTAGCGCCTTCGATTTTTGTTTTCACAAAGGTATAGCCAGATGCAAAAGCGCCTTTAACCGATTTCCACATCGCTGCTACCACGCCACGAACGCCCATTGCTTTTAAATTGTTCCATGTATTTAATAAGCTATCACGTAACTTATTAACGAAATTACGAAACGTTTCAGAATGCTTATATGCATATTTGAATCCAGCCACAAGTAAAGAAACCGCTGTGATAACTAAACCGACTGGCCCAAGTAGCGCTCTAAACGCTGTAACTAATCCTGTACGAATAAATGGCGCGATGAATTTAAGCACATTCCACAGTTTCGATAAGCCATTACCTAGCCAAACAATTGGCTTATAGGCGATATCTACAGCTTTTCCTAAGCCACTCATAACGGTGCTCATAGATGGTAAGAAAGAAACAAGTAATTTCAAACCACTAAATAAACCTTTAATAGCACTCCAAGCGAGTTTAATTGGCATAGCTAATACTTTAAAAGCAATTGTTAAAGGACCCATTGCAACTGCTAATACACCGGCACCAATTGCGATTTTTTGTTGTGTATCAGATAATCCATTGAACCAATCAATTAATTGTTTTACATAAGGTAAAATCCCTTCTGTTATCGCTGCACCCGTATTCATTAAAGTATTTCCAAGTGGTAACAACTCTTTTTTTAATTTATTATAAGCAGCAGTTAATCGGACAATTGCTTTCTCTTTTTCTTTATTTACTAAATCATCAGCTTGTCCTTTTTCTGCTTTACCACTTTTTTCTTTCGCATTAAAAATACCATTGATTGAACTCAAATCAATATCTTCACCTTGTGTCCCGAAAATAGCTGCCCAAAAGGCTTTCTTATCTTCTTTTGGTAATTTATCAGCCTTTTTCTTTGCTTCCATCATGAAGGCTTTATAATCAATTTCCCCAGCTTGGAATTTGGCGTATTCAGTACCTAAACCGAATTCTTTGTAGGCATCAGCACCGTCACCGACTACTTTCTTTTGTCCTTCAGCAAGTAAATCGAGTGTCTTATCACTATTCCATGCACCCGATTTCATCCCACCTTCGAGTCGTGCAATGATTTCATCGATGCTCAAACCACCGTCTTTTAGTTGCGGAATATATTCCATTGCTTGGTCAAAATCTTCAATACCTGTTTGTGCGATTCGTTGTGCATAATCCCCGGCTTGTTCAATTGTCATCCCAAACTTTTTTTGAAGCATAGAAAGAACGTCGACAATCTCTTTTCCTTCTAAGTCACTATTTTTTGAAATAACTGTGGCATAATCAATGGCTTTTTGTTTATCTTTATCTGCAATCCCTCGTTGCTCGGTACGTGCAGCAATATTGGTTGTTTCATCAAGATCCGTAGTTAACCCAGCTGTGTACGTTTCCATGATGTTCTTTTTCATTTTCTTCAATTTTGCTTCAGAACCATTTACTAATGTTTCTAATCTTGATTCGATATTGTCAGTTGCGTTTGAAATATCGATAGCGAGCGCACCCATTGCTGTTCCTACACCTGCAGCAGCTGTAGATAATCCCATTAATGGCCCACTCATACCGCTAATTTTATCGCCTACCTTAGAAAATGCTGAACGTAGCTTACTACTACTTTGCTGTGTTTCATCCATTTCTTCTTGTAAACGATTCATAGCGCGTCGTGCTTCATTATTGGATGTTTCTAAGTCACGTACACGTGCCACCTGGCGACGATATTCTTCGCTGTTTTCACCATATTGTTGCTTCAAGCGCTGCATCTTTTGCTTTTCCTTGTCGATTAAACGTGTCCGTTCTTCCACAGCTTGTTCTAGCCCGTTATAATCGGCTTCAAGGGCTTCGAGTTCTTTCCCTTGTGAACGT
>NZ_HE578972.1:7567-9787 GCF_000307285.2 Kurthia sp. Dielmo
ACCTAATGGTTGTGCATTGTTTGCCATACTGCCACCTCCTTACATAAATCCTTTTAAGGCTTCATACATATTACCGACCTTTTTTTCTTCTTTCTTTTCTTTATTGAAAAGTTCAACTAAATGAAAGAAATCGGCATTTGCTATATCTTGATAAGCCATGCCGTTTTCCATAAATGATTTATACAATTTATCGATGGTTTCTAATGATGCTTCATACGTTACTTCTGCATGTACTTCATCATTTTCGCCATTTTTTTTCTTCTTCTTTTTCCAATTCTTCCACACCTAAGATTTGTTCAAAGATATTCTTAATCTTTAATGCGCCTGTTGCTGCATCAAGCCCTTCCCAAATGTCATCAGACGAAACTTGGAAAACATCTGCGATAAATTCGATTTGTTTGTCTAGCATTGCCACTTCATCCGGCTCTTTTTCATTCGCCATTTTTTCTAATTCAGCTTTTACTTTCAATGCATCACGTGTAACTTTAATCGACACGAATTCTAACTTGCGTGTGTTATATTCAAATTGTTCTTTTCCGTCCACAATTTCTTTTTTCTTCATTAGTTTTAATTCATAAATAGCCATGTAATAGCCCTCCAGTATATTTTAGATAAATAAAAAAGCACCCCAAACGGAGTGCTTCATTGAATTTTGATTTAATTATTGCCACGTAATATTGGCTTGCTTTGCCTCTGGCGTAGCGCTCACATTAAGCGCCACCGCTGGGTGTAACTTTAAATGCTTTGGCACGTAATGCTGCTACTTGTTCGGCACCTACTGCAATTCCGTAACCTTTTTTATCATCGCCAACAACACACGCCATTGTGTATTCTTCTTCTGGCAATTCTTTGTTTTCCCCTTCAAGTGTTTCCCCTTCAAGTGAATTTCGTGACCATGATCCGCGATAAAGTGCAATCGCATATGGTTCACCTTGTGGCGTTTTATCATAGAAGATAGTCGCTGTATACGGTGCTTCTGTATCATCGCCACCTTCGTAGAAACCTTCTGTTGATTTTGCAATCCCAAGAATCGTCATTTCAAAATCAAGTGGTACATCAATGGCTGTTAAAGTCGCAGATAAGTCACCGATACCACGTTTTGCTGTACGATAAGGAATGTTTGAACCGAATTGTTTCACAGCTTCAGCTGTTAATCCTTCTACACTAAATGAGCGTGTTGCCCCTTTATCTGTTTTTCCTTCAAGTGTAAAAATGCTTTCTTCTGTTGTTTGGAAATTGGCATCTAATACCGCGATTTCTGCTTTTTCAAATCCTACTGCGTTCATTCATTTTCCTCCTCTTTTTGAGTAAATAAAATAGCGCTATATAAACGTGTGTTTACATAGCGCTTTGTTTCTTTAAAATATGTGTCCAAGCCACCGGCTTGTTGTTCAAAACCAAGTGTCCTCATAACTTTTCGTACTTCATATGCTAAAGAGTCCCGGACTCCTCGTTTTATTGCTTCCACATTAATCTGGTAGTAGTAACTTTCGCTATGATTAGTGTTGCTGCCATAGCTACTTGGTTTGCTGGGCTGTGACGGTGTAATGATAATAAATGGACTTAATAAGTCGCCTGTTTCTGCATACTCGTAAAATTTAATGCGGTCACCACAACTTGTTGCAATGAGCGCATTTTCGCGTAGTGCCTGATTAATTTCCATCATCAAATCTCTCATAAACGTTTGGCCATCTCCCTTCGCGTTGCATCAAATACTTCCTGTTTTTTAGTTTCCATAGCTTTTGCGATTTGCTTGTAACCGCCTAGTTGCGGACCGTAAAACTTCCCATCGCGTTTATAGCCATTCTCATTCAAATGGATAATACGATAACGCTCTAATGGACCATTCCAACCAATCTGAACAGTACGCGCACCACGCTTTGATTTTGGTTTGCTCATGACAATCTCGTCAACTGTTGCCCCGATTGAATAGTCGCCTAAGCTACTTGATAGCCTTCTGGCCACTTCTTTTTTCAATACCGTTGCACCGGCAGTTACAGCTGTATCTGTTAGCTTTTTAAACTCTTTTTCGGACATCATTTGTTTTAAACGCTGTTGGATTTCGGCTAAACCATGAAATTCGACACTCATTAAACCACCGCCAATACGATGTTAATAAAACCAAGTGATTGTGCATCTGGTCTTACTTCAACGATATTCCAAACCTTTCCGGTATAACGACAGTGGCCAATCTCTGCAAAATGCTTACGGTCTGGAATA
>NZ_HE578972.1:11113-12683 GCF_000307285.2 Kurthia sp. Dielmo
CAACAACAAATGTTGTTAATTTATGTTGAATCACTTCTTCATCATTAAATGCTGCATCTAATTGCCCTTTAATATCACCAAAGATTTTGCCCCATACAGCTGTACCAGATGTTTCTGATTTTAAGAACTTCAAACGCAATCCGGCATTTTGTAAGCCAATTTCAGCTAATAGTGGATGTGCAGTTGTTAAATCTTCAAAGATGCGATCAATTGTTTCTTCTGGTAAAAGCGTTTCTTCTTTGTAACCAACTTCTGTATTAATCGCATTAAAAAATGTACGTTCACGTGCCGTCATCTTAGCTTCAGCTGGCGTTGTCGCAGCGAATTTTTCAGCTTCTGCGCGCGCTTGCTTTTTCGTTTCTTCAAATAGTTCATTAATCATTTCGGCATATAACTCGCCTTGTTTTTCTTCTGGTTCACCATTTTGTACGGCATTTAAAAAGTTTTGTCGTGCTGTTTTAAAATCATTTGTTAAATTAATTGTCATCTATATGACCTCCTAGTTAAACTAAAAAACGAACCGTCCAAATCCTTTATTTTGTGGTTTTGGTGGTTCGCTCTGTGTATTCATTTTTTCCATCACTTTATTTACAATTTCATCTACATTCACTACAGGTTCTTTATTCAAAATTGTTTTCATCCGATTAATTACTTCTGGTGACAAACTAGAACCTGTTGAAGCAACAAATTTTGGTGCACTATTCGTAAACATGACTTCATCCGCAAAACCTAATTCAACGGCTTGTTGCGCAGTAAGCCATGTTTCTTTATTCATCATATCTAAAACTTCTTCTAACGATAATCCAGTTTTATTTACATAAGCACTGGCAATCGATTCATTAAAACCTTTTAAGACATCGGCTTCATGTTGCATTGTACGATTATCTCCGACTGCTTTACTAGATACATTATGAATCATAATTTGAGCTGTTGGACTAATCTTCCCATGACCGGCCATCGCAATCACAGATGCTGCAGATGCTGCAATCCCCACAATTTTAATATTTACCTTACCAGGATATTCTTTTAAGGCTGTATAAATTTCGCTACCAGCATAAACATCTCCACCACCCGAATTAATAATGATTTCGATATCTTCATTCGTTGAAGGTAGTGCGCTCACAATATCTTTTGGTGCTGTACTATCCATCTCAAACAAGTCATAAATCCATTTATCATCATTTGAAATGATGTCACCTATTACTTCTAACTTCACTGACTCTCACCTCCTTTGGTTGTGTTCGTATCTACTTTTTCATAGTTTTTCGTTAAAACATACACATCTAACTCTGGATCATCTACTCGGTCCATACCAAATAGTTCACGTACTTCATTTCGACTAAAAGCTCCGGACGCAATCAATTTATCTACAGCTTCCGAATTTTGAATGACATCATGAATGGCAATACCACGCAGTTGAATTTTTTCATCTTTCCCTAGCTTGATTTTTGCATTCAATTCATCTTCAATCTTCTTTAAAAGTGGTCCTAAACAAAACTTCACATAGGCTTTCATTGCATCTTCTAATTCGGCTACATCACCATGAATCAGATTAACGGGAATACCCAAG
>NZ_HE578973.1:0-1664 GCF_000307285.2 Kurthia sp. Dielmo
AAGATAACGCTAGCAAAGCAAATGAGCTTTCAAACACTTTTTATGGAGAGTTTGATCCTGGCTCAGGACGAACGCTGGCGGCGTGCCTAATACATGCAAGTCGAGCGAATGACGAGAAGCTTGCTTCTCTGATTTAGCGGCGGACGGGTGAGTAACACGTGGGCAACCTGCCCTGTAGACTGGGATAACTTCGGGAAACCGGAGCTAATACCGGATAATTCTTTTAGCCTCATGGCTTTAAGCTAAAAGGCGCTTCGGCGTCACTACAGGATGGGCCCGCGGTGCATTAGCTAGTTGGTGGGGTAACGGCCTACCAAGGCAACGATGCATAGCCGACCTGAGAGGGTGATCGGCCACATTGGGACTGAGACACGGCCCAAACTCCTACGGGAGGCAGCAGTAGGGAATCTTCCACAATGGACGAAAGTCTGATGGAGCAACGCCGCGTGAGTGATGAAGGTTTTCGGATCGTAAAACTCTGTTGTAAGGGAAGAACAAGTGCGTTAGGTAATGAACGCACCTTGACGGTACCTTATTAGAAAGCCACGGCTAACTACGTGCCAGCAGCCGCGGTAATACGTAGGTGGCAAGCGTTGTCCGGATTTATTGGGCGTAAAGCGCGCGCAGGTGGTTTCTTAAGTCTGATGTGAAAGCCCACGGCTCAACCGTGGAGGGTCATTGGAAACTGGGAGACTTGAGTGCAGAAGAGGATAGTGGAATTCCAAGTGTAGCGGTGAAATGCGTAGAGATTTGGAGGAACACCAGTGGCGAAGGCGACTGTCTGGTCTGTAACTGACACTGAGGCGCGAAAGCGTGGGGAGCAAACAGGATTAGATACCCTGGTAGTCCACGCCGTAAACGATGAGTGCTAAGTGTTAGGGGGTTTCCGCCCCTTAGTGCTGCAGCTAACGCATTAAGCACTCCGCCTGGGGAGTACGACCGCAAGGTTGAAACTCAAAGGAATTGACGGGGGCCCGCACAAGCGGTGGAGCATGTGGTTTAATTCGAAGCAACGCGAAGAACCTTACCAGGTCTTGACATCCCAATGACCGTCTTAGAGATAAGATTTTCCCTTCGGGGACATTGGTGACAGGTGGTGCATGGTTGTCGTCAGCTCGTGTCGTGAGATGTTGGGTTAAGTCCCGCAACGAGCGCAACCCTTATTCTTAGTTGCCATCATTTAGTTGGGCACTCTAAGGAGACTGCCGGTGACAAACCGGAGGAAGGTGGGGATGACGTCAAATCATCATGCCCCTTATGACCTGGGCTACACACGTGCTACAATGGACGGTACAAAGAGCTGCAAGCCCGCGAGGGTTAGCCAATCTCATAAAACCGTTCTCAGTTCGGATTGTAGTCTGCAACTCGACTACATGAAGCCGGAATCGCTAGTAATCGCGGATCAGCATGCCGCGGTGAATACGTTCCCGGGCCTTGTACACACCGCCCGTCACACCACGAGAGTTTGTAACACCCGAAGCCGGTGGGGTAACCATTTATGGAGCCAGCCGTCTAAGGTGGGATAGATGATTGGGGTGAAGTCGTAACAAGGTAGCCGTATCGGAAGGTGCGGCTGGATCACCTCCTTTCTAAGGATTATTACGGAATAGATGACTTGGTCATCTACGATTACACTTGCTGTTCAGTTTTGAAGGTTTATTAAT
>NZ_HE578973.1:2014-4960 GCF_000307285.2 Kurthia sp. Dielmo
CAGGTTAAGTTATTAAGGGCGCATGGCGGATGCCTTGGCACTAGAAGCCGATGAAGGACGGCACTAACACCGATATGCTTCGGGGAGCTGTAAGTGAGCTTTGATCCGGAGATTTCCGAATGGGGGAACCCACTGTTTTTAATAGGACAGTATCTACACGTGAATTCATAGCGTGATGATGGCAGACTCAGGGAACTGAAACATCTAAGTACCTGAAGGAAGAGAAAGAAAATTCGATTCCCTTAGTAGCGGCGAGCGAAACGGGAAGAGCCCAAACCAAGAAGCTTGCTTCTTGGGGTTGTAGGACACTCTATACGGAGTTACAAAGGAATGAGTTAAGCGAAGCGGCATGGAAAGGCCCACCAAAGAAGGTAACAGTCCTGTAGTTGAAAGTTCATTCCCTCCAGAGTGGATCCTGAGTACGGCGGAACACGTGAAATTCCGTCGGAATCTGGGAGGACCATCTCCCAAGGCTAAATACTCTCTAGTGACCGATAGTGAACCAGTACCGTGAGGGAAAGGTGAAAAGCACCCCGGAAGGGGAGTGAAAGAGATCCTGAAACCATGTGCCTACAAGTAGTTAGAGCCCGTTAATGGGTGATAGCGTGCCTTTTGTAGAATGAACCGGCGAGTTACGATCCCATGCAAGGTTAAGCTGATAAGGCGGAGCCGTAGCGAAAGCGAGTCTGAATAGGGCGAATGAGTATGTGGTTGTAGACCCGAAACCAGGTGATCTACCCATGTCCAGGGTGAAGGTAAGGTAACACTTACTGGAGGCCCGAACCCACGTACGTTGAAAAGTGCGGGGATGAGGTGTGGGTAGCGGAGAAATTCCAATCGAACCTGGAAATAGCTGGTTCTCTCCGAAATAGCTTTAGGGCTAGCCTCGCGGCTAAGAATCTTGGAGGTAGAGCACTGTTTGGACTAGGGGTCCATCCCGGATTACCGAATTCAGACAAACTCCGAATGCCAATGATTTATACGCGGGAGTCAGACTGCGAGTGATAAGATCCGTAGTCAAAAGGGAAACAGCCCAGACCACCAGCTAAGGTCCCAAAGTAATCGTTAAGTGGAAAAGGATGTGACGTTGCTTAGACAACCAGGATGTTGGCTCAGAAGCAGCCATCATTTAAAGAGTGCGTAATAGCTCACTGGTCGAGTGACGCTGCGCCGAAAATGTATCGGGGCTAAACGATTCACCGAAGCTGTGGATGGACATCTCAGATGTCCGTGGTAGGAGAGCGTTCTAATCGCTGTGAAGTCAGATCGTAAGGACTGGTGGAGCGTTTAGAAGTGAGAATGCCGGTATGAGTAGCGAAAGATGGGTGAGAATCCCATCCACCGAATGACTAAGGTTTCCTGAGGAAGGCTCGTCCGCTCAGGGTTAGTCGGGACCTAAGCCGAGGCCGATAGGCGTAGGCGATGGATAACAGGTTGATATTCCTGTACCACCTCCTCACCATTTGAGTAATGGGGGGACGCAGTAGGATAGGGTAAGCGCGCTGTTGGTTATGCGCGTCTAAGCAGTAAGGTGTGAGTGTAGGCAAATCCGCACTCTCTAACATTGAGCTGTGATAGCGAAGCTCTTCGAGCGAAGTTCCTGATTTCACACTGCCAAGAAAAGCCTCTAGCGAGGTGAGAGGTGCCCGTACCGCAAACCGACACAGGTAGTCGAGGAGAGAATCCTAAGGTGAGCGAGAGAACTCTCGTTAAGGAACTCGGCAAAATGACCCCGTAACTTAGGGATAAGGGGTGCTCTGGTAGGGTGCAAGCCCGAGAGAGCCGCAGTGAATAGGCCCAAGCGACTGTTTATCAAAAACACAGGTCTCTGCTAAACCGTAAGGTGATGTATAGGGGCTGACGCCTGCCCGGTGCTGGAAGGTTAAGAGGATTGGTTAGCGCAAGCGAAGCTGAGAATTGAAGCCCCAGTAAACGGCGGCCGTAACTATAACGGTCCTAAGGTAGCGAAATTCCTTGTCGGGTAAGTTCCGACCCGCACGAAAGGCGTAACGATTTGGGCACTGTCTCAACGAGAGACTCGGTGAAATTATAGTACCTGTGAAGATGCAGGTTACCCGCGACAGGACGGAAAGACCCCATGGAGCTTTACTGTAGCTTGATATTGAATTTTGATACATTTTGTACAGGATAGGTAGGAGCCTGAGAGACCGGAACGCCAGTTTCGGTGGAGGCGTTGTTGGGATACTACCCTAAATGTATTGAACTTCTAACCCGCACCCCTCATCGGGGTGGGAGACAGTGTCAGGCAGACAGTTTGACTGGGGCGGTCGCCTCCTAAAAGGTAACGGAGGCGCCCAAAGGTTCCCTCAGAATGGTTGGAAATCATTCGCAGAGTGTAAAGGCACAAGGGAGCTTGACTGCGAGACCTACAAGTCGAGCAGGGTCGAAAGACGGGCTTAGTGATCCGGTGGTTCCGCATGGAAGGGCCATCGCTCAACGGATAAAAGCTACCCTGGGGATAACAGGCTTATCTCCCCCAAGAGTCCACATCGACGGGGAGGTTTGGCACCTCGATGTCGGCTCATCGCATCCTGGGGCTGTAGTCGGTCCCAAGGGTTGGGCTGTTCGCCCATTAAAGCGGTACGCGAGCTGGGTTCAGAACGTCGTGAGACAGTTCGGTCCCTATCCGTCGTGGGCGTAGGAAATTTGAGAGGAGCTGTCCTTAGTACGAGAGGACCGGGATGGACACACCGCTGGTGTACCAGTTGTCTTGCCAAAGGCATCGCTGGGTAGCTATGTGTGGACGGGATAAGTGCTGAAAGCATCTAAGCATGAAGCCCCCCTCAAGATGAGATTTCCCATTACGCAAGTAAGTAAGACCCCTGAAAGACGATCAGGTAGATAGGTTCGAGATGGAAGTGCAGCGATGTACGGAGTTGACGAATACTAATAGGTCGAGGACTTAACCAAATATACTTTCATGTC
>NZ_HE578974.1:0-2072 GCF_000307285.2 Kurthia sp. Dielmo
TTGAGTAAAACCAAAACGACCATGCCTTTTATTGTGACAGCTGCGACAAAGTGTGCGTAAATTTGTATCAACCAGTGCAAGCTCTGGATAATCATCTAATTCTTGAATATGGTCGATTTCTAAAATGGCATCATTTCGTGTAGTAACACGACCTTCTGCTTTGCACATGACACATTCGTAATTATCACGTTCCAAGATTTCAAGTCGTTTATCTTTCCATGAGCGTGATAAATAGAAAGGATTTACCTTCTTGCCTTTCACATATGGCATTGTTATTCACTGCCTTCTGCTTTGATTAATGGTTCATCATCACACATCAAATCATTGTATAAGTAATCAACTAATGACTGGAATGATGTTTCTAACTCTTCATTGTTTGTATTTGAAGTAGCGCTATTGCTTGATAGTAAGAACTTTAAGCATTGCTCTTGAGTTAAGTATTTTAACTTCGTTTCATCATCAGCTAAGTTAGTTATTGTCGAAACGATTATCGTTAGCATTTGATGCTTCTGCAACTTCGATAGTTCCATACCTTCCACACCCTTTATACATTTATCTATAATTCTATTTTTCTATTTGTACATTAATGTCTAAATGTCTAAATGTATCAATTGATATTTATTACAAATGATACTTCTTTCAAATGTAATAAGTATCATTAATCTTAATAATCCCAATCCATTGCAACATCTCTCCAATAGCACAGCTGCCACTAACGCCTGGCATCGCGAGATTATAGATCACCCCTTTTTAAATTCATTAAGACATACAAAAGAAAACGGACTGTTAGGGGTTAGTTTTGAATTTCTTTGTATGCCTTAATCAACTTAAATGTTTAACCCTCTCACTATTAGTGGGCAACTGTCCAAGATTTCCACCTTTTTTTGTCCTTATTTAACATATCTAATAAACTGTTAAATTAACTTTTTCACGCTACAAATATTGATATAACAGCATTCCTTAACTTTTTATAAAACTTTTTTTCTCTCAATTTACAAATTACATTTTTATGTTAAATAGATAAGTATAATAATCCCTACAAACCTTGATATAACAGTATTTATAAAGTTTTTTATTTTTCTCAATCAAAAAAGACCTACATAAAAGCAGGCCTTTTTGTCTAAATATTATTATCTGTTATATTTAAAAAATAATTTAATTCATGTACAACTATCTTTAATTTTCTTTTTAAACATGCCAAGTAGAGAAGTACAATAGAACTAAGACTTAGTATTACAAAAATTAAATAAAAAAAGGCTAATTCACTATCAGAGCTAAGTGTATATACTGCTATCAAAAATAAAAACCACATGATTATAATATTTCGTCTATATTTTACTGGTATAGTTTTTTTAGAATATAAAACATAAATAAACACTGTTATACTTACAATAAAAACAAATATAAATAAAACTAGTATAGCGTTAATACTCAGGTAATTAATAAATTTCGCAGAAAATTCTTCTGACATATTCGAAGGTTTTTTCCCATAAAAGTAGAAAAAATATATATACAAAAAAATAGGGATAACTGCTATTAATAAGTTGTTAAAAAACCGATTATAGCTTATCTTAAACTCCCTCAGCTCAGAAAATATATAGTTAATATTTTTTGATGGCATAGTAGACAATCGTTCTTTATACAAATTCCTTCTATCTTTTTCAAAAACCCTCCCAATATACAGTTGCTCAACAAGCTTTATCTTAGTGACGATTTTTCTACTATATAAATCTTCTATAACAACGTCTTCAGACACCAAAAAACTCCTTTCATTTTGAATTTAATATTAAAGTAAAGCTCTTAAATAAAAATACATATAATGTCAATTATACATTTTTGATATTTTCTCGTCCATATCATCTTGTGTAATCCCAATGTACATAAGAGTTGTAGCTTGACTAGAGTGATTAAAGAGTCGCTGTAATGTAGCCACATCACCAAATTGTTTATAGAAATGATAACCGAATGTTTTTCGCATTGTATGTGTTCCAATATTATCTCTAAGTCCTATCGCATCTGCAGCCTCATTAAATATTTGATACGCTCTCACCCTTGTTATGGGTTGTTTTTTT
>NZ_CAEP01000171.1:0-1650 GCF_000307285.2 Kurthia sp. Dielmo
CGTAATGCAGTTGAAATTGATTTTGATTGTAGATGCAGACCGATAAAGTCTGGGCCACCTGCTTTTGAACAAGTACCGGACATATTGTAGCCACCAAATGGTTGGTAGCCAACGATGGCACCTGTACAGCCACGGTTGATATATAGGTTCCCAACGAAGAAATCTTGTTTTGCCTGTGCAATATGGTCTTCGTTGTCTGAAATAACAGCACCTGTTAAGCCGTATTCTGTGTTGTTTGCGATGTCTAATGCTTCATTAAAATCTTTTGCTTTTGAGAAAGCAACGATTGGACCGAAGATTTCTTCCTGCATTAAGCGTGCGTTTGGTGCAACATCTGCGACAACTGTTGGGTTGACGAAGTAACCTGTTGAATCATCCGCTGTCCCACCGGCAACAATACGGCCTTCTTCTTTTGCTACATCGAAGTAGCTTGTAATTTTTTTGAATGCAGCCTCATCAATAACGGTTGCCATGAAGTTTGAGAAGTCTTGTGGGTCTCCGATTGTTAAGTCATTTGTTAATTTCACCACTTTTTCAAGTACCTCATCATACACATCCTCTACGATTACCGCACGTGAACATGCTGAACATTTTTGACCAGAAAAACCAAATGCTGATTTCACAATAGATTCAGCTGCTAAATCTAAATCCGCCTCTTTGTCAACCACAATCGTATCTTTTCCGCCCATTTCTGCAATGACACGTTTGATCCAAATTTGACCTTCATTTACTTTTGATGCGCGCTCGTTAATGCGTAAGCCGACATCACGAGAACCCGTGAAGGATACAAAGCGTGTACGTGGATGGTCAACTAAGTAGTCACCCACCTCACCGCCAGGCCCTGGAATGTAGTTGACAACGCCGGCCGGAAGACCAGCCTCCTCTAAAATTTCCATAAATTTATAAGCAATCACTGGCGTTGTTGACGCTGGTTTTAATAACACCGTATTCCCTGCAACTGCAGCTGCAACCGTTGTACCCGCCATAATCGCAAATGGGAAATTCCAAGGTGAGATGATCACACCGACACCAAGTGAACGGTATTCGAATGTATTTTTCTCACCGTCACGTGAGTTGACTGGCTTGCCATCTTTTAGCTCCAGCATTTGACGCGCATAATATTCCATAAAGTCAATCGCTTCTGCTGTATCCGCATCGGCTTCAATCCATGGCTTGCCTGCTTCTAGCGTCATCATCGCTGACATTTCATGGCGACGTTCCTTCGTAATTTCTGCTGCTCGTAATAGAATCGCCGCGCGCTCTTCCGCTGGGGTTTTACTCCACTCATCGAATTTTGCATCTGCGACCTGCATCGCACGTTCCGCTAATTCTTTTGTTGATTTTGACACCGTCCCTACAACTTGTGTTTTATGCGCTGGGTTATAAGACGTAATTTTGCCATCCGTTGTAACACGTTCGCCACCAATAATTAACGGATAGTCTGTGCCAAGCGTCGCTTTCACTTTTTCAAGTGCTGCTTTGTAAGCCGTTACATTTTCCTCTTTCGAAAAATCTGTTAATGGTTCTGTTACGTAGTCTGGTAAGTTTTTTACATCAATCATCAATAAATCCTCCTCGGTGAAAGTGCCAAAATATTTTGCACATTTATATTTTACATTTTTATTATAGTGCATAATTATTTTACAAAGC
>NZ_CAEP01000172.1:0-1559 GCF_000307285.2 Kurthia sp. Dielmo
ATATCTCTAGGCGTCTAATTGCGCGTACATTCCTTCGTTCGGTCTGTTCATAAGGCAGAGGCTAGCGATGCTCCTATAGGGACTCATTCATGAAGTGAAAGGTCGAAGGTGATGAATAGTGCTGGCTTCTCCGTGTTATCCTTTTGCTTAGACTTTCAGTCAAATGTAATCAGCTAGCTGCTTTGAGAACCGTAAAGTCTGTCATCATCTGATGTTCATCGAACATCACTTTCTTTTTGCACAAGGCATGTAAAATCTTTAACAGTTTCCCACAAAGTACGACAATAGACTGCTTCTTCCGTAAAGGATTTTTCGTCCTTGTCGTATAGTACTCATGAAGCGCTTTGAAAGCAGAATTATGAAGAATTAAAGGCATCATAACGCGGAATAAAAGCGCCCTTAATTTACGCCGACCTCGTTTAGAGATTCTTTTTTGTCCTTTTGATTGGCCAGAAGAGTTTTCACGCAATGTAAGCCCCGCTAGTTTAATTAATTGGCGTGGATGTGCATATTGTGCGAGTGAACCGACTTCTGATAATAAATCGAGAATAGTAATATCTCCGATACCAGGAACGGACGCCAAATAATCATAATCCGTCATTTGTTTCGCAAGAGCCGTTAGCTGACAAGTTAGTTCATCGAGTTGTGCCTGCATCATATGGTACTGAGAAAGTAGCGTGGCTATTTCAAAACGTGCCATCACAAGCCCCTCTGTTAATCCAATTGAGTGAGGCGCAATACGGACTAATTGTTTCGATTTTGGCAGTTGAGGGCTTTTCAGCCCTTCTACTTGGCGATAAAGGGAAAGCAGTTCTTCAGGCGTTTTCCCTTGAATATCCATTGGTAGCGGTGTTTTTTCAAGCACCGCATACGCCATTTTCCCAAAGCTTTTGAATACTTGTGTAAACTCTGGGAAAAATCGATCTAGCCAACGGATAATGCGATTTTGAAGTGCGCTCAAATCTTCTTGAAGCTTTGAACGTAAGGTCGCACCGTTTCTTAATTCTGCTTCTACGCCTTCTAAAAGGCGTGGATAACTAAATCGGCCATCACGTATCAAACGTGCGATGACCAGCGCATCCTTTTGATCATTTTTCGTCTGCAGATTATCGTCAAGTTCTTTCGAGCGATTAACGTGCATCGGATTGACCATCACAAATGGAATTCCGTAATGCGTTAAAAAGGCAGCGAGATTCATCCAATAATGGCCTGTGGGTTCGAAACCAACTAGGATCTCCTGTTTTTCGTGTTTCTCTTTTAGCGTCATAAGACGCTCATAAAAGTCATCAAAACCAATTTTAGATTGGATAATCGGAAAGGATTTTTGAAGGATACGTCCTCGATCATCAACTGCACAAGCATAGTGTTTACGTTTGGCAATATCGATGCCGATAACGAGTGTATTTTCAGAAACTTGATTTATTTTTTCATTCGTATTAAAATTCATTCGGATGGGTCCTCTCTGTATATTATGCGCGTCAATGCCAGTTGACACTCAAGCATCATACAGGAGGGCTTTTTTGTTTTCAAGTCTCTGAAAATCCTTCTAACAGGAATGC
>NZ_CAEP01000173.1:0-1244 GCF_000307285.2 Kurthia sp. Dielmo
CGTTGTCGTTATCTCTCTTGACGACTTAATAATAATAACATTTTAATTTTAAGTTGTCAACAACTTTTTTAAAATTATTATTTTTGATTAAGTTATGTGTCATTTCCTTAACGACAAGTTATATTATACACCGTACATATAATAATGCAATAGTTTTTTAGTATTTTTTATTGATATTTTAAACGTTTTTTATAAAACTTTATATACTATATATATTATACTGATATTTTTCTTTTAAATGGATATTTTATATTTATAACTATACTATGGATGACTATATGAAAAAGCTATTCTGTACCTTGTATAATTGCTTTTTATCCTTTTTAGTAACTATACTTTTTGATCACTTATTATTTATCGGTCTTAAAGCTTAAACTATTAAAAAAATTTATAATTGTTTATTAAAATTTATGAGTAGTTTCCCAAAAACCTTATCTGTAGACTTGCTACCTTAGGATTTACAGATAGAAACATGCATTCACTTAAACCTTTACTATTGTATTTGAAGTGAAGCTATACTTACTTAATTATAATAAGGATCGGTAGGTAGCTTTTCCTTCTTCATAACAAATATTCTTTTCATTTATAAGTATGGTTTCAGCGGCTTTACATTTATAAATCAATCTATTATCGAATTCTTTCACTGGTAACAAACTAATGATTTCTTTTCATTAGAATAACTACCTATATCTTGAATCCATTGCTACCTCAATAAAGATATTTATATTCCTTCTATCTATTCTCTTAAAATTCGTTTTTTGAATAGCGACGAGAAAAATGGCGATACCGTATTTATCAAGTTCACCTGCATACACTTTTAATCATTTCTTTACTGTTTAAATCTTACTGTTAATCCCATTAAATTGATGTATTAAATCTATCTGAACATCGTTTTTTAAAATGCCATGTAGCCAGGTCTTTATTTATTAACTAGCACATCTTGTCGTATCATTCTGAAAAATACTCATAAAAACTACTCTATTATATTTTTGAGTATGGAGCAGTCTATTTTATCCTTGTTTGTTAGCAGCTACATGCCTTTTGATTTGTAATCTTACGTATTAAAATAAATGTCTCCAACTACACAATAGTCTAGTCATCTCTATTTAACTTATACTTTGAAAAAAATTGTTAATACAATAACGTCCAATATGTAATCACTTATTCATCGAATAATATAAAAAAAGAAGATGTACAGTCAATGCACATCTTTTCTATCTTTATTAATCTATTTTAGAACAAAC
>NZ_CAEP01000174.1:0-942 GCF_000307285.2 Kurthia sp. Dielmo
AAAGGCTTTTAATAATTCATCCAATGCAATCCCTCCTAACCGGCTGGATTAACAGTTACGACGCATGTCGCTGTTTTATTACCGTCTGTTGTTTTAACGGTAATCGTTGCTTCACCTTCGGCTACAGCTGTTACTAAACCAGTTGAGCTTACAGTCGCAATAGCTGCTGCACTTGTAGACCAAGTAACAGCTTTATTTGTCGCTGTTGTTGGCGCTACAGTTGCCGTAAGTTGTTTTGTGCCTGCAATATCAAGCGTTGCTGTCGTAGTATCTAATGTCACACCAGTAACCGCAACTACTGGATTCGTTACCGTTACTGTGCTTGTTGCAGTCTTGTTACCATCTGTAGTTGTCGCAGTGATAACCGATGTACCAGCTTTCACACCAGTTACTACCCCAGTTGATGCATTAACTGTTGCATTAGTCGGTGTACCCGATGCCCATGTTACAGATTTATTCGTTGCATTGGCTGGTGCTACTGTAGCTGTAATTGTTGTCGTTTTACCTACATCCACAGTTGCAGTAGTAGGTGTTACTGTCACACCGGTAACGGCTGTTTTAGGCGTTGCGTTTACAGTTGCAGATTTACTTGATTCACCTTTGCCATTTTTGGCTGTCGCTTGAATCGAGTATTGCGTACCATCTGTTAAACCCGTAATAGTACCTGTTTTAGTGGTAGTGTTTTGCGTTTTAGGCGTTGTGCCATCTGTGTAATAAATGGTATAGCCAGTAATCGCTGTGCCATCGTTGGTACCGTCCACAATTGTGAAGTCAATGGCTCCTGCTTTGGCTGTTACCGTAACAGTTGGGGCACCAGGCACAATATCCGTTGTTGTAAATTGAACGGAACCTGTAGCACCATTTTCTTCAACTTCAACGGTGTAGGCCGTATTTGGTGTTAAGTTTTGCAAACTAAAAGGCGATGTAGCATCTTCTGACACC
>NZ_CAEP01000175.1:0-915 GCF_000307285.2 Kurthia sp. Dielmo
ATTGCCTTTACATTGCCAGGAAAGAAAAAACAACTATTACCTGTAAACGAACCACAACTTTAGGAAAAGAGGGATTTCCATGTCAAAACAACAATTATTCGACGCGATGACTGCTTCACAACAACAATTTGCGTCGATTGCAAAAGATATTTGGGACCATCCACAGCTTGGCTATAGTGAACGCTATGCCTCTACTTTACAACAGCAAACACTCAAAGAAGCTGGTTTTCATGTTAGCACAAATATTGGTGAGGTCGAAACAGCCTTTGTTGCTGAATGCGGTAGTGGCTCACCAATCATCGGAATTTTAGGCGAGTTTGATGCACTGCCTGGCTTATCACAAGCGGTATCTCCTACGCTCGAGCCGCTTGAAAAGGATGCGCCTGGTCATGGCTGTGGTCATAACTTACTTGGCACTGCGGGGCTTGAAGCAGTGATTGCACTTAAAAAGTATATGGAGGAGCATCATATCGATGGGACACTCCGTTACTATGGCTGCTCAGCTGAGGAGCTCTTATCAGGGAAAACCTTTATGGCACGTGCCGGTGTCTTTGACGATTTAGACCTTGTCTACACATGGCATCCTGGTACATTTAATATGACAACGAATTTATCGATGCAGGCACTATCAAGTGTAGAGTTTTTCTTCCATGGACGAACAGCGCATGCAGCAGCCGCACCGCATTTAGGTCGTAGCGCGCTTGATGCCGTAGAGCTAACAAATGTTGGCGCCAACTATTTACGTGAGCATGTGCCAGATGGTTCGCGCATTCATTATCAAATTACAAATGGTGGCTTAGCACCAAATGTTGTCCCAGATAACGCCAGCGTACTGTACTTCCTACGTGGGAAAAATCGCGCGGAAGTAGATGATTTATTACGCCGCCTGCATTTAGTGGCAGAGGGTGCTGCAAT
>NZ_CAEP01000176.1:0-862 GCF_000307285.2 Kurthia sp. Dielmo
TTAATAGGCTGTTGGCCTGTAATGCATCGTCCAGTCAAATCCTTCCGCAAAGGCAAGTTGTTCTTCCACACCGCCATATAACGTAATCCAATCCGAACCATTGTGAAGTGCTTCCATAAAGAGTTGCCCGTTTTTATAGACACGTCCACTTTCACAATCAAAAACGATTTCATCTCCTTCAAAAATAATCGTTTCAGGATTACTTGAAATAATGGTTTCATCATAGATTTGAATGCGTTCATAGACACGTAAATCACAAAAGGCCATGTAATTGGCTTTGTAGCTAATTCCTTTACTATCTTCGGTAATCGCACGTTTCCCGGCATATAATCCAAATCCAGCCACTGCCTTTTTAAATGTATCGCGTGTATCGGTCCAAACAGATTCCCATGTTTTCACTTCATTACGTGTTGTTTCATCCATTTTAACGACTTTCGCAAAGAATTTATTGCCGACTTTTTCAAATTCGATATAGCCATAAAAGTTACTGAAATCATTAATCGCTTCATTGGCTTTTAGTGGCTCTTTTAACGTCACCCATTTGTACGTGACTTTACCTTTTTTATCAGTTGTTTTCACTTTCTGTTTTTTCGCTACAGTGACAGTCTTTTTCTTTTTCACTGTTGGAATAAACGAACCAACATTTTTGACTGTTCCAGTACCTGTGTAGGCTTGTACATAAATCGCTTGATCGCTACCATTGCCATCATCTTTGATTGATAATTTACCAATTGCTTTTCCTGTGCCATCTAACAAATAGAGTTCCAATTTGTTTTCTGCACGTGCGTAACGGTTCACTGTACGAATGCGCCATGTCACTTTCCAGTTGTCGAGTTCTTTGGTCATCATACGTTTCAGTGCC
>NZ_CAEP01000177.1:0-818 GCF_000307285.2 Kurthia sp. Dielmo
ACGGATTTCTCCGTGTTTTTTTAGACAGATGGTGGTCGATTTTGTACGAATATATGCTCAGCATGCTGCTTTTCTAAGCAGTGAATCAAATCCACACCATAAATTCCTTCGGCATAATCCATTTCAGATTCATAAATCGGGATAAGTTGATGAAGTATAACCAGAAATTCTTCATTTACAATTGTAGAAACAAACGATTCACTCGGTCCTCTTGCTAGTAGGTGCGTCATTTTTGTGTACTCGAAAAGGATTTCTTTTGTTTTCCCTTCTACAGGAAATGTTGTATTTCCATAATATTTCAATAAGTTTTTATGAACATAATATCCGAATTCTGCCATCATGCGTAGGGGCCAATTTTTTTCAGGAAGTGTCCATTCCTCTTCAGAAGCGACCCAATCTAAAGGCAATTTCATCATCATTTCATACGCTTCGTTGTGCGTCACATTTGGCGGAATATTATTACTGACCCCCAGTGTGAAAACAACATAATATGGATATTTTTTCGTTGGATAAATGATATTTCCACTAATTTGTATCAATGGGTCACTTTCTACCGTCAAGTCTGTCAATTGGAGCGCAATCGGTCCATATTCTTTTTCAAATTGTTGACGAACTTTCTCTGAATTAGAAACTGTTCCAACTGGTTTGAGCTGTCCATCGTCTACCGGCTTTTCCACAACGGCAGGTCGTTGAAAATCAATGACTTCCTGGACCTGTGCGGCTGTTAATTTTTCTTGTAAAGCCGGATAACCATTTGCTTCCGCATACTGCCATTCGGCTTTATATACCGGCACTAGTTCATCGATGCGAATTTCTTT
>NZ_CAEP01000178.1:0-788 GCF_000307285.2 Kurthia sp. Dielmo
GTGTCAAAGAGCCGTATTAAAATTGATTTTTCGATGCATTACCGGAAGTCGCGTGACGAGCATAAATGGGTCGTTGATGAAATTGGGCGTATTTTAAAGCAATTGATTAAGGAGGATATGAGTGATGTGCAAAAGGTTGTCGCGGTACATGACTATATCGTGCGCAATCACCAATATGAGATGAATACAACCGGCTCGCCGTTTACGGTATTTACCTTTATGCATGAGAAGCAGGGCGTTTGTATGGCGTATGCCTTACTCTTTGAAAAGATGATGGAGGAGCTTCACATTCCTTGTTATTACGTGGTCGGCAAGGCGGATGGTGAGAGTGATTTAGGGCATGCGTGGAATATGGTGCAGCTCGGCGGCGAGTGGTATCATATCGATGCGACGTGGAATGACTTAGGCTCGAAGCTGAAAAATCATGAAATTCGCTATCGTTATTTTTTACGCTCGGATGAGTTTATGAAGCGTGATCACCACTGGAATCACAATCATTACCCACAGTGTCTGAGTGAGACGTATAAAGGCATGTCGAATTTTTATGATGTGACCTACTGTGAGGATGCGATTTATTTTCCACACCCAACATCGGCAAAGCTTATTAAAATGAATGTAGATACACGAAAAACAGCCGTATTAGTCGAGGGACGCGTGCAATTTTGCTCGGCATTTGAAGAGGCAATCTATTTTTGTGCGGTCTACAATGAACGTCATTTATATAAGCTAAATACGACAACAAATGAAGTTAGCTGTGTTGAAAAACGCGAGGTCATCGCCATCAAGCG
>NZ_CAEP01000179.1:0-772 GCF_000307285.2 Kurthia sp. Dielmo
CGAAGCACGCGAAAAGGTCAAATCAGAGGCGCGACAAAAAGCGGAAGCAGAACGAAAGGCGGCCTATGCGGCATTACTTCGTACAAGTGAGCCAGGTTTTGAAAAACTTCTCCCAGAAGAACCGGTAGAGTATGAAGATGGGCATCCTGTTTTTGAGGGGAATAATTTATACTTTACCGCAACACTGCCCGAAGAATTATATTTAGGCGAAAGCGATGTACAGCTCGAAGAATGTTTCCGTCAACTAAATGAAGCACTCGAAACAGGAGCGTTATCTGCTTCCCGCTTTACACCAATGCAGCTACAGGATTTAGCGGCAGGGGCGCCGAAGCTAAAAGGTTTAGTTTGGCATCATCACAAAGAACCAGGGAAAATGCAGTTAGTCAATGCCTATGCGCATCTAGTATCACACACTGGAGGACGTTCGACGTGGGCGCATGATCCTGACCCAACCAAATATAGGGTGGATCGCTCAGACATTGAGCAAACAGGGATTTACCGAACAGAGGAAAAAGATGCTTTAGAGGGCCTACGTGAGGTTGAACGTCAGTTAGAAGTCCGCTTTCCTAAGGATTTTATCCAATTCTTCCGCACAATCAACGGGGGGCGTTTTGAGCACCAACACTTTTTAAGTGGTGGTATTGAGCTCTTTGTGGGGGATTTACTGTCCTTTAATCCAGCAAGTGCGGATTATGTGTTGGACTATGTCAAACGGATGGGCGACCGTATGCCGGCGCCATTTGTGCCGTTTGCCTGTGACCCTTTTGGGAAC
>NZ_CAEP01000180.1:0-768 GCF_000307285.2 Kurthia sp. Dielmo
TTAGCTATTTTTATGACACGCAAGATGAATATATGGCTTTTAAATGCCTATTTAATGGTGATATTTATCGCATTAGTGACGACACTTAGTCAGCAATATGTGCCTCTTTTTGGTCTTGTTTTTGCTATTATGATGCTTTGTAGCAACTATCGTATCTCACAAAAGATTTGGAGTTTAGCTGGCTGGTTAATACTTGTGGGGCTCGCGCTTACGTATTATTATGTGCTGATTTATCCAACACATGGACCTTATTTAATGCTTCGAGTAGCAGGAATGGAAGAGGTAAATCGGTATTTACAAACGATTTTACAATCCGCGCATTTTATTGGCGCAAGTGATGTTCAAGAACACATAATTACCTTTGAATACATTTTGCTCAATATTGTACAACAATTTGGTTTTTTAGCATTAGCGATTGCTTTAGCATTAATTGCACTTCTTATCATTCATTTTGTAAAAACAAGCCAAACAATTCAACAACCGTTTGGACAAATGCTATTAATTGGGATTGGGACATTCTGTTCGCTATTATTTATTAGTAATGTGTTAAGTTCACTGGGTTTATTTAATATTGGTGCATTCATGCTTCCATTTATTGATTATGGGTTGATTTCAACACTTTCAACTGGCATGCTAACAGGACTATTATTAAGTGTGTATCGCCGGAAAAATCTTTTCGTGTGACACTCATAGGTTTTAATATATGTGTGAAAATAACCGCTCCTATGAGCATAAGAAAAAACGGAATCGCGCTGGAATGCGGTTCCG
>NZ_CAEP01000181.1:0-723 GCF_000307285.2 Kurthia sp. Dielmo
ACGATTCCGGCTTTTTGAATGTTATAGCTCTTTTGGTTTTTTCCATGCAAGTGTAATCATAAAACTTAGACCTAGCACAATCATCGCAAAATAATACGGTAAATGCACTTCCATATCAAATAAAATGCCGGCTATAGCAGGTCCCGCAATATTACCGATACTCGTAAACATGGAGTTCATGCCACCAACAAAGCCTTGTTCATTGCCAGCAATTTTAGATAAATACGTCGTCAGTGCTGGACGAATTAAATCAAATGTTAAAAATACAACAATTGTAACGAAGAAAATGACCGCATAGGAATTGGATTTAATCATAAAAATCATAAAGAGCGCTGCAATAAACATGCTGATACGAATCAAATTGATTTCGCCCATTTTACGTGTTAAGCCATCAAATAAAAATAGCTGGAATACCGCTCCGACAATCCCACTTACGGTTAGCAATGTCGCAATATCTCCGGCTGAGTAATTTAGTTGATGATCTAAAAATAATCCGTACACGGTTTCATAGGTTGCGAGGCCAAACGAGGAAATAAAAATAACGACAAAGGGAATCGCAAAAGATGGTAATAAAAGTTTTTTCCATTGCTGTGTATTGCCATTCGCTTGTTTTTCACTTGCCACATAATTGCTTTCCTTTAAGGCGAATAAGGAACCTACTGCCCCGACAAAACCAAGTGTCGCAGCTACATAAAATGGCATGCGTGTATCAATTTGTGCTAG
>NZ_CAEP01000182.1:0-723 GCF_000307285.2 Kurthia sp. Dielmo
TCTTCTCGTTGAAACGCGACACGCTCACGCAAACGAGCCACTCTACGACGTTGCTTTTGGTAGTTCATGCACTCACGTAGGTTACGACCTTCTTTTTTCGCTTGCTCATAGCGACGTGATAATTTGCGCTGCTCACGTTTTAACTTTTTCTCCATCTTAGCCGTAAAGCGTTGGTTGTCCACTCTACGTCCATTAGATAAAATGGCAAAATCAGTGATGCCTAGGTCTATGCCTACAGCTTCGTTTGTTTTAGGGAATGGTTTGAAGTCTGGTACTTCACAGAGGACAGACACGTAAAACCTACCACTCGCATTGTATTTAATCGTCGCTTTTAGAATACGACCTTCAATATCACGCGACTTCGCAAATTTTACGAGTCCTAATTTTGGTAGTTTCATTTGATTGCCGACAATCGCAATGCAATTATGGCTATTCTTAGTTGTATAACTTTGAACCGGATTCTTTTTACTTTTGAAACGAGGATACTTATTTGGTCCTTTGAAAAAACGTTTAAAAGCATCCATTAAATTTTCATAAGAGGCTTGTAATGCCACACTATCTACGTTGCGTAGCCATGCCGTATCCTCTTGTTTTTTCAGCTTCGTGAGCATTTTAGACATAATGGAACGATTCAACCCTTTTCCTTCTTCTTCATAAGAAGTATTCCAACGTTCAAGGAAATAGTTGTACACAAAACGGCAATGACCATGTGTTTGATGAATT
>NZ_CAEP01000183.1:0-721 GCF_000307285.2 Kurthia sp. Dielmo
ACAACGCCATTATTTTTAATCGTAGCCATTATTCAACCTCCCATGAAATATTGGCGCTCTTAGCATTCGGACTAGCCGACACGTTTAATGAGCCGGCATTAGCTGGGAATCGCAAGTGTCCAAACAGCTGCCGCCTTGTCATCTTTTGCTTTACCATATGCAAATTGTTTTGCTGTGTATAAATCTAAATCTTCAATAGCTAACGTTTGATCATATTTACGTAATGTAATCCCACCGCCTACATAAGCATCGTAACGTTTTTTCACAAACGTTAAAACGGTACCAGCTTTTTGGGCAACGGATTCAACAATTGTTAAATTAAATGGTAAGGCTGTTACATATACACCATTGGCATTTAATGACGTATATTGTGCTTTCACGTCCCATGCATCTACTGGATTCACAACCATCACAACTAATCCATCTACTAACACAGATTTTCCTTTTTCATCTGTTGAATGGTATTTATAAACACCTGTTAATTCTTTTACCGTTACGGTTGAATCGGCAAATGTTAATTCACCTTGTGCTGTTTTTTCTGGATAAACACCACCTGTAATCGCCACACCTTCTTGTACTTGGCGGTTTAACCCCACCGGCTTATCGTTTCCATCACCGGCAAGAAAAGCTGCTTCAAGCGCTACCGCAAATGCTTCATCAATTTGTGCTGATACAAATGCAGATACCCAAGCTGGTCCAAAATCTGTTAAATCTTTTGGTA
>NZ_CAEP01000184.1:0-694 GCF_000307285.2 Kurthia sp. Dielmo
TGAGGCGATGGATAATTTAGAAAAATACAGTGATTATCGATTACGTCTTGTAAAAGGAGCCTACAAAGAATCTCCTGAAGTTGCCTATACTGAAAAAATTGAAATTGATAAAAATTATATTAAATTAATCGAGTATCACTTACTTCACGGAAAATTCACTTCCATCGCAACGCATGATCATCATGTAATTGAACATGTTAAAAGATTTGTAAAAGAGCATCAGATTCCTAATGATAAATTTGAATTCCAAATGCTGTATGGCTTCCGTTCAGATATGCAAAAGGAATTGGCAAAAGAGGGCTATCACTTCACAACATATGTGCCCTTTGGCGAAGATTGGTACGGCTACTTTATGCGCCGTCTAGCAGAGCGTCCACAAAATTTAACTTTAGTAACAAAGCAATTATTCAACAAAAAAGTTTCAACAATTATTGGAGTTACAACAATCGCATTTTTAGCTGGACGTATACTTAAACGCTAATTTGTATAAAGAGTCTGGACAGACCTTATCTCCATTCAATTACAGGTCTGCAACACAAAAGGAATCGTGCCAAAAGCACAATTCCTTTTTTTATGGTCATTTTTTTCGATTGGAAATGTCTTTTCTCCTCAAACTCTTTTGTTATCAATACCAAAAATTCTATTTATTTTTAATAAATTCTCAAAAAAATCATTATTTTCTATTTTTTTAGTT
>NZ_CAEP01000185.1:0-681 GCF_000307285.2 Kurthia sp. Dielmo
GAACGCCTTTAATAATTCATCCAATGCAATCCCTCCTAACCGGCTGGATTAACAGTTACGACGCATGTTGCTGTTTTATTACCGTCTGTTGTTTTAACGGTAATCGTTGCTTCACCTTCGGCTACAGCTGTTACTAAACCAGTTGAGCTTACAGTCGCAATAGCTGCCGCACTTGTAGACCAAGTAACAGCTTTATTTGTCGCTGTTGTTGGCGCTACAGTTGCCGTAAGTTGTTTTGTGCCTGCAATATCAAGCGTTGCTGTCGTAGCATCTAATGTCACACCGGTAACAGCTGTTTTAGGTGTTGCGTTTACAGCTGTAGATTTACTCGATTCACCTTTGCCATTTTTGGCTGTCGCTTGAATCGAGTATTGTTTACCGTCCGTTAAACCCGTAATAGTACCTGTTTTAGTGGTAGTGTTTTGTGTTTTAGGCGTTGTGCCATCTGTGTAATAAATGGTATAGCCAGTAATCGTTGTGCCATCGTTTGTACCGTCCACAATTGTGAAGTCAATGGCTCCTGCTTTGGCTGTTACCGTAACAGTTGGGGCACCAGGTACAATATCCGTTGTTGTAAATTGAACAGAACCTGTAGCACCATTTTCTTCAACTTCGACGGTATAGGCCGTATTTGGTGTTAAATTTTGCAAACTAAAAGGCGATGTAGCATCTTCTGACACT
>NZ_CAEP01000186.1:0-670 GCF_000307285.2 Kurthia sp. Dielmo
ACGGTTTATTGCAAGATAAAGTGGCTGTTTGTCAGGGCTACGCAACGGCGGCATATGCATTATTAAAAGAATTAGGGATGGAAGTACGTTATGTCGTAGGGGTAGCTTATGATAAAGATGGTAATCCGCAAGATCATGCGTGGAATAAAGTAAAAGTGGACGGTAAGTGGTATAACTTAGATGTCACGTGGAATGACCCAGTACCAAATCGTGCCAATAGCGTGTCACATAAATACTTCTTATTGAGCGATAAAACGTTAAATAAGGATCATGTCGCCACAACGCCGACACTTTATCCAAAAGCAACGGATACAAAATATGATTTCTTGAAGGATACCTCTTCTGTAGCGATAAATGGCACAATGATTTATTATGCGAATGATAAGAAAAATCAACAGCTTTATTCATATAATAAAAAAACGAAAAAGCATAAGCGTTTAGCGGCAATTCGTGTACAAGATTTAGCGTATTATAACGGTAAACTATATTTTAGCAATTATTCAAACAGTGGCTATTTAGCGAGTATCAAAACAAATGGTAAGTCATTAAAAACGTTGAAAAAGAAATTTAGCACGAATGTGTATATTAATAAAAATTATGTGTACTATTCAAATGCAGGAAAGAAATATAAATTAAAAGTATCTTAATAAAAAAAGAGGAAGTGCGATTA
>NZ_CAEP01000187.1:0-635 GCF_000307285.2 Kurthia sp. Dielmo
ACTTTGCATCACTACAGGTGCCGGTCGTGAAAGGGGTGCAAATTGGGCATTGTCAGCCGCATTTTGCATTGCCACTCGGGGTAAATGCGGTACTAGATGCGACGAACTGCATGATTACGATTGAAGCGGGTGTGCAATAACGAAGGGGGATACAACGATGGATGATAAAATTTTAGAAGTCAAAGCGCTGCAAAAGCATTTTTCATTAGAGCGAAATCAAACATTAAAAGCAGTGAATGGTATCTCATTTGATGTAAAAAAGGGCGAAACATTTGGCCTCGTTGGCGAATCAGGCTGCGGGAAATCGACAGCCGGCCGTACAATTATGGGCTTATACAATCGCTCAGGTGGCGAGGTGCTTTTTAAGGGGCAGGATGTGCATAAGAAAACCGACAAAGAGCGTCATCAATTTTTACGTCAAATGCAGATGATTTTTCAGGACCCATATGCTTCACTAAATCCGCGCTCTACCGTATATGAAATTATCGCAGAGCCGCTGCTTGTACATGAAATCTATCAATCAAAAAAAGAGCTGTCAGCGAAAATTTATGAGCTACTGGAATCCGTTGGGCTAAACCGAGATCATGCCAATCGCTATCCGCATGAATTTTCTGGTGGACAGCGCCAGCGTATCG
>NZ_CAEP01000188.1:0-627 GCF_000307285.2 Kurthia sp. Dielmo
CTATTTACGGTACGGCCAGTTGTGCTGTATGCAGTGCCAGTTTTAAAGGCATTTAGTAGATTGACGACGACATCCTCATTGATAACTGTCCATAAGTTCTCCGTAATTACACCACCAATGGCCATATGCGTGAAAAGAACAACACCGTAGTCTTTTGGTGTCGTGAGTAAGGTATTCGCTAACCATGTTAATTGCGCTTGCTGATACCCAGCATAGCTACCGGCTGGATATTTTATTTTGCCGTTAGATGTTAATAAGTCGTATCGGTTGTCCCATGTATCAATGACAATCGCACGCAGCTTTTTATCGTCCACATCATAGTAGCTGTAGATCGCATCGTCTGCTACATTGTGGACGATACCATTATTGGTGTAGTTGGCTTTCAGAATTGCTGCCATTTCAGCCGGACGAATTAACTCGGTACCCTTTCCACCATTTTGACGAGCATCACCCAGTGCATTATCATCGTGATTTCCTTTCGTAAACATGACCGGTGTTTTTGCTTGATTCATGGCCGTTGCCATTGCTTGCATATTGGCCATCGCAAGCGTTTTTGATGTTTTCCCATCGATAATATCTCCACCATCTACCACGATGTCACACGCTGTCTGATACGTTAATTCCACC
>NZ_CAEP01000189.1:0-627 GCF_000307285.2 Kurthia sp. Dielmo
TTATTTACGGTACGCCCAGTTGTGCTGTATGCAGTGCCGGTTTTAAAGGCATTTAGTAGATTTACAACGACATCCTCATTGATAACTGTCCATAAGTTCTCCGTAATCACACCGCCAATGGCCATATGCGTGAAAAGAACAACACCGTAGTCTTTTGGTGTCGTGAGTAAGGTATTCGCTAACCATGTTAATTGCGCTTGCTGATACCCAGCATAGCTACCGGCTGGATATTTTATTTTGCCGTTAGATGTTAATAAGTCGTATCGGTTGTCCCATGTATCAATGACAATCGCACGTAGCTTTTTATCTTCCACATCGTAGTAGCTGTAGATTGCATCGTCTGCTACATTGTGGACGATACCATTATTAGTGTAGTTGGCTTTCAGAATTGCTGCCATTTCAGCCGGACGAATTAACTCGGTACCCTTCCCACCATTTTGACGACCATCTCCTAGTGTATTATCATCGTGATTTCCTTTTGTGAACATGACCGGTGTTTTTGCTTGATTCATGGCCATTGCCATTGCTTGCATATTGGCCATCGCAAGCGTTTTTGATGTTTTCCCATCGATAATATCCCCACCGTCTACAACGATGTCACAAGCTGTCTGATACGTTAATTCCACT
>NZ_CAEP01000190.1:0-584 GCF_000307285.2 Kurthia sp. Dielmo
AACTGTTTTATACGATTTTTTTGTTTTTTCGAGAATTTAATTGCCCCAAACAACATTTACGCATAAAAAAAGAAGCCAAGTAATCCCTGACTTCTTTCATGCTTTAACGTTTTGAAAGGCGACCGATTAAGAAAGCCCCTGCTGCTAAACCAAGTAGCGTATTTGTTTTTTTGTTGAACACTTGCTTCGTTACAAGCGCTAAATTTTGTGGACGCTCTGCTAGACGGCGCATAAAGTAGCCGTACCAATCTTCGCCAAACGGTACATATGTTGTGAAGTGATACCCTTCTTTTGCCAATTCCTTTTGCATATCTGAACGGAAACCATAGAGCATTTGGAATTCAAATTTATCATTCGAAATATCATGCTCTTTAACAAATTTTTTAATATGCGCAATAATCGTATGGTCATGTGTCGCAACCGATGTATATTTTGCATGCAGTAAACTATATTCTAAAAGTTTTACATAGTTCTCATCAATGTCTGCCTTGTCTGTATAGGCCACATCTGCTGGCTCCTTATACGCACCCTTTACAATGCGTAATCGATAATCACTGTATTTTTCTAAATTATCCATCGCCTCG
>NZ_CAEP01000191.1:0-576 GCF_000307285.2 Kurthia sp. Dielmo
TTCGGAAACTGTTCCTTACGTTTCGTATATTTTTTCAGCTGTTTATTCACCGATTCAATCAAATTTGTTGAGTAAATACTACGGCGAATCGACTGTGGAAAAGCGTAGAACGTTAAAATGGCATCGCCTTTGACCATTGGCACGAGCTTCGGATAGGCAGTCTGCCACTTTTTGATAAAGCGTTCGCGTGCTTCAATCGCTTCTTCTAGCGTTTCAGCACGATACACTTGTTTGAAGTCGTCACACACTTCTGCACGATCTTTCGTCCGCACTTTATGACTCAAATTACGCTGCACATGAACGAGGCACGTTTGATAACGCGCGTGCGGATACACTTCAGAAAGCATCGTTTCCATACCTTTTAAGCCATCTGAAATAAATAGAAGGACCTCTTCCATTCCACGTTCACGGAAGTCTTCCAATAGCTCACGCCATACATGAACAGACTCGGTCGACGCAATCGTATAACCGAGCACTTCCTTTGAGCCGTCCAAACGAATACCAATCGCTAAATAAACGGCTTCTTTCGCCACCGTATCACGTTTAATTGGAATATACGTCGCATCTAAATAAACG
>NZ_CAEP01000192.1:0-575 GCF_000307285.2 Kurthia sp. Dielmo
TAGTTCGTTGTTTTCCCATCTGCACTTTCTTGTGCAATGGCAATGCCCGATAAAATGCTGTTGTATTTAATCGGATCAAGTTGTTCAATATCCATTGTTGTTTTAATCCATTTTTGACCATCGTACTTTTTTAAGATAGGCGGTTCAGTTGTTATATCGAGCCACATTTGGCCAACAATCGGAAATGGTGGCGCTTGTCTTGATACATGAACATCGGTGTTATTGGCCAGTGATACTTGCCCACTTACGACTGTTTTCTTCATTCATTTCCACCTCCAGAATATTGTCGAATGTCTTGGCCATTGTATTTGGCTCCAAATCGAATCAATTGAATATCATTTTTTTCGACACTAACAGCAATCACATCAAATAATTCTTCTTGTACAGTGCCGAGCTTTCGACGTTCTCTGTCGTCATTATCACCTGCAGCATATGAGCAGTTTGTGAGAATGGTTGGTGTGGTATTAAAGCCGACACGTTTCGCAATATCTTTATGCGTATGGCCAGCGAAAATCCCGATGAGTTTTCCTTTTCCACGTGTAGAGAAATCTGTCGTTAAAGTTACCGGATAATCA
>NZ_CAEP01000193.1:0-569 GCF_000307285.2 Kurthia sp. Dielmo
ACGCGTTGAAGATGGATTTGCTAATCACAAGTTTATTTTTGGAGATAATCCTTTAATGCGTTGGTATACCAACAACGTATATGTAAAAGATACGGCTAATGGAAAACAATTTCTAAAAAAAGAAGAAACAAAACGGAAAACAGATGGGTTCCAGGCGTTTGTTTATGCGCTTTATCGTGCAAATGAATTAGATGAAATTAACATCGATTCAACGTTTGATGCATATAGCGAATTTTACGCATAGGAGGGAGGTGGAAAATATCGGAGTCCTTGATTTTTTATTTAATCGACACAAGGAATTAGGAGAAATGCTGGACTTAGAGTATGTTGTAGAAATTGAACAACGAACCTACTTAAAGGAATTAGCTATTGAAACGTGCTCTAACTTTATTGCGCGATCTGTATCTCAAACGGAATTTAAACATATGCAGGGAAAGAAACGATTGCTAGATAGCGAATTGGATAGGATTTTTAATATACGTCCAAATACAGATGAAAGTGCATCTGATTTTTGGCAGACAGTTATCAATAAATTAATTCGAGAAAATGAAGTGCTCATTATTCCATAC
>NZ_CAEP01000194.1:0-564 GCF_000307285.2 Kurthia sp. Dielmo
AGGGAACGTCGTATAGCCATAAATCTTCTGCAGCTTTTTACGTGCGCTATATCCAAATTCCGCCATCATGCGTAAAGGCCAGTTTTTTTCAGGAAGTGTCCATTCCCCTTCAGAAGCGACCCAATTAAGTGGTAATTTCATCATCATTTCATATGCTTCATTGTGCGTTACATTTGGCGGGAGATGATTACTAACACCCAATGTGAAAACAACATAATATGGATGTTTTTTCGTTGGATAAATAATATTTCCTGTAATCGTAAGCGTCGGATTTTCTTCTTCTAATAAATTTGATATTTGAATGGCAATCGGCCCATACTCTTTTTCGAAATTTTCACGTACTTTTTCTTCATCTGTTAACGCTTCCGTTATTTTTGCCGCCACTTTCGAATTGGGCTGTCCATGGTCTACCGACTTCTCCACAACGGCAGGACGTTGAAAATCAATGACTTCCTGGACCCGTGCCGCTGTTAATTTTTCTTGTAAAGCAGGATAGCCATTTGCTTCCGCATACTGCCACTCCGCTTTATATACTGGCACCAATTCATCGATGCGAATTTCTTC
>NZ_CAEP01000195.1:0-562 GCF_000307285.2 Kurthia sp. Dielmo
AAATATTGGGGTATAGCCAAGCGGTAAGGCAATGGATTTTGATTCCATCATGCCCAGGTTCGAATCCTGGTACCCCAGCCAATTAATTTATTGCATTTGTTATTTTTGGTCATGAGTCATTAGCTCAGTTGGTAGAGCATCTGACTTTTAATCAGAGGGTCGCTGGTTCGAATCCTGCATGACTCACCATTTTATTTTTTGAAATTAAGTATTGACACTAAGAATTATATGTGTTACAATATAAACACTTCGTTGAATGAGATGCGGCCGTGGCGGAATGGCAGACGCGCTAGGTTGAGGGCCTAGTCGAGGTAACTCGGTGGAGGTTCAAGTCCTCTCGACCGCACCAAATATTTCATATTTTTAACATTATAACTTTATAATAATGCGCCCATAGCTCAATTGGATAGAGCGTCTGACTACGGATCAGAAGGTTGTGGATTCGACTTCTGCTGGGCGCACCATATGCGGGTGTAGTTTAGTGGTAAAACCACAGCCTTCCAAGCTGTTGTCGGGAGTTCGATTCTCCTCACCCGCTCCATTAGTATTATTTATAAGGTCA
>NZ_CAEP01000196.1:0-557 GCF_000307285.2 Kurthia sp. Dielmo
TATTCCTCGTAGGTAATTAAATCTTTTGCAAACTCTGTGAAGGTTTCCGCTAAATAGCTTGTTGAGTGCTCACGTAAATGAGCAACAGCCTCCTCTTCCGTCAGGCCGTCATCCTCCATTAAATTTTCAATCGAATCGGAACCTTCATGACTCCAATAGGCCACGGTTGGATTTTCAGGTCCTCCATAATAATCAAGACAGAAAAAGTCACCACCCGCTGTTTCAGCAAAAGGGACTAATTCCTTCGGCATTCTTCCTTCATCTACCAGATCACCTCGGATTATCAACGGTGTTTTACTATAGAGTCCTCTGTCAGCAAGAGCTAATAGTTGGCTAAATGCTAAGCCATCCCACACTAAATTATCTTCTGTCTGTCCACCAAAATAGGGACGTAATTCTTCAAGAAAATCCTCCGGTAGTTTCACCTGTAGTTCTTCTTCGATTTGAGCCACTTCTGCGTCTGTTGCAGGTTCTTTTACTTCTGACCAGTCAAATTGCTTGAATATCATTATCTAAAAATCCCTTCCATCTTCTCTTTTGATAGGTATTTGTCATTT
>NZ_CAEP01000197.1:0-530 GCF_000307285.2 Kurthia sp. Dielmo
AGTAATTGTTTGTGTTCCATATCCATAAGGCAATGTGTCTACAATATTTATCTTTCCATCTTTAATATAAAATACACCGTCTTTACTTAAATCGATTTCATGTAATTGCTTTACATTTCGTTCCAAATTTCAACACTCCTTATGTTATAATGTTTGTGGGAAGTTTTAAACTTATACCTTTGCTTATTGTGTCAGTTACTGCTGGCACTTTTTTTATTGCCTTCAAAATAGCTTTTTATATACTTTAAGGCGCTATCTGTACTGGTGAACAATTCTTCAAAGTCGCACGATCTAACGACAATGAATTTATTTTCACTTTCTACTTCACATGTAGCTGTCGATATTTTACTTCCTGGCATTAACCCATTTATTTTCTTTTCAATTAGCTCAATATCGTTTATCTCACGTAGTACGGTGAAAATATCGATTTGTTCAAATCCTTCCATCAATGCTGCCATACTCACAACCCCTTTGCTTTTTCTAACAGTCCAGTTTCTTTTTTCCACGTTTGAAATTTCGTTGAGGACATG
>NZ_CAEP01000198.1:0-530 GCF_000307285.2 Kurthia sp. Dielmo
CGTGATTGTTTGTGTCCCATATCCATAAGGCAATGTGTCTACAATATTTATCTTTCCATCTTTAATATAAAATACACCGTCTTTACTTAAATCGATTTCATGTAATTGCTTTACATTTCGTTCCAAATTTCAACACTCCTTATGTTATAATGTTTGTGGGAAGTTTTAAACTTATACCTATGCTTATTGTGTCAGTTACTGCTGACACTTTTTTTATTGCCTTCAAAATAGCTTTTTATATACTTTAAGGCGCTCTCTGTACTGGTGAATAATTCTTCAAAGTCGCACGATCTAACGACAATGAATTTATTTTCACTTTCTACTTCACATGTAGCTGTCGATATTTTACTTCCTGGCATTAACCCATTTATTTTCTTTTCAATTAGCTCAATATCGTTTATCTCACGTAGTACGGTGAAAATATCGATTTGTTCAAATCCTTCCACCAATGCTGACATACTCACAACCCCTTTGCCTTCTCTAGCAGTCCAGTTTCTTTTTTCCACGTTTGAAATTTCGTTGAGGACATT
>NZ_CAEP01000199.1:0-526 GCF_000307285.2 Kurthia sp. Dielmo
TTTTTTTAGACAGATGGTGGTCGATTTTGTACGAATATATTCTCAGCATGCTGCTTTTCTAAGCAGTGAATCAGGTCTATACCATAAATCCCTTCGGCATAATCCATTTCAGATTCATAAATTGGAATAAGTTGATAAAGTACAATCAGAAATTCTTCATTTGAAATTGTAGAAATGAACGATTCATTCGGTCTTCTTGCTAGTAAATGCGTCATTTTTGTGTATTCGAAAAGAATTTCTTTTGTTTTCCCTTCTACAGGAAATGTTGTATTCCTATCATATTTCAATAAGGTTTTATGGACATAATATCCATATTCCGCCATCATGCGTAAAGGCCAGTTTTTTTCAGGAAGTGTCCATTCCTCTTCAGAAGCGACCCAGTTTAATGGCAATTTCATCATCATTTCATACGCTTCATTGTGCGTTACAGATGATGGAATATCATTACTAACACCCAGTGTGAAAACAACATAATATGGATGTTTTTTCGTGGATAAATAATGTTTCCTGTAATCGTAAGCGTCGG
>NZ_CAEP01000200.1:0-513 GCF_000307285.2 Kurthia sp. Dielmo
TCCCAGCTGAGCTAATCCTCCATAATGGTGACCCCTACGGGATTCGAACCCGTGTTACCGCCGTGAAAGGGCGGTGTCTTAACCGCTTGACCAAGGGGCCATTAAAAATATTTAAGTCTTTATCAAGACATTTAATATAGTATCATATATCAATATATCATGCAATACGTTTTTTATTTTTTTATAAAGTTAAGCTTCCAACCGGATTCGAACCGGTGACCTCTTCCTTACCATGGAAGTGCTCTACCTGCTGAGCTATGGAAGCACAGCTAAAAAAAGACAAAAAAATGGCTCCGTTGGCAGGACTCGAACCTGCGACCCTCTGATTAACAGTCAGATGCTGCTACCAACTGAGCTACAACGGAACAATACTATTTCAATATGTATTTAACTCTCTTAAATACATTTATAATTATAGCTAAAATACCTATAATAGGCAATAGTTTTTTATAAAAAAATAAATGTTTTCTGAACATTTAATTATAGTAATATACATAAATATATATAGAAAAT
>NZ_CAEP01000201.1:0-500 GCF_000307285.2 Kurthia sp. Dielmo
CGCATTGGACAGACACGTAAAACGTACCACTCGCATTGTATTTAATCGTCGCTTTTAGAATACGACCTTCAATATCACGCGACTTCGCAAATTTTACGAGTCCTAATTTTGGTAGCTTCATTTGATTACCGACAATCGCAATATTGTTATTCGTATTCTTCGTAGTATAACTTTGGACTGGATTCTTTTTACTTTTGAAGCGAGGATAGTTATTTTGCTTTTGAAAGAAACGTTGAAAAGCGTCTAGTAAATTTTCATAAGAGGCTTGTAATGCCACACTATCTACGTTGCGTAGCCATGCCGTATTATCTTGTTTTTTCAGCTTTGTGAGCATTTTGGACATAATGGAACGATTCAACCCTTTTCCTTCTTCTTTATAAGAAGTATTCCACAACGCAAGAAAATGGTTGTAAACAAAACGACAATGCCCATGGGTTTGATGTATGAACGCTTGTTGGTCTTTATTTGGGTAGATACGGAATTTATACGCTTGATGTGAC
>NZ_CAEP01000202.1:0-499 GCF_000307285.2 Kurthia sp. Dielmo
CAAGCGTGGAAAACGTTTGTATACCAAAGTGTATAAAGAATATGAAAAATTGGCTAAACAACCTTCCGGGCGTTCTGCGTTTGTTACAAAACGGATGAACTTCTTAGAGGATAATATGGAAAATTCAGTTGCAACCAAAGAAGAAATGAACGCAACGAACCGTCCATTCTTTGAACTAGATCATGTCCCTATTGGTTCGCTCGATTTTGGGAGTGTTCGAGATTTCGCAGCATGTGGCTTGCTCTTTAAAAAGAGTGAAGAATATGTATTTAAGACGTTCTCTTTTGCCTGTAAACAATTCTGTGATGTGCATTATGGCTATTCTAATAGCGCTAGTGATATTGGAACTGAAAAACGTGCACCGATTAAACGGTGGGAAAAACAAGGCTTATTAAAAGTAGTAGACGAGCCTTCCTTAAATCCCATGCATATTGTGAACTGGTTTATCGAGATGCGTGAATTATATGGCGTTCGTAAAATTGTAGCTGATAACTATAAG
>NZ_CAEP01000203.1:0-499 GCF_000307285.2 Kurthia sp. Dielmo
TAAGCGTGGAAAACGTTTGTATACCAAAGTGTATAAAGAATATGAAAAATTGGCTAAACAACCTTCTGGGCGTTCTGCATTTGTTACAAAACGGATGAACTTCTTAGAGGATAATATGGAAAATTCAGTTGCAACCAAAGAAGAAATGACCGCAACGAACCGTCCATTCTTTGAACTAGATCATGTCCCTATTGGTTCGCTCGATTTTGGGAGTGTTCGAGATTTCGCAGCATGTGGCTTACTTTTTAAAAAGAGTGAAGAATATGTATTTAAGACGTTCTCTTTTGCCTGTAAACAATTCTGTGATGTGCATTATGGCTATTCTAATAGCGCTAGTGATATCGGAACTGAAAAACGTGCACCGATTAAAAAGTGGGAGAAACAAGGCTTATTAAAAGTAGTAGACGAGCCTTCTTTAAATCCCATGCATATTGTGAACTGGTTTATCGAGATGCGTGAATTATATGGCGTTCGTAAAATTGTAGCTGATAACTATAAG
>NZ_CAEP01000204.1:0-464 GCF_000307285.2 Kurthia sp. Dielmo
CACAGGTCCAGGAAGTCATTGATTTTCAACGACCTGCCGTTGTGGAGAAGCCGGTAGACGATGGACAGCCCAATTCGAAAGTGACGGCAAAAATAACCGAAGCGTTAACAAATGCGGACAAAGTACGTGAGAATTTCGAAAAAGAGTATGGGCCGATTGCCATTCAAATGTCAAATTTATTAGAAGAAGAAAATCCGACGCTTACGATTACAGGAAACATTATTTATCCAACGAAAAAACATCCATATTATGTTGTTTTCACACTGGGTGTTAGTAATGATATTCCATCATCTGTAACGGACAATAAATCGTATGAAATGATGATGAAATTGCCATTAGACTGGGTCGCTTCTGAAGAGGAATGGACACTTCCTGAAAAAAACTGGCCTTTACGCATGATGGCGGAATTCGGATATAGCGCACGTAAAAAGATGCAGAAGATTTATCGCTATACGACGTTCCCC
>NZ_CAEP01000205.1:0-459 GCF_000307285.2 Kurthia sp. Dielmo
AAACGTCGTATGAAAATCTTCCACACAGCAGAAGATGAAGCATTATTAACTATCATTTCTGCGTCTGTAGAGGATTTAAAAGTGAAATGTGGTCAATTCGATGTGGTATCGCATGAACGTGCTAGAGAGCTTGTTATGGAGCGCTCACGCTATGTTTATAACGACAAGCTCGAAGAATTTGACACCAATTTTTTATCTCAAATCCAATCGCTGCAGTTTGAATTGTATGAGGTGATTGAAGATGGCACGACAACTTACTAGCGGTGATTTACGGACACCTATCACGTTCTTTGGTTACGAGCCTGTACAGGGTCCAGAGCCAGGAGAACAAGAAAAGGAAACGTTACATTATTGCTTTTGTGAAATCTACGCATCGAGTCAAAAGGATTTAGAAATCTTAAAAACGGTCAATGCAAAAGAATCGATTACGATTAATATTCGAGATCCGTTGATGGATTA
>NZ_CAEP01000207.1:0-447 GCF_000307285.2 Kurthia sp. Dielmo
CAGAAATCTTTTAATTTCTATATATAAATAAGTTCTGAGTGTCGTGAAGAATATGGCGGAGAGTAAGGGATTTGAACCCTTGAGACAGGTGTACCCGCCTACACGATTTCCAATCGTGCTCCTTCGGCCACTCGGACAACTCTCCGAGAAATCATAATAATGGCTCCGCTGACAGGACTCGAACCTGTGACCCTCTGATTAACAGTCAGATGCTGCTACCAACTGAGCTACAGCGGAATAGTAAAAAAAGAATTACAGCCTAGCGACGTTCTACTCTCGCAGGGGGAAACCCCCAACTACCATCGACGCTAAAGAGCTTAACTTCTGTGTTCGGCATGGGAACAGGTGTGACCTCTTTGCCATCATCACTAGACTATTTTCTTTAAGAACAAAAATAATTATATCATTTAATAATAATAAGTCAACACTTTTTTATTATGATAAAAT
>NZ_CAEP01000208.1:0-440 GCF_000307285.2 Kurthia sp. Dielmo
TGGTATTTCTCTTTCGTATACTGCACGTCTTTCAACACCTCTTGTAGTGCCTGGTTGTCTGCCTGTTCGTAACCATTGAATAACGTATTGTAGATTACTAATCCAACTATTAATGGTCTTGATTTCATTCTCTAATCGCTTTATTTCTTCCATATCTTGAATCTGTTTAGCACGTAGTAATTTTGTTTTTCGTATTGGTAATAATGTCTTTGTATCTTTTAAAGTACGTTTATATTCTTGGATTAAATCATTCATTTTCGTTCCCCCTATGAACAAATTGAACAAAAAAAGGGAACACTAAATGCGCGCAATAAATACTTGCGTTCATTTTAGTGCTCCCGGTTGTTCCTGATCAGCTCTATGTTTATTAAGTTAAATTTATAATATCAAAGTTTTCTACTATATGCTAGTTCTGTACGAACCACCTTGCCATTTTGCCA
>NZ_CAEP01000209.1:0-433 GCF_000307285.2 Kurthia sp. Dielmo
ATATGTGCCGGGGTGGCGGAACTGGCAGACGCACAGGACTTAAAATCCTGCGGTAGGTGACTACCGTGCCGGTTCGATTCCGGCCCTCGGCACCATTTATTATTAAAATAAATATTATATTTGCGCCCATAGCTCAATTGGATAGAGCGTCTGACTACGGATCAGAAGGTTGTGGATTCGACTTCTGCTGGGCGCACCATTGTTCTTTGAAAACTGGATAAAACGACATTGAAAGTAACAAACAAATTTCTTTTTAAAGATTTTTATTATTATTAAGTTTTTATTTTTTTAGGCTTAATAACTTATTGTTTGATTTCACATTAGATGCAAGCTAATCAACGACATGAGGGCGGACAAAACGGAGTGTACTTCAGTACATGAGTATTTGGACAACTAATATGGAGGCAGAGTAGCGTAGCAGATAATGATGAAA
>NZ_CAEP01000210.1:0-428 GCF_000307285.2 Kurthia sp. Dielmo
CAGATGATTATTGAAGTAGACATTTCAAGTGTCGGTTTTGAAAGCAGTTTAAAAGATATGCAACGTGCATTAAAACAAAATCAACAAAAGATGAAAGCTGAAATGGCGGTCTACGATACATTAGACGATAAAATCGGCAAACTCGAAGCGAACTATGATGGATTACGCGATTCCATGAAGCTCAACGCAAAACAAATCGATAAGCTGAAACAAGCCTATGCAGATGAAGTGGCAGCGAGTGGCGAATCATCGGAAAAAGCACGAGAATTAGCGCGCCAAATCAATAAAACAGTGCAAGAACAAGCCAAGTATCAAGCACAGTTAAATCGCGTTACATCGCAATTAACGGATGCGCGCGATGGTACAGAGGAATTGCGGAAATCGATTAGTCTTTTAAGTACAGAGAATCGTTCAATCGTGGCAAATTT
>NZ_CAEP01000211.1:0-425 GCF_000307285.2 Kurthia sp. Dielmo
CAAAATCCGTTGCCTTACCGCTTGGCTATACCCCAATAATGGGGCGACTGATGGGAATCGAACCCACGAATGCCGGAACCACAATCCGGTGTGTTAACCACTTCACCACAATCGCCATTACATTATATGTTTGTCTCGGTGACTGTCAAACAATCACCTAAACGTTATAGGTTTAATTAAATTGGCAGGGGCAGTAGGAATCGAACCCACACCAAAGGTTTTGGAGACCTCTATTCTACCGTTGAACTATGCCCCTATAAATGGTGGAGGGGGGCAGATTCGAACTGCCGAACCCGAAGGAGCGGATTTACAGTCCGCCGCGTTTAGCCTCTTCGCTACCCCTCCAAATATATGCCGGCGAAAGGAGTCGAACCCTCGACCTACTGATTACAAGTCAGTTGCTCTACCAACTGAGCTACACCGGC
>NZ_CAEP01000212.1:0-405 GCF_000307285.2 Kurthia sp. Dielmo
ATTATGCCGGTGTAGCTCAGTTGGTAGAGCAACTGACTTGTAATCAGTAGGTCGAGGGTTCGACTCCTTTCGCCGGCACCATATTTAAATCACAATTTAATTTATTGTGAGTCATTAGCTCAGTTGGTAGAGCATCTGACTTTTAATCAGAGGGTCGCTGGTTCGAATCCTGCATGACTCACCATTTTTCTAACGCGGGTGTGGCGGAATTGGCAGACGCACTAGACTTAGGATCTAGCGCCGCAAGGCGTGGGGGTTCGACTCCCTTCACCCGCACCATTTTATTTTAAAACTTTATATTGCCAGATTAAAAAAATAATCTTTGCATAATGCGGAAGTAGTTCAGTGGTAGAACATCACCTTGCCAAGGTGGGGGTCGCGAGTTCGAACCTCGTCTTCCGCTCC
>NZ_CAEP01000213.1:0-403 GCF_000307285.2 Kurthia sp. Dielmo
GCGTATTGGAAAAGACAACACCTATCTCGTGGAAGAAATAGCAACCATCACACCCGATAATACCTTTCAATTTAAATTAACGACAGCATTAGAAGATGGTATTTATCGAATGGATTTTGTTTTAAAACAAGTAGATGAAACAACCATTATTCTTCCACATGGGGGATATGAAAGGCTAGATATTGCCACTTCATTTAATGCAGCAGGTGAAACAATTCCGATTCGTTCAATCAGTGAAGTGTTAGAAGAAATTCATACAGCTCGTGACGAAGTAGTAGGGGCTGCCGATGATATAGCTGCACTAAAAAATGAAGTGGTGGATGCTCGAAACGATGTATCAAACGTAACACATGCTAATTTGAAATTGCGATTAGATACCATCGAAAATAAAACGAGTACAGCG
>NZ_CAEP01000214.1:0-403 GCF_000307285.2 Kurthia sp. Dielmo
TGCTGTACTCGTTTTATTTTCGATGGTATCTAATCGCAATTTCAAATTAGCGTGTGTTACGTTTGATACATCGTTTCGAGCATCGACCACTTCATTTTTTAGTGCAGCTATATCATCGGCAGCCCCTACTACTTCGCCACGAGCTGTATGAATTTCTTCTAACACTTCACTGATTGAACGAATCGGAATTGTTTCACCTGCTGCATTAAATGAAGTGGCAATATCCAGCCTTTCATATCCCCCATGTGGAAGAATAACGGTTGTTTCATCTACCTGTTTTAAAACAAAATCCATTCGATAAATACCATCTTCTAATGCTGTCGTTAATTTAAATTGAAAGGTATTATCGGGTGTGATGGTTGCTATTTCTTCCACAAGATAGGTGTTGTCTTTTCCGATACGT
>NZ_CAEP01000215.1:0-391 GCF_000307285.2 Kurthia sp. Dielmo
CTCATAGTCCTCGTCATCGTCATCGTATTCTTCTTTAGGTGTTGTACGCGGCACATGATCAGCGGGTAAGGTCGCATTATGAGCCTGAATGAGCGCCAGAATCTCCGTTTGATTTTGTTCTTTCGCCATCACCTCGGCATCTTTTCGTTCAAAATAACGAATCGTCGTATCTACACCATGGTCGATTAACAGTTGGACAACTTCTTTATTTCCAGATCGAATAGCACCGAATAGGACATTTTTATAGGGATGAGGCGGTTCAAAATTTATCGCAGCCCCCTGTTGTAATAAATAGCGCACCATCTCATAATGGCCTTTTGCCGCAGCTGATTTTATCGCTGTATCTTTATAAGGGAAGGATTCTTCATCAATATCCATTCCACTTTCTAGA
>NZ_CAEP01000216.1:0-370 GCF_000307285.2 Kurthia sp. Dielmo
CGTTCCTACGGTTGTTGCTTTAAAAGTCTTAACCCTTCGATTAAGATATTCTTACTTGCATTAATATCTCGGTCTAGTGTCGTATCACAAGATGGACAAGTCCACTCACGAATATCCAATGTTTTCTTGCCATCTCGATGACCACAGGCATGACAAAGTTGGCTCGATGGGAAAAATCTGTCGATTTCAACAATTTTTCTACCGAACCATTTCGCCTTATACATCAGTTTTTGTACAAAAGAAGACCATGACACATCACTGATCGCTTTCGCTAACTTATGATTTTTCAACATGCCTTTTGTGTTTAAGTCTTCAAGACAGATGACGTCATAGTGACGAATCAATTCTGTTGACAGTTTATTCAAAAAAA
>NZ_CAEP01000217.1:0-356 GCF_000307285.2 Kurthia sp. Dielmo
ATAGTCTCGTTCACTTTTATCTTTTAAGTATTCTTTAAACTCCTCTAGTTGCTCTACATCACGTATAGGCTCAACAAATCTCATACAATTATCCACCCTTCATCTGTAATTTTTTCTTTGCATCGCTTCAATATATTTTCTACAGTAGATTTAGGTTTGTTGGTCAATAATGAAATCTTTCTTAAACTTATATTATTAGCAGCCATCACTAATATTTCTTTTTCATCTTTATTTAATATGCTCAATAACTCATTAATCATATTTTCTTTTTCATTAGTATTCTCGATTGATTCATCACTATTATCAGAAATAGGCATTATGTGTTTCGCATAATATTGCATCAAATATGGTTCCAC
>NZ_CAEP01000218.1:0-355 GCF_000307285.2 Kurthia sp. Dielmo
GTAGTCTCTTTCACTTTTATCTTTTAAGTATTCTTTAAACTCCTCTAGTTGCTCTACATCACGTATAGGCTCAACAAATCTCATACAATCATCCACCCTTCATCTGTAATTTTTTCTTTGCATCGCTTCAATATATTTTCTACAGTCGATTTAGGCTTGTTGGTTAATAATGAAATCTTTCTTAAACTTATATTATTAGCAGCCATCATTAATATTTCTTTTTCATCTTTATTTAATATGCTCAATAACTCATTAATCATATTTTCTTTTTCATTAGTATTCTCTATTTGTTCATCACTATTATCAGGAATAGGCATTATGTGTTTCACATAATATTGCATCAGATATGGTTCCA
>NZ_CAEP01000219.1:0-354 GCF_000307285.2 Kurthia sp. Dielmo
ACAGGGGCATAGTTCAACGGTAGAATAGAGGTCTCCAAAACCTTTGGTGTGGGTTCGATTCCTACTGCCCCTGCCAATTAATTATATTATGGCGATTGTGGTGAAGTGGTTAACACACCGGATTGTGGTTCCGGCATTCGTGGGTTCGATCCCCATCAGTCGCCCCATTTTTATTTTTTATATGCGGAAGTAGTTCAGTGGTAGAACATCACCTTGCCAAGGTGGGGGTCGCGAGTTCGAACCTCGTCTTCCGCTCCATATGGGGCCTTAGCTCAGCTGGGAGAGCGCCTGCCTTGCACGCAGGAGGTCAGCGGTTCGATCCCGCTAGGCTCCACCAATTTTATATTTTTATGT
>NZ_CAEP01000220.1:0-333 GCF_000307285.2 Kurthia sp. Dielmo
CTTTAACCTTTGTAGCATTATCGGCAATTACTTTGTGTAGATAATCTACAGGTGAACGTAAGTTAGCATTAGTTTTAATATCACAGACATCCGTTAGAAGGAATGTGTATTCTGTTAAATTTTCTAATGCTGAATAATCACATTGCGGATAAGCTCCACTTACAAACGTTGCACTTTTAACCTTGATTTCGTGAGCTGTAATTTCTGATACAATATCTTCAATTAATGCAACATCGTATTCAGAAATTGAAACAAAATCACCGACTGATACTTCTACTTCTTGAGATTGTTTTAATGACGCATTTGGAAATAATACTTTTACCATTTTAATCA
>NZ_CAEP01000221.1:0-289 GCF_000307285.2 Kurthia sp. Dielmo
AATCCTTTGGAGGTATACCCAAGTCTGGCTGAAGGGATTGGTCTTGAAAACCAACAGGCGGGTCAAACCGCGCGGGGGTTCGAATCCCTCTACCTCCTCCATTTTTATTTTAATACGGTCCGGTAGTTCAGCTGGTTAGAATGCCTGCCTGTCACGCAGGAGGTCGCGGGTTCGAGTCCCGTCCGGACCGCCATTTTAAAAATTTATTGTGGGTTTGTAGCTCAGTTGGTAGAGCATTAGATTGAAGCTCTAAGTGTCGGCGGTTCGATTCCGTCCAAACCCACCATTT
>NZ_CAEP01000222.1:0-284 GCF_000307285.2 Kurthia sp. Dielmo
AAATGACAAATACCTACCATTTCTTTCATAAGAAAATTAAATGGGGCATACATAGGCAAGAAAGTACGACAATTGGAACAATGGAGGAATTTAAGCGTGGAAAATAAAAAACCAAACACACCGTTATTAAATCAAACGGTACAGAAGGCGATCAGAGAAGGGAAGCTAGACGTCCTGCAACAGCTAGTCGAAAATAACGAGGATGTATTGCATGCCTATACACCGGTTGGAACGGTTTTACATTTAGCCGCTGAATCAAATCAATTAGCGATTGTGAAATGGCT
>NZ_CAEP01000223.1:0-274 GCF_000307285.2 Kurthia sp. Dielmo
GCATTCAATGCATGTAAATAAGACCGTTCTTTTTCGGAATGGTACTCTAAACCATCGGTTGCATAGTGCTTATCCGTACTAAAAACAATCATGGCATAATCATCACTATAGCTCTCCATAAGCTGTGCTACGCGGTCTACTTCTGTTTTGAAATAACCAATTGTCACAAAGTAATACGTATCGTCCACAAATGAACAGATAAAGTCACAGTTACGCGCGTAATCCTCTCCTGTAACGGTTACAGTCGGACCTACGCCACGATTGGCCTGTTCCC
>NZ_CAEP01000224.1:0-260 GCF_000307285.2 Kurthia sp. Dielmo
CGTGATGTGTCATGGTCTTCTTTTGTACAAAAACTGATGTATAAGGCGAAATGGTTCGATCGAAAAATTGTCGAAATCGACAGATTCTTCCCATCGAGCCAACTTTGTCATACTTGCGGTCATCGAGATGGCAAGAAACCATTAGCTATTCGTGTGTGGACTTGTTCATCTTGTGGTACGACACTAGACCGAGATATTAGTGCAAGTAAGAATATCTTAATCGAAGGGTTGAGACTTTTAAAGCAACAACCGTAGGAACT
>NZ_CAEP01000225.1:0-254 GCF_000307285.2 Kurthia sp. Dielmo
TTATGGCTATATTGCCCCAATAGAGGCGAAAGATGGCGATATGTGGTTCCAATACAATGAGGCCGGTACAGTATGTACAGGTCTTTTTGTTTGTAATAATGGCGCATGGATAAAGAAAGAACTCGATGCACAAGCATTAAGTGTTGATAAATTATCGGCCTTATCAGCTGATTTAGGAAACGTAACCGCTGGTAATATTACTGGGGTGAAAATCACCGGTAGTGAGTTTACAACTGCATTGAGCGATGGTGTGA
>NZ_CAEP01000226.1:0-254 GCF_000307285.2 Kurthia sp. Dielmo
TTATGGCTATATCGCACCAACAAAAGCAAAAAACGGAGATATGTGGTTCCAATACAATGAGGCCGGTACAGTATGTACAGGTCTTTTTGTTTGGAATAATGGGGCATGGATAAAGAAAGAACTCGATGCACAAGCATTAAGTGTTGATAAATTATCGGCCTTATCAGCTGATTTAGGAAACGTAACCGCTGGGAATATTACCGGGGTGAAAATCACCGGTAGTGAGTTTACAACTGCATTGAGCGATGGTGTAA
>NZ_CAEP01000227.1:0-244 GCF_000307285.2 Kurthia sp. Dielmo
CTAAACGTGGGTATCAAATTCGTGGTTCTTTTTCGTTTGATACAATTAATGATCCAAAGAATATTGATAAGCCTAAAGATGTGATTCGACGAACACTAGATGTCGTCAATAAAAGTATGGTGGCTGTTTTTCCAATCTTTAAAAACTCTACTTATACGGAGTATGCAGATGGTAGTAAGTCTGGTCCAAGTATTGATGAATCTGAAAAAGTGAAGCGTGCATTAATTGATAATGTAGCTAATAT
>NZ_CAEP01000228.1:0-237 GCF_000307285.2 Kurthia sp. Dielmo
AATTGCAGACGCTGGATTTAAAAACTTTGAAGTTGCGACACCAGAAGAAAATAAGAATAAAGAAGATGCATTGAAAGCTGTGAAACATTATCGAGCCAAGTTTGAAAAAGAAGCGAATGAGTATTTTACAACCATGTTGACAGGCTCAACTGGTGTTGGTAAATCCCATCTTGCAATGGCCATGTTACGAAACCTAAATGAAACACTGGATGCAGAGTGTGCATTTGTGAATGTACG
>NZ_CAEP01000229.1:0-229 GCF_000307285.2 Kurthia sp. Dielmo
TAATGAATGCGTTTGGTTTTAATCCACCTACTGGAATGGCAGTGCCATCTACATTGTATAAATTTCTAGCACCGAGCCCATTAATATTTAGGGCCATCGCTGTACTTGTATTTAAACTATTATTTTGGAACGTGATATTTAATCCAATTTCTAATGCTTTAATTAATGCATTGGATAATGCTTTTGTATTGGTACCAGTCGAAACGCCACAATAGAATGTGTGCAAGGA
>NZ_CAEP01000230.1:0-225 GCF_000307285.2 Kurthia sp. Dielmo
CATGTTTATCCAGTTTTGAAAGAATAATTATTTTTCTAAAAAAGTAATTGACTTTCACTCAATATGATGTTAAAATAATTAATGTCCTTGAGAAAAGGTAATTAAATAGTCTAGTAATGATGGCAAAGAGGTCACACCTGTTCCCATGCCGAACACAGAAGTTAAGCTCTTTAGCGCCGATGGTAGTTGGGGGTTTCCCCCTGCGAGAGTAGGACGTTGCTAGGC
>NZ_CAEP01000231.1:0-224 GCF_000307285.2 Kurthia sp. Dielmo
CCCACTCTTAGTCTTTTTTTACTCAAAAAAAGATAATCATTCGCCTTCTTATCCTTTAAATATTCTTTAAGTACTTTTTTTAAATCTGGAGAAATAATTACACGTTTCATTTTTTTTGTTTTTTGTTCCATAACTTTAATGTGTGTTCCTTCTACATCCCGAACTTTTAACATCAATAAATCTGAAACTCTGAAACCCGTTGTAATACCCATCAAAAAAAGTAA
>NZ_CAEP01000232.1:0-220 GCF_000307285.2 Kurthia sp. Dielmo
GAAAAACAATTATTAGTAGCTGATGGCTTTCATCGGGTAGAGCGTGCGCTATATCCAGATACATTTGAACAAGTAAGTATTAAAGAGTTTACGTTTACCAATAAAAAATGGAATATGGACGAAGTTATTTATTTAACCTATAACAATGCGCATCTATCAAAGTTCTTAGATGGATTGACGAATGATTATGCGGATTTATTTGGTTCGCTTATCGATGCGT
>NZ_CAEP01000233.1:0-216 GCF_000307285.2 Kurthia sp. Dielmo
TTATAAGGTTTAGAGGGCGATTTCTAATCCGCTTAATTAAGAAGCGCTTTATATGGAGCAATGTGCATGATAGCCTTTCTTGGCTAATGCAGCCTAATATAGCTGGATTTCTGTCATAAAAAGTCATGCACAGAGAGGCTCCATGTCAAGCTGATTCTGTGCTCCATAAGCCTTGGAGCACCCCTCATAAAAGTTGTCTAAAAGTGTTGCCATACC
>NZ_CAEP01000234.1:0-208 GCF_000307285.2 Kurthia sp. Dielmo
TCGCATGCTGATGATGATTAAAAAATCGTGGAACGACCAGAAGTATCCATATGATCAAATGTATTTTATTGATTTGCTAAGTCGAGTGGACTTTCTTGTATTAGATGATTTAGGAAATGAAACTGGCAGCGATTCAGAAGCAAAGCAGTGGGTGAAGGACATCCTTACAGAAGCGCTAGAAGCTCGTCAGACGAAAGGAACGATTGTT
>NZ_CAEP01000235.1:0-208 GCF_000307285.2 Kurthia sp. Dielmo
TCGTATGTTGATGATGATAAAAAAATCATGGAATGACCAGAAGTACCCATATGACCAAATGTATTTCATTGATTTGCTAAGTCGAGTGGACTTTCTTGTATTAGATGATTTAGGAAATGAAACTGGCAGCGATTCAGAAGCCAAGCAGTGGGTGAAGGACATCCTTACAGAAGCGCTAGAAGCTCGTCAGACGAAAGGAACGATTGTG
>NZ_CAEP01000236.1:0-208 GCF_000307285.2 Kurthia sp. Dielmo
TGGAAATACGCTTGAATTACTGTACCAACGATACCTGGGTATTTGGCATGGACCGCTTCTAAAATCGAAAATGTCGGATGTAAGCGTGAATAATTTTCTTGATCTAAGTTAATAAAAATACCATACTCATACGCTTTTTCAGCAATTTCTAATACATTCTCTAAGCAAAAATCATAATCAATATCCAGACCCACCTGTGATGGCTTAA
>NZ_CAEP01000237.1:0-194 GCF_000307285.2 Kurthia sp. Dielmo
CGGGGTCTTCCACTCAAGCTATTCCCCTAGGAGTCGCCGTCAAATTCTTGTTTTGCCACCTTTTTCCGGTATTCAACTGGAGAAAGGTGGTTTAACTTTGCTAAAATTCGAGTATTATTATAATAGTTGATGTATGCTTGAACGGTTTGAACGACAAGGTCATTTGTTGTTCTCAAAAGCCCTTCAAGATAAAA
>NZ_CAEP01000238.1:0-188 GCF_000307285.2 Kurthia sp. Dielmo
TAACTTTATATAAACTTATTCAAAATGGGCCTATAGCTCAGCTGGTTAGAGCGCACGCCTGATAAGCGTGAGGTCGATGGTTCGAGTCCATTTAGGCCCACCATTTTGAAACGGGGCCTTAGCTCAGCTGGGAGAGCGCCTGCCTTGCACGCAGGAGGTCAGCGGTTCGATCCCGCTAGGCTCCACCA
>NZ_CAEP01000239.1:0-185 GCF_000307285.2 Kurthia sp. Dielmo
AGTAGAACGTGCGCTATATCCAGATACATTTGAACAAGTGAGCATTAAAGAGTTTACGTTTACCAATAAAAAATGGAATATGGACGAAGTTATTTATTTAACCTATAACAATGCGCATCTATCGAAGTTCTTAGATGGGTTGACGAGTGATTATGCGGATTTATTTGGTTCGCTTATCGATGCTT
>NZ_CAEP01000240.1:0-185 GCF_000307285.2 Kurthia sp. Dielmo
GAGTGTCAAAAAAATATTTTCCAACACGCATATCTAACTTAATTTTGTATTAATTGATATTTATGTTAATTCATCGAAACGCTACGCTAAAGAAGAGACCATTAAATGGAAATAATTTCTTCTGAATCCAAGTTTATATGATACACTTTTGGATCTCTGCGTAGCTTATGACGACGAACCCTCCC
>NZ_CAEP01000241.1:0-174 GCF_000307285.2 Kurthia sp. Dielmo
CTTTTTGTTAATAAAGTTTTTCTACAAACGAGGTAAAGGTGATAGAACACAACCGTGTTTGTTTTTCAAAGACAATTTTTGCTGTCTCATCATAGCTTTTCCCTAATCGTACAGCTAATGGTTTAAATGGCGATGCCCCTTCATGCAACCAATAAGCCACACCTACCGGTAAAG
>NZ_CAEP01000242.1:0-167 GCF_000307285.2 Kurthia sp. Dielmo
TGATAAAATGAGAATATGTGTTTGGATATTTTATTTAAAGGAGCAAACAATCATGTATGATTACATAAAAGGTGTTGTGACACGTATTACACCAGAATATATTGTGATGGAGCAAGGTGGAATTGGCTATCAATTAAATACACCTAATCCATATGCTTTTCATCAAA
>NZ_CAEP01000243.1:0-167 GCF_000307285.2 Kurthia sp. Dielmo
TTTGATGAAAAGCATATGGATTAGGTGTATTTAATTGATAGCCAATTCCACCTTGCTCCATCACAATATATTCTGGTGTAATACGTGTCACAACACCTTTTATGTAATCATACATGATTGTTTGCTCCTTTAAATAAAATATCCAAACACATATTCTCATTTTATCA
>NZ_CAEP01000244.1:0-166 GCF_000307285.2 Kurthia sp. Dielmo
TATCATTATCGCGGGGTGGAGCAGTGGTAGCTCGTCGGGCTCATAACCCGAAGGTCGCAGGTTCAAATCCTGTCCCCGCAACCAATGGTCCGGTAGTTCAGCTGGTTAGAATGCCTGCCTGTCACGCAGGAGGTCGCGGGTTCGAGTCCCGTCCGGACCGCCATTT
>NZ_CAEP01000245.1:0-165 GCF_000307285.2 Kurthia sp. Dielmo
ATTGAAGGGAACGCATTAAAGATTTTATCGAATCATACAAAAATGACCCATTTATTAGCAAGAGAACCAAATGAATTCTCTATTTCTGGTACAGTTGTAGAAAAAGTTTTAATTGTAGCACATCAACTTATCCCAATTTATGAATCTGAAATGGATTATGCAGAA
>NZ_CAEP01000246.1:0-164 GCF_000307285.2 Kurthia sp. Dielmo
TCTTCACGTTGAAACGCGACACGCTCACGCAAACGAGCCACTTTACGACGTTGCTTTTGATAGTTCATGCACTCACGTAAATCACGCCCATCTTTTTTCGCTTGCTCGTAGCGACGTGATAACTTGCGTTGCTCACGTTTTAACTTCTGCTCCATTTTGGCTGT
>NZ_CAEP01000247.1:0-158 GCF_000307285.2 Kurthia sp. Dielmo
CGGAATGTAGCTCAGCTTGGTAGAGCACTTGGTTTGGGACCAAGGGGTCGCAGGTTCGAATCCTGTCATTCCGACCATTTAGTAATGGGGCCTTAGCTCAGCTGGGAGAGCGCCTGCCTTGCACGCAGGAGGTCAGCGGTTCGATCCCGCTAGGCTCC
>NZ_CAEP01000248.1:0-130 GCF_000307285.2 Kurthia sp. Dielmo
CTTTCATAGTCTAGTAATGATGGCAAAGAGGTCACACCTGTTCCCATGCCGAACACAGAAGTTAAGCTCTTTAGCGCCGATGGTAGTTGGGGGTTTCCCCCTGCGAGAGTAGGACGTTGCTAGGCACACC
>NZ_CAEP01000249.1:0-124 GCF_000307285.2 Kurthia sp. Dielmo
ACCTAAAGAAGGACCTTTAGCTCAGTTGGTTAGAGCAGACGGCTCATAACCGTCCGGTCGCAGGTTCGAGTCCTGCAAGGTCCACCATCTAAAAAAACTCGATTTATTTTTTTCTTTATATATA
>NZ_CAEP01000250.1:0-121 GCF_000307285.2 Kurthia sp. Dielmo
AACTTTAATTAACTTATATATATTTTTTATGCGCCCATAGCTCAACTGGATAGAGCGTCTGACTACGGATCAGAAGGTTGTGGATTCGACTTCTGCTGGGCGCACCATTTTATTTTATGTT
>NZ_CAEP01000251.1:0-118 GCF_000307285.2 Kurthia sp. Dielmo
GGTAGAGCGTGCGCTATATCCAGATACATTTGAACAAGTAAGTATTAAAGAGTTTACGTTTACCAATAAAAAATGGAATATGGACGAAGTTATTTATTTAACCTATAACAGTGCGCAT
>NZ_CAEP01000252.1:0-113 GCF_000307285.2 Kurthia sp. Dielmo
TGGAGGTATACCCAAGTCTGGCTGAAGGGATTGGTCTTGAAAACCAACAGGCGGGTCAAACCGCGCGGGGGTTCGAATCCCTCTACCTCCTCCATTTTTTTATTTTAATTTAA
>NZ_CAEP01000253.1:0-113 GCF_000307285.2 Kurthia sp. Dielmo
CACCAACGGATGTGGCAACAACAGGTAACTCAACAGATGGTTACCAAGTAACCGGTAAAACAGAGCCAGGCGCAACGGTGAATGTATATGACAAAGACGGGAACGAAGTCGGC
>NZ_CAEP01000254.1:0-110 GCF_000307285.2 Kurthia sp. Dielmo
TTGTTCTTTGAAAACTGGATAAAACGACATTGAAAGTAACAAACAAATTTCTTTTTAAAGATTTTTATTATTAATTATTAAGTTTTAAATTTTTTAGGCTTAATAACTTA
>NZ_CAEP01000255.1:0-109 GCF_000307285.2 Kurthia sp. Dielmo
ACCATTATTTTTTTAACTAACCAATTATTATTATGGCGGCCTAGCTCAGCTGGCTAGAGCGTCCGGTTCATACCCGGGAGGTCGGGGGTTCGATCCCCTCGGCCGCCAT
>NZ_CAEP01000256.1:0-109 GCF_000307285.2 Kurthia sp. Dielmo
TGGGACAAACACTTTATTTTCCTTTTTTAGTGTTCGCAACGAAAAACCGGAACCGCGCAACAGCGCGATTCCGGTTTTTCTTATGCTCATATGAGAGATTGTTTTACAC
>NZ_CAEP01000257.1:0-103 GCF_000307285.2 Kurthia sp. Dielmo
AAATTTAATATTATTATTTTTGCGCCCATAGCTCAATTGGATAGAGCGTCTGACTACGGATCAGAAGGTTGTGGATTCGACTTCTGCTGGGCGCACCATTTAT
>NZ_CAEP01000258.1:0-104 GCF_000307285.2 Kurthia sp. Dielmo
AATTATGCCGGGGTGGCGGAACTGGCAGACGCACAGGACTTAAAATCCTGCGGTAGGTGACTACCGTGCCGGTTCGATTCCGGCCCTCGGCACCATTTTATTTT
>NZ_CAEP01000259.1:0-103 GCF_000307285.2 Kurthia sp. Dielmo
ATAAGAAAAACCGGAATCGCGCGGTGGCGCGGTTCCGGTTTTTCGTTGCGAACGCTAAAAAAGGAAAATGACGTATTTTGTCTCAGTCTCTTTTTTATTATGA
>NZ_CAEP01000260.1:0-101 GCF_000307285.2 Kurthia sp. Dielmo
ATGGCTGGGGTACCAGGATTCGAACCTGGGCATGACGGAATCAAAATCCGTTGCCTTACCGCTTGGCTATACCCCAATAATGGGGCGACTGATGGGAATCG